>NZ_JBITCO010000009.1:0-268736 GCF_044453265.1 Kitasatospora sp. NPDC051705 | reverse complement strand
CGCGCGCCCGCGGGGGGGGCTGGGGGGGGGGGGGGGGGGGGGGGTGTGTTTTTGGGGGGGGGGGGGGGGGGGGGGGGCCGGGGCCCCCCCGCACCCCTCTCGTCTGTTCCGGGACCGCCGAGGGGACGCGAGCCATGACCGACCAGGACTTCCACCCGGGGCTCACCCCCGGCCACCTGGGTGCGCCGGTGCTGGAGCCGCAGGGCCGTCCGCCGGGTGCGCGCCGCCCGCGCTCCGATGCACCGGATCCCCACCGGCGGCGCAACGGACTCGCCTGTGCGCTCACCGCGCTCGCCCTGGTCGCGGTGTTCGGCGGGGCCGGACTGGCCGGCTACAGCTGGCTCCAGGGACAGCGCAAGCCCCCGGCCGCCGCGGACTTCGCGGGGGAGGGTGCCGGCAGCGTCCAGGTCTCGGTGCCCGAGGGCGCCGGGCTCTCCCAGATCGCGTCCGCGCTGGTGCGCAACGGGGTGGTGGCCAGCTCGACCGCCTTCACCCGGGCGGCCAAGGGCAGCGCCGCGGCCGCCGGGCGGATCCAGCCCGGCACGTACACCCTGAAGCAGAAGATGTCGGCCGCGGCCGCGCTCGCCATCCTGATCGACCCGGCCAACGCCAACGGGCTGACCATTCCCGAGGGCTGGCGCGGCTACCAGATCTACGCGGCCATCGACAAGAAGCTCAACCTGCCCGAGGGCACCACCCAGCGCACCGCCAAGGACCAGGGCGCCGAGCTGGGCCTGCCGGACTTCGCCAACGGCAGCCCCGAGGGCTACCTCTTCCCCGCGACGTACAGCGTCACCGACGGCACCACCGCGGTCGACCTGCTGAAGCAGATGGTCGAACGGGCCGGCAAGGAGTTCAGCCGGGACGACGCGGACGTCGTCGCGCAGACCCTCGGACAGAGCCTCTACGGGCTGGTCACCGTGGCCAGCATGGTCCAGGGCGAGGCCGACAACACCGAGGACATGGGCAAGGTGGCCCGGGTGATCTACAACCGGCTGGCCAAGGGCATGCCGCTGCAGCTGGACTCCACGATCAACTACGCGCTCGGCCGCTCCACCCTGAACACCACGGTCACCGACACCCGCCTGGACTCCCCGTACAACACCTACCTGCACCCCGGACTGCCGCCCACCCCCATCTCCAACCCGGGGCGGCAGGCGATCATGGCCGCGCTGGACCCGGCGCAGGGCGACTGGCTCTACTTCGTGACCGTGAAGCCGGGCGACACCCGCTTCACCGACAGCTTCGACGTGCAGCAGCGCAACGTCGCGGAGTTCAACGCCTACCGCGCGACGGCGAAACCGAGCGCCTCGGCCACGTCCCCGGGCGGCCCGTCGGGCGCCGCCTCCGGCCCGGCGGCGGCCACGCCGGGCGGTGCGCCGGGAAGCGCGCCGGCGGGCGAGGTCGGGCACTGACGCCACGTCCGCCCTGCCGGGGGCGCGTCTGCGGTACGGTAACGTCTCCTCCCAGGCGCTGCGCTAGCACGCCGGTTCGAGAATCATCCGGGACGGCGTCCCGGACGGCCGGTCCGATCCTCCGGCCGTCTTCGTCGGTTAAGGGGATCAATGACCGATCTGGGTCGGGGCTACGGCCCCCAGGGCTCCGAGCCGTGGCACCCCGGTGATCCCGGGTACGGCGGTCAGCAGCCGGTCCCCGGCCAGCAGGACGGCCAGTGGCAGCAGTACCCGCAGGGCCAGCAGGCCTACGGGGACGCGCAGCAGGGGTACCAGCAGCAGCCGATGGACCAGCAGCATCCGGGCCAGCAGGGATACCCGCAGGGGTACCAGCAGCAGATGGGGCAGCAGGGGTACCCGCAGCAGCAGATGCCGCAGCAGGGCTACGGCCAGCAGCAGACGGGGCAGCAGGGCTACCCGCAGCAGCAGATGCCGCAGCAGGGCTACGGCCAGCAGCAGTACCCGCAGCAGCAGATGGGGCAGCAGGGGTACCAGCAGCAGCAGATGCCGCCGCAGATGCAGCAGCCGATGGGCCAGCAGCAGATGTCGCAGCAGCAGATGTCGCAGCAGGGGTACGCCCAGCAGCCGGGCATGCCGCAGCAGGCCGACATGCAGCAGCAGGGCGTGCAGCAGCCCGGCATGCCGCAGCAGGGCGCCCAGCCCGGGCAGCCGGGCCAGCCGCAGGGCCGGCGCCGGGCACCCCAGCCGGCCGCCCCCGCCCCGGCCTCCGGGCCCGGTCCGGACGGCATCGACTGGGAGGCCGAGGCCGCCGCGCTGGAGGCGGGCGCCGCCCCGGCCGGGCCCGAACCGGAGACCGACGAGTGGGACGGCCACGAGGACGGCCACCACGAGGACGGCGCGTACGCGGAGGAGGAGGCCGAGGCCGGGCAGTCCGGCTTCCTCGGCGACGAGGACAACTCCCGCGACGCGCAGAAGAAGCGCAAGGAGAAGGGCAAGAAGTCCGGGCGCCGCAACGGCGGGGCCTGCCTGCTGGTCGCGCTGGTGCTGCTCGGCGCCATGGGCGGCGCCGGCTGGTGGGGCTACGGCTTCTACCAGGACCACTTCGGTCCGCCGCCGGACTTCACCGGCGAGGGCACCGGCTCCGTCCAGGTCGAGGTCAAGTCGGGCGCCGTCGGCGGGCAGATCGGCCTGGTGCTGAAGAACGCCGGTGTGGTGAAGAGCGTCGACGCCTTCAGCGCGGCGTGCAACGCCGAACCCAAGTGCGGCACCGTCCAGCCCGGCTTCTACGGGCTGAAGAAGGAGATGCCGGCCGCCGACGCGCTCAAGGAACTGCTCGCGCAGGCGGGCGGCGCGGCGATCGTGATCCCCGAGGGCAAGAACTCCAGCGAGATCTACGCCATGATCGACACCAAGCTGAAGCTCGCCAAGGGCACCACCGCGGGCGTCGCCACGGCCCAGGTCAACGACCTCGGCCTGCCCGCGAACGCCCAGGGCAAGGTCGAGGGCTTCCTCTGGCCGACCCGCTACAACATCGCCGACGGCATGAAGCCCGAGGACCTGCTCAAGGCGATGGTGAAGAACGCCACCGACAAGTACGCGAACCTGGACGCCCAGGCCGCCTCGGTGGGCCTCAAGAACGGCTACGAGGTGCTCATCGAGGCGAGCATCCTGCAGCGCGAGGGCAACAACACCGCCGACTTCGCCAAGATGGCCAAGACCATCCAGAACCGGCTGGCCAACGAGCCCGAGACCCACCACCGCCTCGGCATGGACACCACGCTGCAGTACTCGCTGGGCCGCAAGGAGCTCACCAAGAAGGACATGGACGACGCGTCCAACAAGTACAACACCTACATCAACCAGGGCCTCCCGCCGACGCCGATCTCCAACCCCGGCGACGACGCGATCAACGCGGTGCTGCACCCGGCCGACGGCAAGTGGCTGTACTTCATCGCGATGTCCCCGACCGAGACCCGCTTCGCCGAGACGAGTAAGGAGCACTACGCCAACGTCAAGGAGTACTGCCAGGCGGCCGGGCAGGGCTTCGACGAGGCGCGCGGCCACTGCACCGCGAAGTAGCCCGGGCCGGACGACAGTTCACGGAGACGAAGCGTTGACCAGCAAGCACCGGGCCGCGGTACTCGGTTCCCCGATCGCCCACTCGCTCTCGCCGGACCTGCACCGGGCCGCCTTCGCGGCGCTCGGTCTGGACGGCTGGCGCTACGACCGCTTCGAGGTGGACGAGGCCGGCCTGCCCGGCTTCCTCGCCGGACTGGACGAGGCCGAGTGGGCCGGGCTGTCGCTGACCATGCCGCTGAAGCGGGCGGTCATCCCGCTGCTCGACGAGGTCAGCGCCGCGGCCCGCGCGGTGGACGCGGTGAACACCGTGGTGTTCACCGCGGACGGCCGGCGCACCGGGGACAACACCGACGTCCCCGGCCTCGTCAACGCGCTGCGCGAGCGCGGCATCACCTCGGTGCCGGAGGCGGCCGTGCTGGGCGCCGGGGCCACCGCCTCCTCGGCGCTGGCGGCGCTCGCCCAGGTCTGCACCGGCGAGGTGACCGTCTACGTGCGCAGCCCGGAGCGCGCCCGCGAGATGGCCGAGCTGGGCGAACGGCTCGGCGTGGCCGTGCGCACCGCGGACTGGGAGCGCGGCGCCGAGGCGCTGGCCAGGCCGCTGACCGTCTCCACCACGCCGGCCGGCGCGACCGACGGCTTCGCCGCGGAGCTGCCGGCCGGGCCGGGGGCGCTGTTCGACGTGCTCTACCACCCGTGGCCGACCGCGCTGGCCGCCGCGTGCGCGGCGCGCGGGGCGACCGTCCTCGGCGGGCTGGACCTCCTGGTGCACCAGGCGGTGCTGCAGAGCGAGGCCTTCACCGGGCGCGGCCCGGGTCCGCTGGCCGCGATGCGGGCGGCGGGCGAGCGGGCCCTCGCCGGGCGCTGACGCCGCGGCTGCCCGGTGCCGACGCGGTGCGGGCCGGGTGCCGACGCGGTGCTGCAGGGCGGTGAACCGGTGCGAGCCGGGAGCGGCCGGAGCCCGCTCCTGGCCGGAACCCGTCGTGTACCGTCCCGTCGGTTGGCCGGTTGCCGTCCGGCACGCGGACTGTGCCCACGGGTGCTGCCGGGGCATGAAAGGATTCAGGCACAAGGCACGCCCGGGCGGGCCCCGGCGGTGCCGTGGCCGGTCCGCTGATGAAGGAGCTCCGTTGGGTACGTTGCGCTGGCTGACGGCGGGGGAGTCGCACGGCCCCGCACTCGTCGCGACGCTGGAGGGCCTGCCCGCCGGTGTACCGGTCACCACCGCGGTGGTGGCCGACGCGCTGGCGCGCCGCCGGCTCGGTTACGGTCGCGGCGCACGGATGAAGTTCGAGCAGGACGAGGTGACCTTCCTCGGCGGCGTCCGGCACGGCGAGACCATGGGCAGCCCCGTCGCGATCATGGTCGGCAACACCGAGTGGCCCAAGTGGGACCAGGTCATGTCGGCCGACCCGGTCGACCCGGAGGTGCTGGCCGGACTGGCCCGCAACGAGGCGCTCACCCGCCCCCGGCCCGGCCACGCCGACCTCGCCGGCATGCAGAAGTACTCGATCGACGAGGCCCGCCCGATCCTCGAGCGCGCCAGCGCCCGCGAGACGGCCGCCCGGGTCGCGCTCGGTGCCGTCGCCCGCGCATACCTGAAGGAGACCTGCGGGATCGAGATCGTCAGCCACGTGGTCGAGCTGGCCGCCGCCAAGGCCCCGGCCGGCGTCGTCCCGCAGCCCGCCGACGAGGCCCGGCTGGACGCCGACCCGGTCCGCTGCCTGGACGAGGACGCCTCGAAGGCGATGGTCGCCGAGATCGACCAGGCCCACAAGGACGGCGACACCCTCGGCGGCGTCGTCGAGGTGCTCGCCTACGGCGTGCCGGTGGGCCTCGGCTCGCACGTCCACTGGGACCGCCGGCTGGACGCGCGGCTGGCCGCCGCGCTGATGGGCATCCAGGCGATCAAGGGCGTCGAGGTCGGCGACGGCTTCGAGCTGGCCCGGGTGCCCGGCTCCCAGGCGCACGACGAGATCGTCCCCACCCCCGAGGGCGTCCGGCGCACCTCCGGCCGCTCCGGCGGCACCGAGGGCGGCCTGTCCACCGGCGAGGTCCTGCGGGTGCGCGCCGCGATGAAGCCGATCGCCACCGTGCCGCGCGCCCTGCAGACCCTGGACGTGCGCACCGGCGAGCCGGCCAAGGCGCACCACCAGCGCTCGGACGTCTGCGCCGTGCCGGCCGCCGGCATCGTCGCCGAGGCGATGGTCGCGCTGGTGCTGGCCGACGCGGTCAACGAGAAGTTCGGCGGCGACCACGTCACCGAGACCCGCCGCAACGTGCAGAACTACCTCGACCACCTGATCGTCCGGTAATGGGCACCCCGATCGTGGTGCTGGTCGGCCCGCCCGGCAGTGGCAAGTCCACCGTCGGGCGGGCCCTGGCCGACCGCCTCGGCGTCGCCCTCCGGGACACCGACGCCGACATCGAGGCGCTGGCCGGCAAGCCGATCCCGGAGATCTTCATCGACGAGGGCGAGCCGCACTTCCGCGAGCTGGAGGTCCGGGCCGTGCGCGCCGGCGCCGAGGAGCACGACGGCGTCCTCGCGCTCGGCGGCGGTGCGGTGCTGGCCGAGGCCACCCGCGCCCTGCTGCGCGAACTGCCGGTGGTCTTCCTGGAGGTCCCGCTGGCGGACGCGGTCAAGCGGGTCGGCCTGGACGCGCCGCGCCCGCTGCTGGCCGTCAACCCGCGGGCCCGCTGGCGCGAGCTGATGGAGGCCCGCCGCCCCCTCTACCTGGAGGTGGCCACCGCCGTCGTCGACACCGCCGGCCGCACCCCCGAGCAGGTCGCGGACGCCGTACTGGAAGCACTGGAGCTGAAGACCCCCCATGACTGACCCCATCGTCAGGATTCACGTCGGCGGCAGCGCCGGCCACGACCCGTACGACGTGCTGATCGGGCACCAGCTGCTCGGCGAGCTGGCGCCGCTCATCGGCACCCGCGCCAAGCGGGTCGCGCTCATCCACCCCGAGGCGCTGGCCGCCACCGCCGACGCCATCCGCGAGGACCTGCTCGGCGAGGGCTACGAGGCCATCGCGCTGCAGGTGCCCAACGCGGAGGACGCCAAGAGCGCCGAGGTCGCCGCGTACTGCTGGTCGGTGCTCGGCCAGACCGGCTTCACCCGCAGCGACGTCGTCGTCGGCCTCGGTGGCGGCGCCACCACCGACCTGGCCGGCTTCGTCGCCGCCACCTGGCTGCGCGGCGTCCGCTGGATCTCCATGCCCACCACGCTGCTCGGCATGGTCGACGCGGCCGTCGGCGGCAAGACCGGCATCAACATCGCCGAGGGCAAGAACATGGTCGGCGCCTTCCACCCGCCGGTGGGCGTGCTCGCCGACCTCGACACCCTGGCCACCGTGCCCCGGCACGACTACGTGTCCGGCCTCGCCGAGGTCATCAAGTGCGGCTTCATCGCCGACCCGGCCATCCTCGACCTGATCGAGGCCGACCCGGAGGGCGCCAAGACCCCGGACGGCCCGCACACCGTCGAACTGATCCGCCGCGCCATCCAGGTCAAGGCCGACGTCGTCTCCGGGGACCTCAAGGAGTCCGGCCGCCGCGAGATCCTCAACTACGGCCACACCCTCGGCCACGCCATCGAGCGCAACGAGCGCTACAAGTGGCGGCACGGCGCCGCGATCTCCATCGGCATGGTCTTCGCCGCCGAACTCGGCCGCCTGGCCGGCCGGCTGGACGACGAGACCGCCGACCGGCACCGCACCGTGCTGGCCTCCGTCGGCCTGCCGCTGACCTACCAGGCCGCGGCCTGGCCGAAGCTGCTGGACGCCATGAAGATCGACAAGAAGTCGCGCGGCGACCTGATCCGCTTCATCGTCCTGGACGGCCTCGGCAAGACCTCCGTCCTGGAGGGCCCCGACCCGTCCCTGCTGGTCGCCGCCTACGCGGAGGTCTCGGCGTGACCCGGGTCATGGTGCTCAACGGCCCCAACCTCGGCCGGCTCGGCAGCCGCGAGCCCGACGTCTACGGGGCCACCTCCTACGCCGGGCTGGTCGAGCGCTGCACGGCGCTCGGCGGGGAGCTCGGCTTCGAGGTCGAGGTGCACGAGACCAACTCCGAGCAGCAGATGGTCGAGTGGCTGCACGAGGCGGCCGACGGCAAGGTGCCGGTGGTGATCAACCCGGGCGCGTTCACGCACTACTCGTACGCGATGCGGGACGCCGCCGCCCAGCGCACCGCGCCGCTGATCGAGGTGCACATCTCCAACCCGTACGCCCGGGAGACCTTCCGGCACACCTCGGTGATCGCCGCCGTCGCCTCCGGCACCATCGCCGGATTCGGGCTCGGCTCCTACGAGCTGGCCCTGCGGGCGCTGGCCGAACGGCTCACCACGCGCTGACACCCCGTTGACGGCCGGTCAGCGGCCCGGCGGCGGACTGTGCCCGCCGCCGGGCCGACGTGTATCGTCCCCGCTGAGAGGTGTCGGAGGTGACCGTGACGCAGTACGCCGGGAGTGGGCAGGTCCCGCCGCGACCCGTCGCTCCGCCGGTGCCGCCGGGGCCCGCCGGGCCCGGGGCCGGGCCGTCGCTCCCACCGGGAGCGCAGCCGGCGGGGACGGGCCCGATGAGCCCGACGAACCCCGTGGGTCCGATCGGTCCGACGAGCCCCGCAGGTGCGGCCGGACCGCCGCCGATGCCCCCGGCACCCGTGCCGACGCCCGCGCCGGCCCCGCCGGTGTCCGTACCCGGCGCGCCCCCCGTGGCGAGCGCACCGAGCGCGCCCGTCCCCGCCGGGGCGACCGGCCACTTCGTGCTGCCCTCCGGCATGCCCGTCCAGCTGCCCGCCCACCCGCCGCAGCGGCACGCGCCCACCGGGCCGATCGCCGTCCTGCTGATCGGCCCGGCCGGCGCCGGAAAGACCACCGTCGCCCGGTACTGGGCCGAGCGGCGGCCCACCCCGACCGCGCACATCAGCCTGGACGACGTCCGCGAATGGGTGCAGTCCGGCTTCGCCAACCCGCAGTCCGGCTGGAACAACGCCTCCGAGGCGCAGTACCGGCTCGCCCGCCGCACCTGCGGCTTCGCCTGCCGCAACTACCTCGCCAACGGCATCTCCTGCATCATCGACGACGCCGTCTTCCCGGACCGCCCGGCCATCGGACTCGGCGGCTGGAAGCGCCACATCGGACCGGGCATGATCCCCGTCGTGCTGCTGCCCAGCCTCGACTCCGTGCTGCGCCGCAACGCCCGGCGCAACGGCAACCGGCGGCTCGGCGACGAGGAAGTGGCCCGGATCCACGGCCGGATGGCCGGCTGGTACAACTCCGGGCTGCCGATCATCGACAACTCCTACCTGGACGTGGCCGGCACCGCCGCCGAACTGGACCGGGTGATCCTCGCCCGGCTGATGGGCATGCCGGTCCGCTGACCTCCCCGGCCGGGCCCGGCCGTCGGTGGCGGCTGCGATGATGGACCGGTCCCGTCGGAGTACCGGGCCGCCGGCCCGCCGGAGTCCCGGCCCACCGGGGCCCACCAGCCTGTCGAACCACCCGGGGGAGCTGACGCCCGTGCCCGAAGGCCACATCATCCACCGCCTCGCCGCCGAGAACCTGCGCGCCTTCGGCGGCCGACCGGTCGAGGTCTCCAGCCCGCAGGGCCGGTTCGCCGACGAGGCCAAGAGCATCGACGGGCAGCTGCTCACCGCGGCCGAGGCGACGGGCAAGCACCTCTTCCTCGGCTTCGAGGAGGGCGCCTGGGTGCACGTCCACCTCGGCCTCTACGGCGGCTTCACCTTCGCCACCGGCCCCGCCCCCGAACCCGTCGGCCTGGTGAGGCTCCGGCTGGCCAACGACGAGGGCTACGCCGACCTGCGCGGCCCCAACACCTGCGCCCTGGTCACCGGCGCCGAGAAGGCCGGCGTCGCCGCCCGCCTCGGCCCCGACCCGCTGCGCGCCGACGCCGACCCGGAGGCCGCCTGGCGCCGGGTGTCGGCCAGCCGGACGACCGTCGCCGCCCTGTTGATGGACCAGAAGGTGCTGGCCGGGGTCGGCAACGTCTACCGGGCCGAGGTGCTGTTCCGCCACGGCATCAACCCCCACCGGGCCGGCCGCGACCTCACCCGCGCCGAATGGGACGCCGTCTGGGCCGACCTGGTCGCCCTGATGCGCGAGGGCGTCGGCGCCGGCCGGATCGACACCGTCCGCCCCGAGCACACCCCCGAGGCGATGGGCCGCCCGCCGCGCGTCGACGACCACGGCGGCGAGGTCTACGTGTACCGCCGTGCCGCGATGCCCTGCCTGGTCTGCGGCACCGACGTCCGCACCGAGCAGCACGCCTCCCGCAACCTCTTCTGGTGCCCCACCTGCCAGACGACCTGACCGGCCGATCACGCCCCGGCCGGGAGCCCAGCCCGTAGGCTGGGGCCGACCGGCCGGAGGGAGCAGGCGGATGGAGCGGCGGGAGGTGGCCAACACCGTCTCGGGGACGGTGGGGGGCCACGTGGTGCAGGCCCAGAGCATCGGGGCGGTGCACCTGCACCAGGGCCCGCCGCCGCCCGGTACGCCCCGTCAGGTCCGCAGACCGCGGCCCACCTTCGTCAACCGGGAGGGTGAACTCGCCGCCCTGGTCCGGGCGCTCGGCCGGCTCGACGAGAACGGTCCGGCGGTGGTGGCGTTCACCGGCCTCGGCGGCGTGGGGAAGACGGAACTGATCTCCCAGTTCGTCGCGGCGCACCGCGCGCACCTCCCGGACGGCGACCTCTACGCGGACCTCGCGGCCTACCGCCACCTCGGCGGGGTCGACCTCGGTGAGGTGCTGGCCGGGTTCCTGCGCGCCTTCGGGGCCGCGGTGCCGGCCACCCTGGCCGAGCGGGCCGCGGCGTACCGGACGGTGACGACCGGCAAGCGCGTCCTGGTGTTCCTGGACAACGTCGAGCAGGCGGGGGAGGTCCGCACGCTGCTGCCGTCCGACGGGCTCGTCGTGGTCGCGGGGCGGCGACGCCTGCCCGGTCTGGTCCTCGACGGCGCCGAGGTGCGGCGGCTGGACCCGCTGAGCACCCCGGCCGGTGCGGAGCTGGTGCGCCGCTGGCTCGGGCCCGACCGGGGCACCGACCGGGAGCTGGACGAGCTGGTCGGACTCTGCGGCGGACTGCCGCTGGCACTGAACGCCGTGGGCTTCCAGCTGGTCGACCACGACGAGCTCGACGTCGACCAGGTGGTGGCCGAACTCGCGGACTCGGAGCGGAGGTTGGCGTCGCTGAGCAACGAGGAGGGCGGGGTCGACCGGATGCTCGACCAGGTGTACGGGCGGCTCTCCGGGCCGGCCCGGGCGCTGTACCGGCTGGTCGGTACCGCCCCCGGGCCGTTCGTCTCCGCCGAGCTGGCGGAGGCGGCCGGCGTCGAGCGCGTCCGGGACGGGCTGAGCGAACTGCGCGCGGCCCACCTGCTGGACGAGGTGGTGGACCCGGGGCCGGGGCAGCGGTTCCGCGCACACGACCTGGTGCGCCTGCACGCCCGCCGCACGGCCGGTGAACTCCCCGACCGCACCGGCCTGCTGGCCCGCGCGGTCGCCTACTACCGGGCCCGGGCCGCCGCGGCCGACGCGCTGGTGCTCGGGGAGCGGTTCCGGCTCCAGGAGCCCCCCGACGCCCCGGGGCGCGAGTTCGCCTCCAAGGCGGAGGCGCTGGAGTGGCTCCGGGCCGAACGGGCCGACCTCCGGGAGGCGGTGCGGGCGGCGGCCGAACAGGGCTGGCACGGTGAGGTGTGGCGGCTGTGCGAATCGCTCTGGGCGCTCTACCACAGCGGCAAGAACTACGGGGACTGGATCGAGACGCACCGGCTCGGCGTCGAGTCGGCGCAGTGGGACAACCGCCCGGACGCGGTGATCCGGATGCGCAACCAGCTGGCCCGCGCCCACTACGAGCTCGGGGACTTCCCCCGCGCGGCCGAGCAGCTGGCGCTGGCCTCGGAGCAGCTGCCGCTGGTCGGGGAGCCGCAGCTGAGCGGTGTGCTGCACGAGACGCACGGGCTGCTCTGCCTGGCCGACGGGCGCCCGGAGCAGGCGGTGGAGCTGTTCCGGCTGGCCTTGGAGGACAACCGCACCGATCCGCACGGCGTGGTGGTGCAGAGCTACAACGTCGCCCAGGCGCTGGTCGCGGCCGGGCGCGCGGCGGAGGCGCTGGACGTCCTGGACGAGGCGACGGCGCGGGCGGAGGAGACCGGCGACCCGATGCTGATGCGGCTGCCGCTGGTCCGGGCCCGGGCCCAGCGCGCGCTGGGGCGGCTTGACCTCGCCGCCCGGGCCGCCGAGGACTGCGCGCGGCGGGCTCGCGAACTCGGCCAGCGGGCCAAGGAGGCCGAGGCCTTCACCCTGCTCGCCGCGCTCGCGGAGGAGCTGGGCGACGCGGCACTCGCCGAGCGGGCGCGGGGCCGGCTGGAGGAGCTGAAGGGCTGAAACCGTCACCGTGCCGGGGGAAAAGGCCTCAGGGCGGCGGGGTGAAGGCCACCCGGGTGCGGTGGCGGCCGGTGCGGATGGTGAGGCCGTGGTCGGGCAGGGTGCCGGGGGCGCCGCCCTCGGCGAGCCAGAGCGCGACGGCCGCGCCGAGCAGCAGCGGGTCGAGCCGGGGCTCGGCGCCGGCCCACGGGGCCTCGGCGCGTGCCTCCAGGAGCTCGCCGGTGCGCAGCCGGAGCGCGCAGCGGTCCCGGGCGAGGGCGGCCACCGTCACGGCGAGGCCGGGGATCCCGTCGGCGGCCTCGACGATCCAGCGCCCGGCCGGCTCCTCGGCGTCGACCTCCGTCCTGGCCAGGACCTCGGCCACGGAGCGCAGTTCCACCGTGGTCTCGGCGGCGTCCAGGGCGAAGAAGCCCCGGGGGTGGCCCTGCGGGTCGATCGGGTACCGGCGTACCGAGACCTCGCCGTCCGCGCACTCGCCCTCGACGTCGTAGGCGGTCGGCCGCTCCGCCGGGAGCGGTACCGGGGCCGGGTAGGGCGGCAGGGCGGTGGGGGTGGTGAGGTCGTCGACCTTGTCCGCCAGGAAGCCGAACAGGACGGGGGCCAGGGCCGGGACGGCCCGGTCGCGCTGGCCGAGGGAGCGGTCGGTGACGGGGCGCAGCAGCTCCGGGTCGTACGTCGCGACGGCCGCTTCGAGCTGGGCGTGCAGGTCGCCGTCCGGGTCGAGCGCGGGCGCCGCCTGGCCGAAGGCGTAGGTGGGGGACCCCGGGTCGAGTTCGGCGGCGCCGGTGGCCACCAGCAGGGTGGGGCGGTCCAGTGCCGCGCCGTAGAAGGAGACCGATCCGTGGTCGCCGATCAGCAGGTCGGCGGCGACCAGGGCGGTCTGCCAGCCCTGGTGCGGGGGGATCAGCCTGAGGCCGGAGCCCCGGGCCGTGGCCAGCAGCAGTTCGGGGTCGTGCCGGTCCCAGACGTTGGGGTGCAGGACCACGGCCACGGCGTACTCGTCGGCGGGGAGCGCGGTGACCAGCCGGCGCGGCAGGTCGAGGCAGTGCGCCGCCAGGGAGTGCCTGCTCCAGGTGGAGGTGACGACGACGAGGCGCCGGCCGTCGACGGCCCCGAGGGCGGCGCGGTAGGCGTCCCGCCGGCCGCGGCTGGCCAGCATCCTGGAGAAGGTGAGGTCGCCGACCTCCCGTGCGTGCGGCAGCGCCTCGGGGCAGGTGGCCGCCAGCCGCTCGAACTGCTCCTCGTGGGACAGCCCGATGACCGCGGGGAAGACCCGCCCCCGGTGGGTGAGCTCCTGACGGGACAGGCCGGCGGCACTGACCCCGTCCCCGGTGGACTCGGCGACCAGGCGGTTGTAGCCGGCGCCGTGGGGGAGGACGACGAGCGGGGCGCGCAGCCGGTGCATGGAGGCGTGGACCGCGCAGGACACCGCGAGGTCGAACTCGTACCGGACGGCCTCCTCCCACGGGATGACCGTGACGGCGGGTTGCTGGTCGGCCAGGTAGGGGCCGAGGCCCGCCGTGAACGCCGAGCCCGGGTTGACGGTGAGGTAGCACCGGACGCCGAGCTGCGGGCGGACGAGCAGGGTGAGCACGTCGAGCACCCGGGTGGCCGAGGTGAGCGTGCGGGCGACCGCGAGGACGCGGGCCCGGACGGGCCAGGTCTCCCAGCGGTCTTCGTCGGGCCAGGGCCGGGGCCGGCGCCGCAGGCGGTTCAGCACACGAAGATCGTACTCATCCGGCCCCGCTCCGGCGGGTCCGTCCGGGGCGGGTCAGCCGGTGGCAGCGGTGGGTTCGTGGTGGTCGGCGGCGGCGCAGGGGTCGAGGAGGGGGCGCAGGGCGTCGTCGACGAGCCGGTAGCGCACGACGCGTCCGTCGCGGTCGCCGGTGACCACGCCGGCGGTGCGGAGCAGTCGGAGGGCCTGGGAGACGGCGGGGTCGCGCATACCGGTGGCGACGGCGAGGTCGGTCACGGCGAGCGGGCCGGCGCGGTGCAGGGCGAGCAGGAGGGCGAGCCGGCCCGGGTCGGCGAGCAGGGAGAACCGCTCGGCCCAGGTGCGGACGTGCGCGGTGTCGCCGATGGCGGCGATGGCCTCGCAGACCCGGTGTCCGTCGATGGTGCGGTGGTCCGCGCGGTCGGCCGGTACGAGATGCATGCGGACATTCTCGCAGGCCGGGGCCTGTGATCCTGGACACCTGCGCAGGTGCGCAGCCTTGCATGGGTGGAGCCGGGCCCCCTACGGTGTTGCCCGCCGTGGTGCTCGGGAAGACCGGTGACGGACCCTCAGGGGTCCCAGTCCGGAGCGGCCCTCGCCACTGTGATCGGGGGGAGTCGTCCGTATCCACGACGCCACTGGGCGCTTCGCGCGTCTGGGAAGGCGGGTACGGGTGCCCCGTAAGCCAGGAGACCGGCCACGGCATCTCACGAAGTCTTTCCACGAGGTGCTGGAGCGTGATCCGCGTATGACCCTGCCCGAAACCGCCGCCCCCGGGGCGCCGGCGGCGCCGTCCGCACTGCCGACGTTCCGCTGGAAGCGCGAGGACACCGTCCGCACGGCCGGACTGATGGGCGTGATCCTGGCCATGCACGTGGTCGCGTTCGGGACGCTGTTCTTCCTGGTCGCGCCCCACAACTACGCGGTCGGCACCCAGGTCTTCGGGGTGGGCCTGGGCATCACCGCGTACACCCTCGGCATGCGGCACGCCTTCGACGCCGACCACATCGCGGTGATCGACAACACCACCCGCAAGCTGATGGCGGACGGCAAGCGCCCGGTGTCGGTGGGCTTCTGGTTCGCCCTCGGGCACTCCTCGATGGTGGTCATCATGGCCGCCCTGGTGGCGGGCGGCGCCCAGCTGGCCAACACCCTGATGGACGACGAGTCGACGACCCACCAGTGGCTGGGGATGGTCGGCACGACGGCCTCCGGCGCGTTCCTGTACCTGATCGGCGCGCTCAACCTGGCGGCGCTGGTGGGCATCCTCAAGGTGTTCCGGGCGATGCGGGCCGGGAAGTACGACGAGGCGCAGCTGGAGGAGCACCTGAACTCGCGCGGCTTCCTGGCGAGGGTGCTGAACCGGGCGACGCGGTCGATCACCCGGCCGGGGCAGATGTTCCCGGTGGGCATGGTGCTGGGCCTGGGCTTCGACACCGCGACCGAGGTCACCCTGATGGTGATGGCGGGCTCGGGCGCGGCGGCCGGGCTGCCCTGGTACGCGATCGTCTGCCTGCCGCTGCTCTTCGCGGCCGGGATGAGCCTGTTCGACACGCTGGACGGGACGTTCATGAACTTCGCGTACCAGTGGGCCTTCTCCAACCCGGTGCGCAAGGTGTACTACAACCTGACGATCACGGGGCTGTCGATCGCGGTGGCCTTCGTCATCGGCACGATCGAACTGGTCGGCGTGCTGCACGAGAAGCTCGACCTGACCGACCCGGTGAGCGGCTGGATCGCGGACATCTCGCTGGACAACGTCGGGTACGCGATCGCCGGGCTCTTCGTGGTGGTCTGGGCCGCGGCGATCGGCTACTGGAAGCTGGCCGGGGTCGAGAAGCGCTGGCAGCCGACCGGGCAGTGACAGCCCCGAACCGGTCGGCCCGGGGTGCGAGCCGGGGCGTGCGGGCAGCGGCGACGTGCCCCCTCGGGAGTGCTCGGCGGGCGGAACGGGGTGCGGCTTCGTAGGCTCGACGCATGTCTGATGCGTACGCGGGTCGGCGGGAGCGGGTGAGGGAGCACTGCAGTGCGGCCGGGGCCGATGCGGCGCTGATCACCCGGGCGGCGAACGTGCGGTATCTGACCGGCTGCGCGCCCTGCGGGGCGACGCTGCTGCTCACCAGGGACCGCGCACTGCTGGCGCTGCCGGACGACCTGCCGCCGGACGACACCGGGGAGCACCTGATCGCCCCGGACGTCACCCAGGTGCCGGTGCCGGCCGGGGCGGACACCGCCCTGGCGGCGGCCGAGGCCGCGGCGCGGCTCAGGCTGGCGGCGCTGGCGGTGGAGGAGCACGACCTGACCGTCAGCCGGCACCGGTCGGTGGCCGGCCTGTCCGGCGGTGCCCGGCTGGCCGACCTGGACCGGCTGGTGGAGCGGCTGCGGGTGGTCAAGGACGAGCACGAGATCGCCGACCTGCGGATCGCCGCCGAGATCGCCGACCAGGCGCTCGGCGAGCTCCTGGAGTCGATCCTGGTCGGGCGGACGGAGCGGCACCTGGCGATGGAGCTGGAACGCCGGATGATCGACCACGGTGCGGACCGGGCGGCCTTCCCGGTGTCCGTCGGCACCGGCAGCCACTCCGGGCAGCCCGCCCACCAGCCGACCGACCGCCGGGTGGAGGAGGGTGACTTCCTGACCGTGGTGATGGGCGCCCAGTACCGCGGCTACGGCATCTCGACCGCCCGGACCTTCGTGATCGGCGCCGCCCCCGCGCCCTGGCAGGTCGAGCTGCACCGGCTGGTGTTCCGCGCCCAGCGGGCCGCCCGGGAGGCGCTCGGACCAGGCGTGGAGCAGTACGTGCCCGACCGGGCCGCGCGGCAGATCCTGGAGGCGGCCGGCCACACCGAGGCGTCCCCGCACCCGGTGGGGCACGGCATCGGGCTGGAGATCCGGGAGGCGCCGCGCCTCGGCCCTTCGGACATGGGTAAACTGGACAGCCGCGTACCGGTCACCGTCGGTCCTGGGGTCCACCTCCCGGGCAGGGGCGGTGTCCGGATCGAGGACACGCTCGTGGTGCGCCCCCTCGAGGAGGGCGGGCCCGAGCTGCTCACCATCACCACCAAGGAGCTCCTCGCCCTGTGACCGCGGCCCCCGGGCCGTCGGCGGCAGGACGCACCCCTTGGTTCCTTGACAGCTATATCCAGGAGTAAGTGCGCCCGTGGCTTCCACGAACGATCTCAAGAACGGCATGGTCCTCAAGCTGGAGGGCGGCAAGCTCTGGTCCGTCGTCGAGTTCCAGCACGTCAAGCCCGGCAAGGGCCCGGCCTTCGTGCGTACCAAGCTCAAGGAGGTCCTGACGGGCAAGGTCGTCGACAAGACCTTCAACGCGGGCACCAAGGTCGAGACCGCCAACGTCGACAAGCGCGGCATGCAGTTCTCGTACAAGGACGGCGAGAACTTCGTGTTCATGGACATGGACACCTACGACCAGCTGACCATCGAGCCCGCCGTCGTCGGCGACGCCGCCAAGTACCTGCTGGAGGGCTTCGAGGCCCTGGTCGCGCAGAACGAGGGCGCGGTGCTCTACATCGAGCTCCCGGCCGCCGTCGAGCTGACCATCGCCGAGACCGAGCCGGGCGTCCAGGGCGACCGCTCCACCGGTGGCACCAAGCCGGCGACCCTGGAGACCGGCGCCGAGATCCAGGTGCCGCTCTTCATCACCACCGGTGAGAAGGTCAAGGTCGACACCCGCGACGGCAGCTACCTCGGCCGGGTGAAGTAAGTCCGTGTCGGCCGCACGCAGCAAGGCCCGTACCCGGGCCTTCCAGATCCTCTTCGAGGCCGACCACCGCGGGGTCGACCCGCAGCAGGTCCTCGCCGACTGGGTGGCCCGCGCCCGCGAGCCCAAGCCGGAGGAGGGCACCCCGCAGGTCGGTGAGTACACCATGGAACTCATCGAGGGGTACGTCCAGCACGCCCGTCGGATCGACGACCTGATCTCCCAGTACGCGGTGGGCTGGACGCTCGACCGGATGCCGATAGTGGACCGCAACGTCCTGCGGCTCGGTGCGTACGAGTTGATCTGGGAGGACGGCGTCCCGGACGCGGTCGTCCTGGACGAGGCGGTCGAGATCGCCAAGGAGTTCTCCACGGACGACTCCCCGGCCTTCGTCAACGGCCTGCTCGCGCGCTTCCTGGAGCTGAAGCCGAGCATCCGCCGGTAGGCGGTGGCGCCCCGCAGACGGCCGTCGGACCCGGATCCCGGGTGCGACGGCCGTCGCGCGTTTCACCCGGGCGGCGTAAGGTGGTGATCTACTCGCCAGTAACTTGGCGGGCGCAGCCGCACACGTCCCCGCAGTGAAGGGCAGGCCACCCCCATGACCACCGCGACCCGCAGCGAGTTCGACCGGGGCATCGCCCTGACCAGACACGCCGACGAGCCCGGCCGCTACGAGGCCGAACTCGGCCCCGGCTGGCAGATCGGCGGCGGGGTCAACGGCGGGATGCTGCTCGCCGTCGCCGGACACGCGCTGTCGCTGGAGCACGCCGACCACCCGGACCCGGTGTCGATCAGCGGTTACTACCTGTCCGCCTCCACGCCCGGCCCGGCCACCGTCCGCACCGAGGTGCTGCGCAGCGGCCGCGGCCTCTCCACCGGCACCGCCTCGCTGAGCCAGGACGGCGTCGAACGCCTGCGCGTGGTGGCCAGCCACGGCGACCTCTCCACCGTCGAGGGCGACGTGCGCACCACCGCGCAGCCGCCGCAGCTGCCGCCGCCGGACCAGTGCATCGGCGTCGAGCACGCCCCGCCGCAGCTGATCGAGCAGGCGGCGCTGCTGGAGCGCTTCGACCTGCGGCTCGACCCGTCCACCGTGGGCTGGGCGCTCGGTCAGCCCTCCGGCAACGGGCGGATCCAGGGCTGGTTCCGGCTCGCCGACGGGCGCGAGCCCGACCCGCTGCTGCTCCTGCTGGTCGCCGACGCGCTGCCGCCCGTCACCTTCGACCTGGGCCTGCCCGGCTGGGCCCCGACCGTGGAGCTGACCGTCCACCTGCGGGCCAGGCCGGTCCCGGGCTGGCTCCGGGTCACCCACGCCACCCGCAACGTGGCCGGCGGCTACTTCGAGGAGGACGCCGAGGTCTGGGACGAGTCCGGCCGGCTGGTCGCGCAGTCCAGGCAGCTGGCCCGGGTGCCGCGCGGGGCCTGATTTCCGCGGAGTTCACCGCGACTTACCGTCGGTTACATTCCTGTGACACGCCGTACGTGTGCGGCGCGCGGTGATGGGGAGATAGACGGTCAGCGGCGAGCCCGCCGCTGACCGTCGCCCGGCGGTCGCCGCCGATGCCAGGAGCCACCGATGAGTAGCCGCAAGGGCCGCGCCCGCCGTAACTCCGACTGCACCGCCGCCGGCCCGCGGCCCGTCGCCCGCGCGCCGCACCGCCGGCAGCGGGCCGAGGGCGGCGAGCAGGCGTTCGTCATCGGCGTGCTGACCAGTGCGGCGGACTTCGCCCGGGCCCGTGCCTGGGGGTTGTCGGACGCACCGGACTTCGAGCGCTACCTGGCCGACACGGCCGAACTGCTCGCCGACGCGGTGGAGCGCTTCGAGGTGGTGCGGGCCCGGATGTTCCACCCGCAGGACTTCGAGGAGTTCTGCGTCCTGCACGGGCTGGACCCGGCGGAGCCGGCCGCCCGCGACCGCTACCTGGTCAACCCGCCGCTGCAGACCCAGCTGCTGGCCTATCAGGGGGAGGAGCTGGCCGGGGACTTCGCGCCGCGGCTGGTCCGGGCCCGGGAGAACGGGCTGACGCTCTGCCACGCCGACCTGCTGCTGGACGGCGGTCTGGTCGGGGGCGCGGGGGAGGCCGACGAGGACCACGCCCGCTGGGTGCGCGCCGCCTACCAGCGCGGCGGCGAGGTGTTCCGCCGGATGCTGGTCGGCGCCGGTGCCGGGGTGTACGAGCTGCGGCTGCGGGTGGACGCGCCGGGCGGCCGGCTGACGGCGGCGGCCCGGGTGCTGCAGTGGGAGGACGGCGTGGTCCGGATCAACGACGAGGACCTGGAGCTGGTCTGCGCGGTGCTCTGCGCGGGGCTGGCGCTGGAGCTGCCCGGGGTGGCGGTGCTGCACGGGTCGCAGGGCTCGGCGGCCTCCTGCGGGGAGTACCTGCCGGCCTCCTGGGCCTGGTCGAGCGGCGGGCAGGACTGGGCGCCGTCGGCCCGGCCGGTGCGGCTGGACGGCGTGGCGGCGCAGCCCGGCTACAGCCTGGGGACGGTCTGCTGACCGCCGGGCGGCGGTGGTGCGGCCGGCGCCGGACGCGCGACGGCGCGGCCCCCGGGATCCGGGGAGCCGCGCCGTGACGTTTCTGCTGGTACCTGCGTGCTCGCGCTGGCGGGAGCCGGTGCGGCGAGCGTCAGCTCGCCTCCTCCTCGCGCACCGCGCGGCGCGCGTCGGGGTTGAGCACGCCCCAGGAGATCAGCTGCTCGGTGAGGATCGACGGCGACTGGTCGTAGATGACGGCCAGGGTGCGCAGGTCGTCCTGGCGGATCGAGAGGACCTTGCCGTTGTAGTCGCCGCGCTGGCTCTGGATCGTCGCCGCGTAGCGCTGCAGCGGGCCGGCCTTCTCGGACGGGACCTGGGTCAGTCTCTCCAGGTCGAGGACCAGACGCGGCGGCGGCTCGGCCGCGCCGCCGGGGGTGCCGCCGGGCAGCAGCTCCTGCACGGGCACGCCGTAGAACTCCGCCAGCTCGGCCAGCCGCTGCACGGTGACCGCACGGTCGCCGCGCTCGTACGAGCCGACGACGACTGCCTTCCAGCGCCCCTGGGACTTCTCCTCGACACCGTGCAGGGAGAGCCCCTGCTGAGTGCGGATGGCTCGGAGCTTGCCTCCGAGCTGCTTCGCGTAGTCGCTGGACATTGATCTCCCCGGACGAGATTGCTTCGCGTTCAGTGGTGGGTCACGGGCGATTGCCGACGCCGTTACCGGTGGGTTCGACGTCCGTCTCGTAACTCACTGTGAGGTTACGTAGAGTAAGGTAGCTGCGTCAAGCCGAATGGGGCAGTCGTGCGAATGGCCCGCATCGGGGGTGCGTCCGGGGCGTGAACCGCCGAAGCGGAACGACGGACGTCCGTTTGCCTCCCGGCGCGCTGATACGATGACCGGAAGCCCTCGCCCGGTCGGCGGGGGTCGTCCCAGACATCCTTTAAGGCCCGTCCAGTGAGGCGGGGAAGGAGGTCCGCTTCGGCATGACCACACAGCAGGATTCGACGCCGCGACCGCCGCACCAGGTGCTGGACGGAACGGACATCGCCCGGGTCGTCACCCGGATAGCGCACGAGATCGTCGAGCGCGCCAAGGGCGCGGAGGACGTCGTGCTGCTCGGCATCCACACCAGGGGCGTCCACCTCGCCCGCCGCCTGCACGGCCGGCTGGCCCAGATCACCGGGCGCGAGATCCCGCTGGGCACCCTGGACATCACCATGTACCGGGACGACCTGCGGCTCAAGCCCGCCCGCGCCCTGGAGCACACCGAGATCCCCTCCGGCGGCATCGACGGCAAGCTCGTCATCCTCGTCGACGACGTGCTCTTCTCCGGCCGCACCATCCGGGCCGCGCTCGACGCGCTGAGCGACATCGGCCGCCCGCGCGCCGTGCAGCTCGCCGTCCTGGTCGACCGCGGCCACCGCGAGCTCCCGATCCGGGCCGACTACGTGGGCAAGAACCTCCCCACCTCGCTGCGCGAGGCGGTCCAGGTCCGCCTGGCCGACACCGACGGCGTCGACGCCGTGCTGGTCGGCGACCGCGACCACGCCGCCCGAAGCTCGCAGGCCCTGGCCTCCCAGCCCACCGAACCGCACCTCCCGGAGTAACCCGCGTGAAGCGCCACCTCGTCTCCGCCGCCGATCTCAGCCGCGACGACGCGCTGCTGATCCTGGACACCGCCGAGGAGCTGGCCCAGCTCTCCGGGCGGGCCGTCAAGAAGCTGCCCACGCTGCGCGGCCGCACCGTCGTCAACCTCTTCTTCGAGGACTCGACCCGCACCAAGACCTCCTTCGAGGCCGCCGAGAAGCGGCTCTCCGCCGACGTCATCAACTTCTCCGCCAAGGGCTCCTCGGTCTCCAAGGGCGAGAGCCTCAAGGACACCGCGCTCACCCTGCAGGCGATGGGCGCCGACGCTGTCGTCATCCGCCACCACGCCTCGGGCGCGCCGTCCCGGCTCGCCCAGTCGGACTGGCTGCACGGCAGCGTGATCAACGCCGGTGACGGCACCCACGAGCACCCCACCCAGGCCCTGCTCGACGCGTTCACCATGCGCCGCCACCTCAACCCGGGCCTGGGGCACGACCTGGCCGGGCGCCGGATCACCATCGTCGGCGACGTGCTGCACAGCCGGGTCGCCCGCTCCAACGTCCACCTGCTGACCACCCTCGGCGCCCACGTCACCTTCGTCGCCCCGCCGACGCTGCTGCCGATCGGCATCGAGAACTGGCCGTGCGACATCAGCTACGACCTGGAGAGCGTGCTCCCCAAGACGGACGCGCTGATGATGCTCCGGGTGCAGCGCGAGCGGATGAACGCCGCGTTCTTCCCCACCGAGCGCGAGTACAGCCGCCGCTACGGCCTCAACGGCACCCGGATGGCCCAGCTGCCCGAGCACGCCATCGTGATGCACCCCGGCCCGATGGTCCGCGGCATGGAGATCACCGCCGAGGTCGCCGACTCGCCGCGCTGCACCGTGGTCGAGCAGGTCGCCAACGGCGTCTCCGTCCGGATGGCCGTCCTGTACCTGCTGCTCGGCGGTGCCACCCCCGCCGACGCACCCCGCACCGACACCGTGGAGACCGCCCAGTGACGACCTACCTGATCCGCAACGCCCAGATCCTCGGCGGCGCCCCGCAGGACCTCCACCTGGCCGACGGCGTCATCAAGGCCATCGGCACCGGCCTGGCCGTCGAGGCCGACATCGAGATCGACGCCACCGGGCTGATCGCCCTGCCCGGCCTCGTCGACCTGCACACCCACCTGCGCGAGCCCGGCCGCGAGGACGCCGAGACCGTGCTCACCGGCACCCAGGCCGCGGCGATGGGCGGCTTCACCGCCGTGCACGCGATGGCCAACACCACCCCGGTGGCCGACACCGCGGGCGTCGTCGAGCAGGTCTGGCGGCTCGGCCAGGAGGCCGGCTACTGCGACGTGCAGCCGGTCGGCGCCGTCACCGTCGGCCTGGAGGGCAAGAAGCTCGCCGAGCTCGGTGCGATGCACGAGTCCGCGGCCGGCGTGCGGGTCTTCTCCGACGACGGCAAGTGCGTGGACGACGCGGTGCTGATGCGCCGCGCCCTGGAGTACGTCAAGGCCTTCGACGGCGTCGTCGCCCAGCACGCCCAGGAGCCGCGGCTGACCGAGGGCGCCCAGATGAACGAGGGCCAGGTCTCCGGCGAGCTCGGGCTCGGCGGCTGGCCGGCCGTCGCCGAGGAGTCGATCATCGCCCGCGACGTGCTGCTCGCCGCGCACGTCGGCTCCCGGCTGCACGTCTGCCACGTCTCCACCGCCGGCTCGGTCGAGATCATCCGCTGGGCCAAGGCCAAGGGCTGGGACGTCACCGCCGAGGTCACCCCGCACCACCTGCTGCTCACCGACGAGCTGGTCCGCTCCTACGACCCGGTGTACAAGGTGAACCCGCCGCTGCGCACCGCCGAGGACGTCCAGGCGCTGCGCAAGGCGCTCGCCGACGGCACCATCGACGCCGTCGCCACCGACCACGCGCCGCACCCGGCCGAGGACAAGGACTGCGAGTGGGCCGTCGCCGCGATGGGCATGGTCGGCCTGGAGACCGCCCTGTCGGTCGTGCAGCAGACCATGGTCGAGACCGGCCTGCTGAACTGGGAGGGCGTCGCCGACCGGATGTCGCACCGCCCGGCCCGGATCGGCCGTCTCACCGGCCAGGGCCGGTCCGTCTCGGTCGGTGAGCCGGCGAACCTGGTGCTGTTCGATCCCGCGTACCGTGGTGCCGTGAACCCGGACAGCTTCGCCACCCGCAGCCGCAACACCCCCTACAAGGGCCTTGACCTGCCCGGACGGGTGCACGCCACCTTCCTGCGCGGGCGCGCCACCGTGCTGGCCGGCGAGCTCGCCGAGCAGGGCGGCCTCGCGTGACCGCGCTGCTCCTCGCCCAGGAGCAGGCCAAGGTCACCAACTGGCCCGGGTACATCGGCTGGGCCGTCGGCCTGCTGGTGCTGATCGCCCTCGTGTACTGGCTGATGCGGCAGGGCTGGAACTGGCGGCGCACCCTCCAGTCCGGCATCCCGCCGCTGCCCGCCGTGCCGGACCGGGCCGGCCGGACCATCCTGGAGACCAGCGGCCGGTACCACGGCACCACCACCGCCGGGAACTGGCTCGACCGGGTCGTCGCGCACGGCCTGGGCAACCGCAGCCGGGCCGACCTCACCCTCGGCGAGGACGGCCTGCTGGTACGGCGCCCCGGCGACGTCGACCTCTGGATCCCGGCCGGGCACCTCACCGGTGCCCGCACGGACTCCGGGATCGCCGGGAAGGTCGTCCCGGCCGGTCTGCTCGTCGTCACCTGGACGCACGGGGAGACCGAGCTGGACTCCGGCTTCCGGGCCGACCACCCCGATGAGCACGCCGCCTGGGTCGAGGCGGTCACTCACCTCGCAACACGTACGACGACGAAGACGGAAGAGGCTTCCCGATGACCGCACCTGCCCCCACCACGCAGCGCCAACGGCGGGAACGCGTCCCCGCCGTGCTCGTCCTGGAGGACGGCCGGACCTTCCGCGGCGAGGCCTACGGCGCGACCGGCGAGACCTTCGGCGAGGCGGTCTTCAACACCGGCATGTCCGGTTACCAGGAGACCCTCACCGACCCGTCGTACCACCGCCAGGTGGTCGTGATGACCGCCCCGCAGATCGGCAACACCGGCTGGAACGACGAGGACGACGAGTCCAAGCAGATCTGGGTCGCCGGCTACGTCGTGCGCGACCCCGCCCGGGTGGCCTCCAACTGGCGCTCCACCCGCTCGCTGGACGAGGAGCTGGTCCGCCAGGGCGTCGTCGGCATCAGCGGCATCGACACCCGGGCGCTGACCCGGCACCTGCGCGAGCGCGGCGCGATGCGCTGCGGCATCTTCTCCGGTGAGGCGCTGGCCGACCAGGCCGCCCTGCTCGCCCGGGTGCAGCAGTCGCCCGAGATGAAGGGCGCCGACCTGTGCGCCGAGGTGGCCACCACCGAGGCGTACGTCGTCCCGGCGATCGGCGAGAAGCGCTTCACCGTCGCCGCGCTGGACCTCGGCATCAAGGGGATGACCCCGCACCGGATGGCCGAGCGCGGCATCGAGGTGCACGTGCTGCCGGCCAACTCGACCCTGGAGGACCTCTACGCGGTCCGGCCGGACGGCGTCTTCTTCTCCAACGGCCCGGGTGACCCGGCCACCGCCGACCACCAGGTCGCCGTGGCGCAGGGCGTGCTGGAGCGCAGGACCCCGTTCTTCGGGATCTGCTTCGGCAACCAGATCCTCGGCCGCGCGCTGGGCTTCGGCACCTACAAGCTCAAGTACGGCCACCGCGGCATCAACCAGCCGGTGCAGGACCGCACCACCGGCAAGGTCGAGGTCACCGCGCACAACCACGGCTTCGCCGTGAACGCGCCGCTGGACAAGGTGAGCGAGACCCCCTACGGGCGGGTCGAGGTCTCCCACGTCTGCCTCAACGACGACGTGGTCGAGGGCCTCCAGGCACTGGACGTCCCCGCCTTCAGCGTGCAGTACCACCCCGAAGCAGCTGCCGGCCCGCACGACGCGGCCTACCTCTTCGACCGTTTCGTGAAGCTCATGGAGGGCCAGCGTGCCTAAGCGCACTGACATCAAGTCCGTCCTGGTGATCGGCTCCGGCCCGATCGTGATCGGCCAGGCCGCCGAGTTCGACTACTCGGGCACGCAGGCCTGCCGGGTCCTCAAGGCCGAGGGCCTGCGGGTCGTGCTGGTCAACTCCAACCCGGCCACGATCATGACCGACCCGGAGATCGCCGACGCCACCTACGTCGAGCCGATCACCCCGGAGTTCGTCGAGCGGATCATCGCCAAGGAGCGCCCCGACGCGCTGCTGCCGACCCTCGGCGGGCAGACCGCGCTCAACACCGCGATCGCGCTGGACGCCAACGGCGTGCTCGCCAAGTACAACGTCGAACTCATCGGCGCCAAGGTCGACTCGATCCACAAGGGCGAGGACCGCGAGCTCTTCAAGGGCGTCGTCGAGGCCGTCAACGCCAAGATCGGCCACGGCGAGTCCGCCCGCTCGGTCATCTGCCACACCATGGACGAGGTGCTCGCCGGCGTCGACACGCTCGGCGGGTACCCGGTCGTCGTCCGCCCCTCCTTCACCATGGGCGGCGCCGGCTCCGGCTTCGCCCACGACGAGGAGGACCTGCGCCGCATCGCCGGCCAGGGCCTGGCCCTCTCGCCGACCACCGAGGTGCTCCTGGAGGAGTCCATCCTCGGCTGGAAGGAGTACGAGCTGGAGCTGATGCGCGACAAGAACGACAACGTCGTGGTCGTCTGCTCCATCGAGAACTTCGACCCGATGGGCGTGCACACCGGCGACTCGATCACCGTCGCCCCGGCGATGACGCTCACCGACCGCGAGTACCAGATCCTGCGCGACGTCGGCATCGCCGTGATCCGCGAGGTCGGCGTGGACACCGGCGGCTGCAACATCCAGTTCGCCGTCAACCCCGACGACGGCCGGGTCATCGTCATCGAGATGAACCCGCGCGTCTCCCGCTCCTCGGCGCTCGCCTCCAAGGCCACCGGCTTCCCGATCGCCAAGATCGCCGCCAAGCTGGCCGTCGGGTACACCCTGGACGAGATCCCCAACGACATCACCGAGCAGACCCCGGCCTCCTTCGAGCCGACCCTCGACTACGTCGTGGTGAAGGTCCCGCGCTTCGCGTTCGAGAAGTTCCCGAGCGCCGACGCCACGCTGACCACCACCATGAAGTCGGTCGGCGAGGCCATGGCCATGGGCCGCAACTTCCCCGAGGCGCTGCAGAAGGCGCTGCGCTCGCTGGAGAAGAAGGGCTCCCAGTTCAGCTGGGTCGGCCCGGTGGGCGACAAGGCCGAGCTGCTGACCAAGGCGGTCGTGCCGACCGACGGCCGGATCAACACCGTCATGGAGGCGATCCGGGCCGGCGCCACCCCGGAGGAGGTCTTCGAGGCCACCAGGATCGACCCGTGGTTCGTCGACCAGCTCTTCCTGCTGGACGAGATCGCCGGCGAGCTGGCCGAGGCCGAGAAGCTCAACCCCGAGCTGCTGCGCCACGCCAAGCGGCACGGCTTCTCCGACCTGCAGATCGGCGAGATCCGCGGCCTGAAGGCGGACGTGGTCCGCGAGGTGCGGCACGCGCTCGGCATCCGCCCGGTGTTCAAGACCGTCGACACCTGCGCCGCCGAGTTCGCCGCCAGGACCCCGTACTTCTACTCGTCCTACGACGAGGAGAACGAGGTCGCCCCGCGCACCAAGCCCGCCGTGATCATCCTCGGCTCCGGCCCGAACCGCATCGGCCAGGGCATCGAGTTCGACTACTCCTGCGTGCACGCCTCCTTCGCGCTGGCCGACGCCGGGTACGAGACCGTGATGGTCAACTGCAACCCGGAGACCGTCTCCACCGACTACGACACCTCCGACCGGCTCTACTTCGAGCCGCTCACCCTGGAGGACGTGCTCGAGATCGTCCACGCCGAGCAGCAGGCCGGCCCGCTGGCCGGCGTGATCGTCCAGCTCGGCGGCCAGACCCCGCTCGGCCTGGCCCAGGCGCTCAAGGACAACGGCGTGCCGATCGTCGGCACCCAGCCCGAGGCGATCGACCTCGCCGAGGAGCGCGGTGCCTTCGGCCGCGTCCTGCGCGACGCCGGCCTGCCGGCCCCCAAGCACGGCACCGCCTTCTCCTTCGCGGAGGCCAAGGCGATCGCCGACGAGATCGGCTACCCGGTGCTCGCCCGCCCGTCCTACGTGCTCGGCGGCCGCGGCATGGAGATCGTCTACGACGAGGCCTCGCTCGCCTCCTACCTGGAGCGCCACGCCGGCCTGATCTCCGAGCACCCGGTGCTCATCGACCGCTTCCTCGACGACGCGGTGGAGATCGACGTCGACGCGCTCTTCGACGGCACCGAGCTCTACCTCGGCGGCGTCATGGAGCACATCGAGGAGGCCGGCATCCACTCCGGCGACTCCGCCTGCGCGCTGCCCCCGATCACCCTCGGCGGCTACGACATCAAGCGCCTGCGCACCTCCACCGAGGCCATCGCGCGCGGCGTCGGCGTCCGCGGTCTGATCAACATCCAGTTCGCGATGGCCGGGGACATCCTCTACGTGCTGGAGGCCAACCCGCGCGCCTCCCGGACCGTCCCGTTCACCTCCAAGGCGACGGCGGTGCCGCTGGCCAAGGCCGCCGCCCGGATCTCGCTCGGCGCCACCATCGCCGAGCTGCGCGCCGAGGGCCTGCTCCCGGCCGAGGGCGACGGCGGCACGCTGCCCGCCGACTGCCCGATCTCGGTCAAGGAGGCCGTGCTGCCCTGGAGCCGCTTCCGCGACGTCCACGGCCGCGGCGTGGACACCGTCCTCGGCCCGGAGATGCGCTCGACCGGTGAGGTCATGGGCATCGACAAGGTCTTCGGCACGGCCTACGCCAAGGCCCAGGCCGGCGCCTACGGCGCGCTGCCGACCAAGGGCAAGGTCTTCGTCTCGGTCGCCAACCGCGACAAGCGCAACCTGGTCTTCCCGGCCCGGGCGCTGGTCAGCCTCGGCTTCGAGGTGCTCGCCACGGCCGGCACCGCCGAGGTGCTGCAGCGCGGGGGCATCCCGTCCACGCTGGTGCGCAAGCACAGCGAGGGCGAGGGCCCGAACGGCGAGAAGACGATCGTGCAGCTGATCCACGACGGCGAGGTCGACCTGATCATCAACACGCCGTACGGCACCGGCGGCCGCCTCGACGGCTACGAGATCCGCACCGCCGCGGTCTCCCGCGGCGTGCCCTGCCTGACCACCATCCAGGCGATGGGCGCGGCCGTCCAGGGCATCGACCGGCTGCTGCGCGACGAGGTCGGCGTGATGTCGCTCCAGGAGCACGCCGAGCTGATCAACGCGGGCCGCAAGTAGCACCACCGCTGTGGGGGGCACCGACGCCAGACGGGTGCCCCCCACTTCCATGCCCTGATCCGGGTGCTCACGGCCGGATCCGGGCCCTGATCCGGGAGTTGGGTTTTGTACAAGCTGCTGTTCGACCTCGTCTTCAAGAAGATGGACCCCGAGAAGGCCCACCACCTCGCCTTCTTCTGGATCCGGCTCGCCTCCTCGGTGCCCGGCCTGCGCACGCTCGTCCGGCTGGTGCTCGCCCCGCGCGACCGCGCCCTGCACACCACCGCCCTCGGCCTCGACCTGCCGGGCCCGTTCGGCCTGGCGGCCGGCTTCGACAAGAACGGCGTCGGCATCGACGGCCTTGCCATGCTCGGTTTCGACTACGTCGAGATCGGCACCATCACCGGCGAGCCCCAGCCGGGCAACCCGACGCCCCGGCTGTTCCGCCTGGTCGAGGACCGCGCGCTGATCAACCGGATGGGCTTCAACAACCAGGGCTCGGCCCGGGTCGCCGCGCGCCTGGCCGCCCGCCCGCACACCAGCTCCACCCCGGTGATCGGCGTCAACATCGGCAAGACCAAGGTCGTCGAGGAGGCCGACGCCGTCGCCGACTACGTCAAGTCCACCGAGCGGCTCGCCAGGTACGCGGACTACCTGGTGGTCAACGTCAGCTCGCCGAACACCCCCGGCCTGCGCAACCTGCAGGCCGTGGACCACCTGCGCCCGCTGCTCGCCGCCGTCCGCGAGGCGGCCGACCGCACCACCGCGCACCACGTCCCGCTGCTGGTCAAGATCGCCCCCGACCTGGCCGACGAGGACGTCGACGCCGTCGCCGACCTCGCCCTCGAACTGGGCCTGGACGGCATCATCGCCACCAACACCACGATCGGGCGCGAGGGCCTGCGGGCCGACGCCGCCCGGGTCGAGGAGATCGGCATGGGCGGCCTCTCCGGCGCCCCGCTCAAGGCCCGCGCCCTGGAGGTCCTCCAGCGGCTGCGCGCCCGCACCGGGGGCCGGCTGACGCTGGTCTCGGTCGGCGGCGTGGAGACCGCCGAGGACGCCTGGCAGCGGATCATCCACGGCGCCGACCTCGTCCAGGGCTACAGCGCCTTCATCTACGAGGGCCCGTTCTGGTGCCGCCGGATCCACCGGGGCCTCTCCGCCCGGATCCGCGCCGCGGGCTTCCGCGACCTG
This sequence comes from Kitasatospora sp. NPDC051705, assembly GCF_044453265.1. Classification (NCBI taxonomy): domain Bacteria; kingdom Bacillati; phylum Actinomycetota; class Actinomycetes; order Kitasatosporales; family Streptomycetaceae; genus Kitasatospora; species Kitasatospora sp. NPDC051705. The sequence continues at coordinate 238,846 of NZ_JBITCO010000009.1, read as the reverse complement.
GCCGCGGCCGTCGGCAGCGCCGTCGACGGCGCGAAGACCGCCTCCTGAACCCCCGTACCACCTTCGGAAAGGACGACATGACCCTCGCCCCGTTCGGCGCCCGGCTGCGCCAGGCGCTCGACACCCGCGGCCAGCTCTGCGTCGGCATCGACCCGCACGCCTCCCTGCTCGCCGCCTGGGGGCTCGGCGACGACCTCGCCGGCCTGGAGACCTTCAGCCGCACCGTCGTCGAGGCGCTCGCCGACCGGGTCGCCGTGCTCAAGCCGCAGGCGGCGTTCTTCGAGCGCTTCGGCAGCAAGGGCGTCGCGGTGCTGGAGAAGTCCGTCGAGGAGGCCCGGGCGGCCGGCGCGCTGGTCCTGATGGACGCCAAGCGCGGCGACATCGGCTCCACCATGGCCGCCTACGCGGAGGCCTTCCTGTCGCCCGCCAGCCCGCTGTTCTCGGACGCCGTCACGGTCAGCCCGTACCTGGGCTTCGGCTCGCTGCGCCCGGCGCTCGACCTGGCCCGCGCGCAGGGCTGCGGCGTGTTCGCGCTGGCGCTCACCTCCAACCCGGAGGGCGCCGAGGTGCAGCGCGCCGTCGGTGCGGACGGCGAGCCGGTCGCGGCCGCGGTGCTGCGCCAGCTGGCGGCCGAGAACGCGGGTGCCGCGCCGCTCGGCTCCTTCGGCGCCGTGGTCGGCGCCACGCTCGCCGACGCGGGCGTGGAGCTGGCCATCAACGGCCCGCTGCTGGCTCCCGGCATCGGCGCCCAGGGGGCCACCATGGCGGACCTGCCGCGGGTGTTCGGCGCCTCGGTGATCAACGTGGTGCCGAGCGTCAGCCGGGACGTGCTCAGGCACGGCCCCTCGGTGGCGGCCCTGCGGTCGGCGGCCGAGCGGTTCGTGGGCGAGTACGCGGACGCGGTGAAGTAGGCCCGGCCGGGCCCGCGGACGCGCCCCGGTAGCCGCCCGGTGACCCTGCGCAGTGTCCGCAGGACGGCGGGGCGGCGGGGCGGTTGACGTGAGCGCCGTCACATTGGCGGTGTCAAAGTTTCGCAATCGCGGTCATTTTGCCCTGGAAAGTCCTGGTCGGCCTTGGCTGACCAGGACTTTTCGTGTTCTTTTCCTGACGTGGCGCCGCAATACGGGTAGTGTCCGGCGATAGGTCATCGGAGAGCCGCGAACTCGTAGCTCCCGCAGGTCAAGGGCCCTGTGATTCCACTTGGGTTCGATCTGCGGACGGTGTCCTGGGAACCAAACCAGTCATAGCTCAATCCCTTCCTTCCACACCCTGAGGTGAACGGCGTGGCTCTTCCGCCCCTTACCCCTGAACAGCGCACCGCCGCGCTCGCCAAGGCCGCCGAGGCTCGCCGGGAGCGCGCCGAGGTCAAGAACCGGCTCAAGCACTCCGGCGCCTCCCTGCACGAGGTGATCAAGGCCGGCAAGGCCGACAACGACGTGATCGGCAAGATGAAGGTCTCGGCCCTGCTGGAGTCGCTTCCGGGCGTCGGCAAGGTCCGTGCCAAGCAGATCATGGAGCGCCTCGGCATCAGCGAGAGCCGTCGTGTCCGCGGCCTCGGCACGAACCAGATCGCCTCCCTGGAGCGGGAGTTCGGCGGCGGTGCCGCCTGACCGTGCCCCCGTGGTCCCGGGATCGTCCGCGATCCGGGATAATCGGTGCATGAGTGAGCGTCCGCGGCTGACCGTGCTCTCCGGCCCTTCGGGGGTCGGCAAGAGCACGGTCGTCGCTCATATGAGGAAGCAGCACCCCGAGGTCTGGCTCTCGGTGTCGGCGACGACCCGCCACCCGAGGCCGGGCGAGCAGAACGGGGTCCAGTACCACTTCGTCGACAACGACGAGTTCGACAAGCTGATCGCCAACGGCGAACTGCTGGAGTGGGCCGTCTTCGCCGGCAACCGCTACGGCACCCCGCGCTCGGCGGTGCTGGAGAAGCTGGAGCGCGGCGAGCCCGTCCTGCTGGAGATCGACCTGCAGGGCGCCCGCCAGGTCCGCGAGTCGATGCCCGAGGCGCAGCTGGTCTTCCTGGCCCCGCCGAGCTGGGACGAGCTGGTCCGCCGGCTGACCGGCCGGGGCACCGAGCCGCAGGACGTGATCGAGAAGCGGCTGGAGGCGGCGAAGGTCGAGCTCGCGGCCGAGCCCGAGTTCGACACGACCCTTGTCAACACCTCGGTCGAGCAGGTAGCGGCCGAACTGCTAGCCTTGCTCGGTGTAGCCTGACCTGTCTGTCTTTTCCACCCTTTCGGAAGGTTTTAGCGTGTCCTCTTCCATGACCGCGCCCGAGGGCATCATCAACCCGCCGATCGACGAGCTGCTCGAGGCCACCGACTCCAAGTACAGCCTCGTGATCTACGCCGCCAAGCGCGCGCGCCAGATCAACGCGTACTACTCCCAGCTCGGTGAGGGCCTGCTGGAGTACGTCGGCCCGCTGGTCGACACCCACGTCCACGAGAAGCCGCTGTCGATCGCGCTGCGCGAGATCAACGCGGGCATGCTGACCGCCGAGGCGATCGAGGCCGCCTGAGGCGGGTTCCGGAGCTCTCTGCTCGAAGGGTCCGGCGGAATCGTTTCCGCCGGGCCCTTCGGCGTGTCCGGGGGGCCGTCGGTGCCGTGCCCGCGGGGGCCGGGGCCCGGTGCCGCCGGGGGTGCGGCGGGGTGCCGTGGAGTGTCGTGGGGGTGCCGGCGGGCTGTGCCGGGCACCACAGTGCGCGTCGCAGCTGAGGGGTCGTAGGGTGTGCACGTCCCAGGAGTGGAGGAGAGCGGGAGCATGAGCGCGACTTCGGATCCGGCCGGGGTGGAGGCGCCGCGCGTCGTCCTCGGCGTAAGCGGCGGCATCGCCGCCTACAAGGCGTGCGAGCTGCTCCGCAGGTTCACCGAGTCCGGCCACCAGGTCACCGTGGTGCCCACCGCGGCCGCGCTGCACTTCGTCGGCGAGGCCACCTGGGCCGCACTGTCCGGCCGCCCGGCCGCCACCGAGACCTGGGAGCGCGTGCACGAGGTGCCGCACGTGCGGATCGGCCAGCAGGCCGACCTGGTCGTCGTCGCCCCCGCCACCGCGGACCTGATCGCCAAGGCCGCCCACGGCCTGGCCGACGACCTCCTCACCAACACCCTGCTCACCGCCCGCTGCCCGGTCGTGGTCGCGCCCGCCATGCACACCGAGATGTGGGAGCACCCGGCCACCCGGGAGAACGTCGCCACGCTGCGGCGCCGCGGCGTGATCGTGCTGGAGCCGGCCGTCGGGCGGCTCACCGGCAAGGACACCGGCAAGGGGCGGCTGCCCGAGCCGTCCGCGATCTTCGACGCCTGCCGGTCGGTGCTGCGCCGCGGCGGCGCGGTGCCGACCGACCTGGCCGGCCGGCACGTGGTGGTCTCGGCCGGTGGCACCCGCGAGCCGCTGGACCCGGTGCGCTTCCTCGGCAACCGCTCCTCCGGCAAGCAGGGCTACGCGCTCGCCGTGACGGCAGCGGCGCGCGGGGCGCGCGTGACGTTGGTCTCGGCCAACGCGGAGCTGCCCGACCCGGCCGGGGTCGACGTGGTGCACGTGTCGACCGCGCTGGAGCTGCGGGAGGCGGCGCTGAAGGCGGCCGGGGACGCGGACGCCGTGGTCATGGCCGCGGCCGTGGCGGACTTCCGGCCCGCCGAGTACGCCACCGGCAAGATCAAGAAGGTCGAGGGGGTCGAGCCGGCGCCCGTCGCCCTCGTCCGCAACCCCGACGTCCTGGCCGAGCTGTCGGCGCACCGCCCCCGTTCGGGCCAACTGGTCGTGGGTTTCGCGGCGGAGACCGACGACGTGCTCGCGAACGGCCGCGCCAAGCTCGCCCGCAAGGGCTGCGACCTCCTCGTCGTCAACGAGGTGGGCAACGGCAAGGCCTTCGGCACGGACGTCAACGAGGCCGTGGTTCTGGGCTCGGACGGCAGTGAGACCCCCGTTCCGGTCGGTCCGAAGGAGGCCCTCGCGGACGTCGTCTGGGACCTCGTCGCGCGGCGGCTGGAAACCGGCGGGAGCCGATTGAGCCCTGCTTGAGAACGGTCTTGATTTGTGGAAGCGGGTGACGTTCCGCAGAACCGGCCCGTTACACTCCAGGAATCAAGTCTTTCCGGAAGTCCCCGGTCACCGGGGGCCTTCAGTCAGCAGCCGCTGCAACCCCAGGGAGCGCTGTGTCTCGCCGCCTGTTCACCTCGGAGTCCGTCACCGAGGGCCACCCCGACAAGATCGCTGACCAGATCAGCGACACCATCCTTGACGCTCTCCTGCGGGAGGACCCGACCTCCCGGGTCGCCGTGGAGACGCTGATCACCACCGGCCAGGTGCACGTGGCCGGCGAGGTGACCACCAAGGCGTACGCGCCGATCGCCCAGCTCGTCCGGGACAAGATCCTGGAGATCGGCTACGACAGCTCCAAGAAGGGCTTCGACGGCGCCTCCTGCGGCGTCTCGGTGTCCATCGGGGCCCAGTCGCCCGACATCGCCCAGGGCGTCGACACGGCGTACGAGGCTCGGGTCGAGGGCGACGAGGACGACCTGGACAAGCAGGGTGCCGGCGACCAGGGCCTGATGTTCGGCTACGCGTCCGACGAGACGCCCGAGCTCATGCCGCTGCCGATCACCCTGGCGCACCGCCTCTCCCGCCGGCTGACCGAGGTCCGCAAGAACGGGACCATCCCGTACCTGCGCCCCGACGGCAAGACCCAGGTCACCATCGAGTACGACGGCGACAAGGCCGTCCGCCTCGACACCGTGGTGGTCTCCACCCAGCACGCCAGTGACATCGACCTGGAGTCGCTGCTCACCCCGGACATCCGCGAGTTCGTGGTCGAGCCGGAGCTGAAGGCGCTGGCCGAGCAGGGCATCAAGCTCGTCACCGAGGGCTACCGCCTGCTGGTCAACCCGACCGGCCGCTTCGAGATCGGCGGCCCGATGGGCGACGCCGGCCTCACCGGCCGCAAGATCATCATCGACACCTACGGCGGCATGGCCCGCCACGGTGGCGGCGCCTTCTCCGGCAAGGACCCGTCCAAGGTCGACCGCTCGGCCGCGTACGCGATGCGCTGGGTGGCGAAGAACATCGTCGCCGCCGGCCTCGCCCGCCGCGCCGAGGTGCAGGTCGCGTACGCGATCGGCAAGGCCGAGCCGGTCGGTCTCTTCGTCGAGACCTTCGGCACCGAGTCCGTGCCCGTGCTGTCCATCCAGAAGGCCGTCAGCGAGGTCTTCGACCTGCGTCCCGCCGCGATCATCCGCGACCTGGACCTGCTGCGCCCGATCTACTCCCAGACCGCCGCGTACGGCCACTTCGGCCGTGAGCTGCCGGACTTCACCTGGGAGCGCACCGACCGGGTCGAGCAGCTGAAGGCCGCCGTCAAGGACTGACCCCGCGCTCCGCGAAAGGCGGCGCCCGCCCCGACCGGGGCGGGCGCCGCCTTTCGTGCGCACTGTCGGTGTGACCTGGTAGTACTTGGGAGCGATGAGCAGCACAGGGGAGAACGGGGCCGCCGAGCCGGAGCAGCTGGCGTTCATCCGGGAGACGGTCAAGCGGGCCAAGCCCCGGACGTGGCGCGGCGCCAAGCGCGCCGAGCACCTGCCGGTGGCCCGGGTCGTGGTGGACAAGGGCGTGCTCACCATCGACAAGTTCTTCGACTACGAGGTGCCGGCCGCGATGGCCGAGGAGGCCCGGCCCGGCGTCCGGGTCCGGGTGCGCTTCGGCGCGCGCGTGGTCAAGGGCCAGCGCGAGGGCGGCGAACTGCACGACGGCTTCATCGTCGCCCGGCTGGAGAAGAGCGACTTCCCCGGCCCGCTCGCGCCGCTCGCCCAGGTCCTCTCGCCCGAGCCCGTGCTCACCCCACACCTCCTCCGGCTCTGCCGGACCGTCGCCGACCGCTACGCCGGCACCCTCGCCGACGTCCTCCAGCTGGCCGTCCCGCCCCGGCACGCCAAGGCCGAGGCCGAACCCTCGCCGCCCGCGCTGCCGCGCCCGCCCGCCCCCGCCCCCGGCGGCTGGCAGCGCTACCCGGCCGGGCCCGACTTCCTCGCCTCGCTCGCCGCCGGCGGCTCGCCGCGCGCCGTCTGGGCGGCGCTGCCCGGCCCCGGCTGGCCGTACGAGATCGCCCGGGCCGTGGCGGCGACGCTCTCCGGCGGGCGCGGCGCGCTCGTCGTGCTGCCCGAGGGGCGGTCCGTCGCCCGGGTCGACCGGGCGCTGACCGAGCTGCTCGGGCCGGGCCGACACGTCGCGCTGGAGGCCGACCTCGGCCCGCGCGAACGCTACCGGCGCTGGCTCGCGGTGAGCCGCGGCTCGGTGCACGCCGTGATCGGCACCCGCGCCACCATGTTCGCGCCGGTGCGCGACCTCGGCCTGGTCGTCGTCTGGTCCGACGGCGACAACAGCCACAGCGACCCGCGCGCCCCGCACCCGCACGTGCGCGAGGTCGCCCTGCTGCGCGCCGCGGAGGAGGGCGCGGCCGTGCTGCTCGGTGGTCACGCCGTCACGGTGGAGGGCGCGCAGCTGGTCAGCACCGGCTGGGCCCGCCCGCTCGCCGCCGACCGGGAGACCGTGCGGCGGGTCGCACCGAGGGTGCGGACCGTCACGGACCAGGACCAGCACCGCGACGCCGCCGCCCAGGCCGCCCGACTGCCCTCGGTGGCCTGGGAGGCCGCCCGGGAGGCCCTGGCCGCCGGGCACCCGGTGCTCATCCAGGTGCCCCGGCGCGGCTACGTGCCCCGGCTGGCCTGCGGCCGGTGCCGGACCCCGGCCCGCTGCCGGCGCTGCGAGGGCCCGCTGGAGGCGCCCTCCGCCGACGAGGCGCTGAGCTGCGGCTGGTGCGGGCAGGCGGAGACGGACTGGCACTGCCCCGAGTGCGGCTCGTTCCGGCTGCGGGCCCAGGTGATCGGCGCCCGGCGCACCGCGGAGGAGCTCGGCAAGGCCTTCCCACGGGTCCCGGTGCGCACCTCCGGGCGGGACGCGGTCCTGGCCACCGTCCCCGACGAGCCCTCGCTGGTGATCTCCACCCCCGGCGCGGAGCCGGTCGTCGAGGGCGGCACCGGGTACGGCGCCGCGCTGCTGCTGGACGGCTGGGCCCTGCTGAGCCGGCCCGACCTGCGCGCGGGGGAGGAGACGCTGCGGCTCTGGCTGGCGGCCGCCGCACTGGTCCGGCCGGCCGAGGAGGGCGGGACGGTCGTCGTGGTCGCCGAGCCCTCGGCCCGGCCGGTGCAGGCGCTGGTCCGCTGGGACCCGCTCGGGCACGCCGGGCTGGAGCGCGACGAACGGGCACAGCTGCACTTCCCGCCGGTGTCGCGGATGGCCTCGGTGAGCGGGAGCCCGGCGGCGGTGGCCGACCTGCTGGGGCTGATCCGGCTGCCGTCGGAGGCGGACGTCCTCGGGCCGGTGCCGGCGCCGGCGCTGCGGGGGGAGGAACAGGAACGCGCGCTGCTGCGGGTGCCGCCCGGGCAGGGGGCGGCGCTGGCGGCGGCGCTCAAGGCGGCGCAGATCGCGCGGATCGCGCTGCGGACGCCGGAGGCGGTGCGGGTGCGGGTGGACCCGACCGACATCGGGTAGCCGTGGCGGGGCCGGGGTGCCGGCCGGGGGTACGGGGGCCGGGGTGCCGGCCGGGGGTACGGGGGCCGGGGTGCCGGCCGGGGGTACGGGGGCCGGGGTGCCGGCCGGGGACGCGGTGGGGTGCGGGCCGTGGCGGGGCGGGCGCGAGGCGGGGGCGGGCGCGAGGCGCGGGAGCGAGGGGCGGGGTGAGTGGGCCACCCCGCCCCGGGTGGCCCGGGCCGGAAGGGTCAGCCGCGCAGCGGGATGCCGGTGCGGTCGACCGGGGCGCGGTCCGGCGCGGTGCGGTCCCCGGTGGTGCGCTCCAGCGCGCTGCGCTCGAGAGCGGTGCGCTCCAGGGCGTTGCGTTCGAGGGCGGTGCGGTCCAGCCCGCCCTGGCGGGCCGCCGGGACGGTGACGGCCAGGCCGCCGGACGGCGCCGCCGGCAGCTCCTCGGAACGGTCCGGGCGGCCCGGGCCCGGGACGGCGCCGCTGGCGGCGAGGAGTTCGCTGGTGGGGCGGCGCATCCCGTACCGGCGGTGCACCGCCTGCTTGGTGACCCCGAGGGCCGAGCCCACCGAGTCCCAGGAGAAGCCCAGCGCCCGGTCGAACTCGACCGCCGCCGCCACCAGGGTCTCCACGCTCTCCCGCAGCTCCTGCGCCAGCCGCACCGTCGGCGCGGGCGCCCGCCCGTACACCACGAAGCCGGCCGAGGTGCTCGGGCGGCGCGGCCGGTAGACGTTGCCCAGTTGGGCGGTGAGCGTCCGCAGCGCGTCGACCTGCCGCCTCACCCGCTCGATGTCCCGCACCAGCAGGTGAAGGCTCGCCCGCGCCCGGGCGTCGTGGTTGATCTGCTCGGCCATGGCCTACGTGCCACCTTCCGTACGGTTCGGCTCGGCCGGGGCGCGGTGTCCCGTGCGCCCCGACCCCGGTCAATCTCACTTGACCAACGCCGGAGCGGGGGCCGGGGTAACGCCGCGCGACAGACTCGGGATATGCCAGTAGCCGGTGCCGGGGGTGCGGGAGGGGTGCGTGGCGGGTGCGTCCGCGGGGTCGGGGGCGCGGGCGGAGGCCCCCGCGCGTTGCATAGACTTGGCGGGACCCCAATGCTGCGGATTTCTACGGACAGGAGCCCGTTCCTCGTGGCGATCCAGCCGATCCGTCTCTTCGGAGACCCCGTCCTGCGGGCCACCGCTCAGCCGGTGACCACCTTCGACAAGGAACTGCGCACCCTCGTCCGGGACCTCACCGACACCATGCTCGACGCCCCCGGCGCCGGCCTCGCCGCGCCCCAACTCGGCGTCTCCCTGAGGGTGTTCACCTACCACGTGGACGGCGTCACCGGGCACCTGATCAACCCGGACCTGTCGCTCACCGAGGAGGAGCAGGACGGCCCCGAGGGCTGCCTGTCCCTGCCCGGCCTGCGCTACGACACCAAGCGCGCGTACGGCGTCGTCGCCAAGGGCTTCACCATGTACGGCGACCCGGTCACCCTGGAGGGCACCCGGCTGCTCGCCCGCTGCATCCAGCACGAGACCGACCACCTCGACGGCATCGTCTTCATCGACCGGCTCGACCGCGAGCAGCGCAAGGCCGCCCTGAAGGCGATCCGGGACACCGACTGGGGCGGCGGCCCCGCCCCCGTCGTCAAGGTCTCCCCGCACAGCACCTTCGGCTCCGCGCGCTGACTCCGGCGTCGTCCGCTCCCCCTCTGCAGAAAGGCACTTGATGCGCCTCGTGTTCGCCGGCACCCCCGAGGTCGCCGTTCCCGCCCTGGACGCCCTGCTCGCCTCCGACCGGCACGAGGTCGTCGCGGTGGTCACCCGCCCCGACGCCCCCGCCGGCCGCGGCCGCAAGCTCGTCGCCAGCCCCGTCGCCCAGCGCGCCGAGGAGGCCGGGATCGAGGTCCTCAAGCCGGCGAAGCCGAGCGACCCGGACTTCGTCGCCCGGCTCACCGAACTCGCCCCCGACTGCTGCCCGGTGGTCGCCTACGGCGCACTGCTGCGCCCCGGCACGCTGGAGATCCCCGAGCACGGCTGGGTCAACCTGCACTTCTCGCTGCTGCCCGCCTGGCGTGGCGCGGCGCCCGTCCAGCACTCGGTGCTGGCCGGCGACGAGGTCACCGGCGCGTCCACCTTCCTGATCGAGCAGGGCCTGGACTCCGGCCCGGTCTACGGCGTGATCACCGAGGAGGTCCGCCCCACCGACACCAGCGGCGAACTCCTCACCAGGCTTTCGCTGTCCGGCGCACGGCTGCTCGCGGCCACCATGGACGGCATCGCGGACGGCTCGCTGCACGCCGTCCCGCAGCCGGCCGAGGGGGTCACCCTCGCGCCGAAGATCACCGTCGAGGACGCGCGGATCGAGTGGGCCCACCCCGCGCTGCGGATCGACCGGGTGGTGCGCGGCTGCGCCCCCGCGCCGGGCGCCTGGACGGAGTTCCGCGGCGAGCGGCTGAAGGTCACCGGTCCGGTCCGGCTGCTGCCGGAGTCGGCCGACCTGGCGCCCGGCGAGCTGGCCGTGGTGGGCAAGAACAGCGTGCGGGTCGGCACCGGCAGCCACGACGTCGAGCTCGGCGAGGTCTGCCCGCAGGGCAAGAAGGCGATGCGGGCGGCGGACTGGGCGCGCGGCGCGCGGCTGGAGTCCGGCGAGCGCTTCGCAGCCGGGGCCTGATCCGGCCGGGCCGGCGCTTTGGCGTTACTGTTCGTGGACCGGACCGTTCGGTCCACGAGCACCAGGACGGCGGCAGCCCGACAGCAGCACCCCTGAACGACCAGTACCCGATAGCCACCGCAGCACCTTGAGGCACCGATGACCACTCCCAGCGCCAACCGCGCCCCCCGCCCGCACCGCCGCCCGAAGAAGGACCCGGCCCGGATCGTCGCGTTCCGCGCGCTGCGTGCCGTCGACGAGCGCGACGCCTACGCCAACCTGATCCTGCCGTCGCTGCTGCGCGAGGCCGAGCAGAAGGGCATGGACCGGCGCGACGCCGCCCTCGCCACCGAGCTCGTCTACGGCACCCTGCGCCTGCAGGGCACCTACGACGCGGTCATCGCCGCCTGCATCGACCGGCCGCTCAGCAAGGTCGACCCGCCGGTGCTGGACGTCCTCTCGCTCGGCGCCCACCAGCTGCTCACCACCCGCATCCCCAGCCACGCGGCCGTCTCGGCCACCGTCGAGCTGGCCCGGGTGGTGCTCGGTGACGGCAAGGCCAAGTTCGTCAACGCCGTCCTGCGCCGGATCAGCGCCCACGACCTGGACACCTGGATCGAGCAGGTCGCCCCGCCGTACGACCGGGACGCCGAGGACCACCTCGCCGTCGTCCACTCGCACCCGCGCTGGGTCGTCTCGGCCCTCTGGGACTCGCTCGGGCGCTGGCAGCCCGACGCGTCCGGGCGCACCGCGATCGAGGAGCTGCTGCGGGCCGACAACGAGCGGCCCGAGGTGACGCTCGTCGCCCGGCCAGGCCGGGCCACCGTCGGCGAACTGGCCGACGCGCTGCCCGAGGCGCTGCCCGGCCGGTGGTCCCCGGTCGCGCTGCGGCTCGCCGAGGGCGGTGACCCGGGCGCGCTGACCGCCGTGCAGGAGAACCGGGCCGGCGTCCAGGACGAGGGCAGCCAGCTCGTCGCCCTCGCCCTCGCGAACGCGCCGCTGGACGGCCCCGACCGGCTCTGGCTCGACGGCTGCGCCGGCCCCGGCGGCAAGGCCGCGCTGCTCGGCGCCCTCGCCGCCGAGCGCGGCGCCGGGCTGGTCGCCAGCGAGAAGCAGCCGCACCGGGCGCGCCTGGTGGCGCGGGCCCTCGACGGCAACCCCGGGCCCTACACCGTGATCGCCGCGGACGGCACCCGCCCGGCCTGGCGCTCCGGCGGCTTCGACCGGGTGCTGGTCGACGTGCCCTGCTCCGGCCTGGGCGCGCTGCGCCGCCGGCCGGAGGCGCGCTGGCGGCGCCGGCCGGCCGACGTCGCGGCCTTCGGCCCGCTCCAGCGGGACCTGCTGCGCTCGGCGGTCGAGGCCACCCGGATCGGTGGCGTGGTCGGCTACGCGACCTGCTCGCCGCACCTCGCCGAGACCCGGGCCGTCGTCGACGACGTGCTGCGCGCCGAGGGCGGCCGTGTCGAGTGGATCGACGCCCGCCCGCTGCTGCCCGGTGTCCCGGCGCTCGGGGAGGGGCCGGACGTGCAGCTCTGGCCGCACCTGCACGGGACGGACGCGATGTACCTGGCGCTGCTGCGGCGGACCGCCTGACCCGGTAGCGGCGGCCGACCCCTCCCGGCGGGGAGGGGCGGCGTGCCGTTGCGGTGCGCGTCGGCGGCGGCGGAGCTTCCGGCGCCGCCGTCGGCGGTCGGCGGGTGGCCGACAGGTGCTCAACGGGTTGGCGGCGCCGGGGAGTTCGGCAGTCGCACCGGAGCGGTCGGCGCGGGCCGACGCGCCCGGGGCCGGCCCGGCCGCCGGTGCGTGCCGGTGGCCCTCACGGCCGGCGCGGCGGGTCGTCCCGCAGACCGGCGAGGAAGGCCCGGGCCTGGGCGCGCAGCTGGTCGACCGGCGGGTCCTCGCAGATCACCTCCAGGCCGAGCGCGGCACCGTGACCCCGGTGGTAGTAGGACTGGTAGGCGAGGTACGGGCGGTGGTCGTCGGTCGGGTCGAGCCCGACGGCGAAGGTCGCGTAGTGGGTGTGCTCGCCCTCGGAGCCGTCGGACTCCGAACGGGAGAGGTGCCATTCGCACTCGTACGGCTCGGGGTCGGCGGGCAGGTCCAGCAGGGCCTGGGCGAGCCGGCGGACCTCGTCCCGGTCCGTGAAGGGGAGCGACTCGGACCAGTGCGGTGCGGCGGCGACCAGCTCCCAGCCGTCGTCGTGATGGCTGACGGTCAGTGCCCACTCGCCGTCCTGGTCCTGCCAGAGGCAACTGAGGATCGGATCCACGGCGGTCAACCTCCCTGTGGTGCGCGGCTGTTCGGCTCCCTTCATCGTGGCACACCGGGTCGGCGGAGGGTCCGGGGCCCGGCTGCGGGCGGGCCTGCTGTGCTTGCCCCGGCGCCTGCCGGGAGCCGGCGCGGCGTCAGTCGGCGGCCGGGGCGGTGTGCCAGGGGCGGTCGGCACGGGTGGGGCGGGCGGCGGCCGTGAGGCGCAGGGCGTAGACCTCCCGGTCGGTGGCCGGGTGGGGGACCGGGCCGAGGTAGTCGTGGCCGGTCAGGTGGCACCAGGCGGGCAGGTCGAGCGGGGCGGCGGGGTCCGTGGTGTGGATGTGGACCACCGCGCCGGCCGGCAGGTCCGCGATCCGGGCGCGCAGGCGCAGCAGCAGTTGGACGCAGAGCAGGCCGGTGCCGTCGACGGTCAGGTCGGGGGTGGTGGTGTCGGGCGCCTGGGGCATGGTCCCGTCCTTCCTGGTGGTGGGGCTGCTGGGGCTGCTGGGGGTGGTGCTCGTGGTGCGGGTTCAGCCTAGGTCGGGGGGCGGCCGGGGCGTTGGTCGGGGGCGGTGCCGCCGAGGCGGGTGAGCAGGGTGGAGAGCCGGCCCAGGTCGTCGGCGCCCCACTGGTCGGCCGTGAACAGGTCGTCGGCGGTCCGGCGGGCGGTGTGCAGCATCTCGGCGAGCCGTTCGCGTCCGGTGGGCGTCAGTGCGGCGTAGGCGACCCGGGCGTCGCGCGCCGCCGCCTCCCGGGAGACCAGGCCGATCCGTTCCAGGGGTGCCAGCCCGCGGGTGACGCCGGAGGCGGTGAGGCCGAGGGCCTCGGCGAGGTCGACGCGGCGCATCCGGCCGCCGGGGGCGGCGCCGAGGTGCAGCAGCAGGGTGAAGTCGGAGAGGCTCACGCCGTGCAGGCCGCTGAGGGTGGCGTCGAAGCGCCTGATCACGGCGGCCTGGGCTCGGACGAGGCGCAGGGCGGTGTCGAGCGGGTCCGGCCGGGTGGGCTCGGACGGTACGGGGCCCGGGTCGGGCTGAGCCGGGTCGGGCCGGTCGGCCTGCGGGGTCATCATTGCTACCTCCTTGACTGCTCAAGCATATCGCCGTGCTCGGCCGTCAAGGAGGTAGCGGAGGGGGGAGGGGGTCAGTCGGCCCGGGCGGCGCGGCGCTGCCGCTTGCCGAGCGGAGCCTGGGAGAGGTCCTCCGCCAGCGAGCGCAGGTTCTTGTAGCCGTAGCCGCGCGTGGTCAGCCACTCCTGCGCCGCCAGCTCGGCGCGCTCGGTGGCCGCCAGGACGTCCTCCTCCGCCTCGCCCGAGTCCAGGAAGCGGAAGGTGAAGGCGGTGCGGGCGGCGAGGTCGTAACTGAGGTGGCCCTCGGGGGTGAAGGCGGCGCGCAGCACGTCGTGCTCGGGCGCCCGGGCGAGGAGTTCGGCACGCTGCTCGGCACTGAGGCCGTCGAAGACGCCGCGCACCGTGATGCGGAAGGTTCGAGTGGTCATCCCCCGACCATAGGCGGCCCGGCCGCCCGGCCGCCAACACGATTCCGGCGTGCGGACGTGCGCGGCCGGGCGGGCGCGACGCCCGGCGGGGCGCTGCCCGGCCGGGCGCCCGGTGCCCGGGGCGCGGCTACGAACGGGCCGCCGGGAGACGGGTGCAGACGGTGCCCGGAGCGGGCGGGGCCGGTTCGGCGTCGAGCGCGGCGAGGCTGAAGGAGGTGGTGATGGCGCTGATGTCGGCCGCCTCGCGGATCAGGTAGTGGTTGGCGCCGGGTGCCTCGTACCGGGCGAGGTCCGCGCTGACGGGCCGGGCCCGGAGGGCGTACTCGAGCGACTGGACGGCGTTGGCGGCACTGCGGTCACCGGTGCCGTGGACGATCAGGACGCGGCGGCCGGCGAGCTGTTCGACCGGGTCGCCGCTCGGCAGCCAGGGGGCGATTCCGGCGACTCCGACGACGTTGCGGTGGCCGGCGCACCAGAAGGCGGCGCGTCCGCCGAGGGAGTTGCCGACGAGGACGACGGGGACGTCGCCGTAACGGCGGGCGAGTTCGTCCAGCGCCCAGCGGGTGTCCACGGCGGTGTCGGCGTCGGCGCCGTTCCAGCCGCTGTAGCGGTAGCGCAGGAGGTGGACGGCGATCCCGTGCGGGCGGCCGCGGGCGGTGAGTTCGGCCGCGAGGTCGCGCAGTCCCAGCTCGGCGACCTTCAGGGGGCCGCGCCGGCTGCGCAGGAAGCCGCCGGGCAGGAGCAGGACGACGCCGGTGACCCGGCCGGTCGCGCCGTCGCCTCCTGGTGGCGGGGTCAGCTGGGCGGCGCGCGGCCGTCGTGCTCGGAACACTCGATCCCTCCCTGGTGCGTACCCGCGGATTCTACGGTTCCGCGGGCGGGTCGTGGTGGTCGAGCGGGGACCGCCGGACCCGGCCGGTGACGCGGGTACGGGTGAGCCGTGCGTGCGCCCGGCCGACCGGGCGACTGCCGCCCCGGCGCGGGTGGTCGGCGCGGGTGGTCGGGGCGGCCGCGGTCAGGCCCGGCCGCCCTGCTCCTGCTCGCCGTCGGCCGCCTTCCGGCCGGGGAGCAGCCGGGACAGGTTGCGGCGCTGGGCCCCGGGCGGCGGGGCGATCGCGTGCCGGGGCTCCGGGGAGGGCCCGAGCCCGGCCTTGGCGGCCGCGTCGGCGAGGAAGTCGGAGGCCTGCCGGCGGGCGTTGTCGACGCTGCGGCGCAGGCTGTCGGCGTCGGCGCGCAGCTTGTCGGTCTGACGGCGCAGCAGGTCGGTGCGCTGCTCCGCCTCGGAGAGCTGCTTGAGGCTGGCGGCGGCCCGGGCGGCGGCCTCGCGTTCGATCTCCTCGCCGCGGCGCTGCGCGTCGGCGATGATCTGCCGCGCGGTGGCCTCGCCGCGGGCCCGGACGGCGGCGATGTCCTGCTCCGCCTCGAGGCGCTGCCGGGCGATGCCGGCCTCGAACTGGAGGGCGGCCTGGGCGGCTTGGTCGCGGGTCTGCGCGAACAGCCGGTCGGCCTCCTGGCGGCGGGCCAGGACGTACGGGTCCTCCTGGGCGGCGGGGACGTCCCGGACGGTGGCGTGGTGGCCGGCCGGGGCCCGTCCGGCCTGCTCGGCGATGTGCAGCAGGCGGTCGGCGACCTGTTCGGCGTGCGGGGGGCGTCGTCCGGGGTCCTTGGCGAGCAGCTCCAGGACGAGGGCGTCGACCTCGGCGGGGAGTCCGGGCCGCAGGGTGCCGGGCGCGGGCGGGTGGACCTCGCCGTGCTGGCGGATCAGTTCGTACAGGGTGCCGCGGAAGGGGGTGCGGCCGGTGAGGAGCTCGTACAGCAGGCAGCCGAAGGCGTAGAGGTCGGAGCGGGCGTCGAGGCCGCCGCCGTCGAAGCGCTCGGGGGCCATGTAGGCGGGGGTGCCGACGATGACGTTGGTGCTGGTCAGGCCGTCGTCGGCGGCGCCGACCCGGGCGATGCCGAAGTCGACGACCTTGACCGCCCCGGAGGACTGGATCATCACGTTGGCCGGCTTGACGTCGCGGTGGACGACGCCGGCCCGGTGGGCGGTGGCGAGCGCCTGGGAGATCTCGACGGCCCAGGCGAGCGCCTGGTGCAGCGGCAGTGGCCCCTCGCCGAGGTGGCGGCTGAGCGGGGCGCCGTCGAGCAGTTCCATGACCAGGAAGTACAGCGGCCGGCCCGATCCGTCGTGCTGGCCGAAGTCGTGCACGGTGACGATCGACGGGTGGTTGAGCGCGCCGGCGGTGGCGACCTCGCGGACGAACCGGGCGGCGTCCTTCGGGGTGTTGCCGGTGCCCGGGAGCATCACCTTGACGGCGACGAGTCGTTGGATCCGCGCGTCGCGCGCCTTCCAGACCGCGCCGAACGCGCCCTCGCCGATCTGCTCGACCAGCTCGTACCGTCCGTCCAGTACGTCGCCAGGCTGCATCCCCCGCCCCTTTCACGCCCCGGTGCCGCGCCCCGGCCCCGGTTCAACCTACCGCCCCGCGGGGGCGGGCCGTCACCGGTGCCGGGCCCTCGGGGCGGGGCCGGGGTCCGGTCCGGCGCGGCCCGCGCGGCGGGCGTGGGCGGAGGCCGGCGGGGGTGCCGGCCGGCCCGCCGGGCGGAGCGGGAAGTCGGCCCGGCCGACCTCCCACTCCGGCCGGCCCGGAGCGCTACGCGGCGACCAGGGCGCGAAACTGTGCCGTGTGGGCGGGCAGTTCGACGTCGGCGAGGCCGGTGAGCAGGTCCCGCAGCGGGAGCGGCCGGTCGACCAGGACCGTGCCGTTCGAGAGCAGCAGGGTGGGCACCGGGGTGTCGAGCTCGGCCTCGCTCAGGCCCGGGCCGGCGAGGGCGCAGAGGGCCTCGCCCTGCACCCGGATGCGTTCCCGGAGGCCGGCGGTGCCGCCGCCCGCGAGGGCGATCGTCCGGTCGATCGTCCAGGTGTCCAGGGCGTGGCGGTTGTCGTAGCCGGTGTTCGCACCCGCGGTGACGGCCGAGACGGCGGCCAGCGTGGTGGCGGTGACCAGGGAGACGTGGGCGAGCACCTGGTCGGCCGTCCACTCGCCGTCCGGCGGGGCGGCCGGGGTGCCGGGGGCCGCGGCGGCGTCGAGGAGGGCGCGGTAGGCCGCGCGGAGCCGGGTGGTGTCGAGCATGTCGTCCGCCCCCTCAGGCCTGCGGGCGGGACATCGCCCAGGGGGCCTGCGGGAGCGCCTCGCCGGTTTCGAGCAGGGACTTGAGGTTGGCCAGCACGGCCGCCCAGCCGTGCGAGATGCCCCGGTACATCTCCAGGTTGGGCAGGTTCTCGTGGGTCACGGTGAGCCGGACGATCGACTCGTGCGGCTCGACGAGGAAGGTCACCACGGACGCGTCCTCGGCGGGCCGCGGGTCGTCGCCGCCCTTCGGCGCGTCGTCGAAGGTGAGCACCAGCCGGGTCGGCGGTTCGGCCTCCAGGACGCGGCCCACGACGTCGAGGGTGCCGGAGCCGTCCGTCCGGCGGTGCTCCCAGCGGGAGCCGGGCCGCCAGTCGGAGACGTTGGCGTGCGCCCAGTAGCGGGCGGTGAGGTCGGCGTCCGTCAGGGCCTGCCAGACCTGCTCGGCGGTGGCGCGGATGTAGGTGACGTAGACGTAGCTGGGCACGGGGGTGCTGGTGGCGGTCATGGCGTAGTCCTCTGCCTGGTTCTTGACGGCGCTGATCAATTGCAGGTTGGGCTTCTCGAAGCCGGCGATCCAGCGTTCCTCGATCTCGTGGATCGGGACCGGGTTGAGGTAGTGCAGCCGCTCCCGGCCCCGGCGCACGATGGTGACGAGGTTGGCCCGCTGGAGCACGTCCAGGTGCTGGGTGGCGGACTGGCGGGCCATGGCGAGGTGCTCGCACAGCTCGCGCAGGGTCTGGCCGTTCTGCTCGCGCAGGCGGTCGAGGAGGAGGCGGCGGGTGGGGTCGGCCAGTGCTTTGAAGACCGAGTCCATCGCTGATGCTTCGAGGCTCACGTTTCGATTATGCAGGTGTTTGACTGCCTATTGTCAACCGGGGGACGCGCGGGTGGCGGGTGGCGGGTGGCGGGTGGCGGGTGGCGGGTGGCGGGCCGGGGCTGGGCCGGGGGCCGGGGCTGGGCCGGGTTTTCCACGCTCTTGGTTTTGGATCTTTCCTTGTCCTGAAATCATCCGATGATCGGCGCTCGTGTGGCGGGCGGCGCTTCACGGAGAGGGACCGGCATGGCCGACGTGCCCGGGGACAAGGACGTCCGAACGGGGCGGGCCGGCGCGAGGCGGTTCGGGCCGTCCGGGCCCGCCCTGGACCGGGACACCTGGATGGTGGTCTCCGGGGGCCTGCTCGGCGCCTTCTTCGCGAGCATGGGCCTGGCGGTGCTGCTCGGGCCGTCCCAGGGCTTCGGCGGCGACAGCCTCGGATCCATGGGCATCGTCAGCATCCTCGGCCTGATGCCGTGTGCAGCCGGCCTGCTCTGGGCCCTGCTCCACCCCCGGCGCGGCGTCCCCGCCATCGCGGGCGGCGCGGCGCTGGGCGTCGGCGCGTTCGCGCTGTTCGCCGGGACGGGCCTCAACGACGACTGGAAGGCGCCGCCCGACCGGCCGGCCACCGCCCGCGCCGTCGGCAGCTGGACCAGCGGGAACCTCGTCGTCCGGGTCCGGCCCGACCAGGTGGTGGCCTACCGCAGCGGCACCGGCACCGTCGCCTGGCGGTGGACGCCCCCCGGCGACGACTCCGTGTGCGCCATGAGCCGCGGCACCGGCCGCGGCCTCGGACTGCTCGGCCACTCCCCGCACGACCAGCCCTGCGGATCCGTGACCGCGCTCGACCTCTCCGACGGCACGGCCCGGTGGACGGCCGTGGCCGACGCCCCCGCCCGGTTCGGCGACACCGCCGAACCGGACCTGCTCGCCGTCGCCGACGACGAGGCCGTCCTCCAGGAACGGACCGACTGGCGGGCCCTGCGCCTCGCCGACGGCGCCGCCGCCTGGCGCAGCGACCCGGACACCGGCTGCGCGCCGCTCCAGGTGGCCGGAGGAGCGGCGGCGGTCGTCACCGTCGCCCAGTGCGGGGCGGCCGAACCCGTGCTGCGCTCGCTCTCCCCGGCCGACGGCCGGGAGCAGACGCGGGTCGCGCTCCCCGGCGCGGGCGGACTGCGGAACCTGGCCGTCGTCTCCGTCGAGCCGCTCGCGGTGTGGGTGGACACCCAGGGCGAGCGCGGCACGCACGCCGTCCTCAGCTACGACCGGGCCGGCCGGCAGCGGGCCGCGATACCGGTCACCGGTGACGAGTACGACCTCGACGTGATGCTCGGCGGGGTCCACGCCTTCGACGAGTTCGACGCCCGGCCGCTGTACGGCGGCGTGGTCGTCGGCGACCTGCTGATCGTCCCCGGCAAACGGCCCGACGACGTGCGGATCACCGGTGGCAAGAACCCCAGCCGCACCGCCACCGGGCGGCTGGTCGCCTACTCCCTCGCGGACGGCGCCAAGCGCTGGACGGCCGGGCTGGACGACCAGGTCATCGGCGTGGCGGTCGACGGCCCCTCGGTGTGGGCGCTCACCCGGGACAAGCTCACCAGCGTCGACGCGGCCACCGGGCGGCAGCGCAGCGAACTGGACGTCAACGACACGGTGTCGGTCAACCCCGTCACCCTGTCCGTCACCGGCCGGGAGCGGTTCACCGTGGTGGCGGAGGACGGGACCCGGGACGAGCCCCCGGCGCGCGGTCTCGGCTGAGGGGCGGGGCGGGGGCGGTGACGGAGCGTCGGGGTCAGTCCGGCGGAGCCTGGCCCCGCTCCGCAGCCTGCGCACGGTTGGCCAGGGCCCTGGCCTCGTTGTGGCGGTCGTCGAGCTCTCGGAAGATGGTGGCGGCCCGGGACAACGAATCGAGGGCCTCGTCGAACCTGCCCGCCCGGCTCTGAGCGAGGCCGAGGTTGTTCAGCGCACCGCCCCTGCGGTGGTGGTCGTGGAGTTCGGCGTAGGTCGCGGCGGCCCGGGTGTGGGCATCGATGGCTTCGTCGAACCTGCGGGCCTTCCGCAGCGCGATACCGAGGTTGTTCAGGGTGCTGGCCTGGCTGTGGGGGTCGTGGAGGTCACGGAAGACGGTGCCCGCCCAGGTGAGGAGGTCGATGGCCTCCTCCAACTTGCCCACCTTCACCAGAGCCTCGCTGAGGGTGGCCAGGGTCATGGCCTCCCGGTGGCGGTCGTGGAGTTCGGCGTAGGTCGCGGCGGCCCGGTCGTGGGCGGCGATGGCTTCCTCGAACCTGTGGACCGCCGTGTGTGCGGCACCGAGGTTGTTCAGCAAGGAGGCTTGGCTCTCGAGGTCGTGGAGGTCACGGAACACGGTGCCGATCCGGGAGAGGACCTCGATGGCTTCCTCGAACCTGCGGGCCTCCCTCAGGGCGAGGCTCAGGTTGTTCAGGGCCTTGGCTTCGCCATGACGGTCGTGGAGCTCGGCGAAGATCGCGGCTGCCCGGGTCTGGACGTCGATGGACTGCTCGAACCTGCGGACGTCCCGGAGCGCGACCCCGAGGTTGACCAGCGCCACGGCCTCACCACTGCGGTCTCCCAGTCGGCGGCGTAGGGCGACGACCCGGGTGTGGGCGTCGATGGCCTCCTCGAACCTGCGCTTCTTCCGCAGGGTGACGCCGAGGTTGTTCAGGGCCCCGGCTTCGCCCGCGTGGTCGCCTCGCTCGCGGAACGTCCTCAAGGCGGCGGCGGTGACGTCGAGCAGGTCGTCGAGATGACGACGGCGGCTCAGGAAGTGGGACAGGTTCAGGGCGAGGGAGGTCGTCGCGCGCGGCCGCCCGAGGGGCGGGGCGGCGGTGACGAGGGCGATGAGGTTGGGCCGCTCTGCGTCCAGCCAGGCCAGGGCCGCCGCGAGGTCGGCGAAGCGGGGCGAGGGCGGATCGAGGAGGGCGGCGAGATGGGTGTTGGCGGCCCGGAGGGTGGCGGTGAAGTGCTCGTGCAGCCGGTCCTGGGCGGCGTCGCGGTGGTCGGCGGCGGCGTGGGCGGGCAGGTTCCCCTGCTCTCCCGCGTAGAGGCGGACGAGGTCGTGCATGCGCCAGCGCCCCCACCCGCCGGCCTGCTCGACGAGGTGGGCGCGGGAGAGGTCGCAGAGCAGCTCCTCGGCCTCGACGTCGTCGACCCCGGCCAGTGCGGCGGCGGCCTCGGTGGCCAGGTCGGGGCCCGGGTTGAGGGAGAGCAGACGGAAGAGGCGGGCGTGGGTGGCGTCCAGGCGCCGGTAGGAGAGGTCGAACGCGGCGCGGACGGCGAAGTCCTCGTAGTGGAGCCGCCTCAGCCGGGTGTGGTCCGCCTCCAGGGCCCTCGCCAGGGAGGACAGCGGCCGGCCTGGGCTGTCGGCGAGCAGCGCGCCCGCGATGCGCAGGGCCAGCGGCAGACCGGCGCAGAGCCGGACGACCGTCGCCGCGTCCTCGGGGGCGTCGGACACCCGGGTGTCGCCCCCGCCGCGGGCCTCGCGCAGGGCGTGGTCGAGGAGGTCGACGGAGGCCCGGGGGCCGAGGGCCGTGAGGTCGTGCAACCGGGCGTCGACGGCGAGGCCGTCACGGGAGGTGACGAGGGCGGCGGTGACGCCGTCGCCCGGCAGCAGGGGGCGGACCTGGTCGGAGCCGGCGGCGTTGTCGATGACGAGCAGGACGGGGCGGCCCGCCCGGGCGAGGGCGGCCAGGGCACTGCGGAAGAGCCGGGACCGGTCCTGGACGCCGGGCGGGATGTGCTCGGCCGGGATGCCCAGGGCGCGCAGCCAGCCGTCGAGGGCGTGGTCGGGGGAGAGGTGGTGGTCCGGGTCGTAGCCGAGCAGGTCGACGAAGAGGGCTCCGCCGGGGAACCACGACTCCTCGCGGAGCGCCGCATGGGCCGTCTGGACGGCGAGTTCGGTCTTCCCGATGCCCGCGAGGCCGGCCACCACCTGGACGCGCGGCGACTGCCCGGCGGCCCCGGGGGCGAGCCCCGCGAGGAGGGTCGCCAGCTCGGCGTCGCGGCCGGTGAAGGTGGAGGAGCACGGGGGGAGGCCGGAGAGCGCCCGGTCGATCTCCCGGGGAAGGCGGAGGTTGACGTGCCTGCCCTGGACCACGGTGTTGAGGAACACCCCGTCACGGATCTCGTTGTGCACACCCGGTGCTGCCTCGGCCGACACTCCGGCGCCTCCCCCTCGCGATCTGTTCCGTCACACCCTAGGGAAGGCCGGGCGATCGTGGGCCGGGAACGCCGACGAGCTCTCGGTGGCCCGGGCTACATCACCCTCGGTGACACCGACGCCCCGGCCGGGGCTGTGACCGGCCGCCTCCCCGCCGGGTCGGGCCCGCGCCCCCGGCGGCCGCGTCGGCGACCACCGGTTCCGTCACTGATCTGAGCCTTCCGACCGGTTGTGTCAGGCTGGTGGGGGAGCACCGCCGAGATCGGGAGGCTCGTGATGTCCGAGGTCAGGGTCAACGGGGTGTCGCTGCACTACGAGGTCCGTGGCGAGGGCCCGGGGATCGTCCTGGTGCACGGCTCGTGGAGCGACGCCGACGGCTGGGCGCGGGTGCTGCCGGGCCTGGCCGAGTCCACCACCGCCGTCGCCTACGACCGCCGGGGGCACAGCCGCAGCGAGGACCCGCTGACCCAGGGGTCGGTCCACGAGGACGCCGCCGACCTGGCCGGCCTGATCCAGGCCCTCGGCTTCGCCCCCGCCTTCGTCTACGGCGACTCCTACGGCGCCCTGGTGGCCCTCCGGCTGGCGGCCGCCCGTCCCGACCTGATGCGGGGCATCGCCGTCCACGAGCCGCCCGGCACCGGCATCCTGCTCGCCGACCCGGACCTGCGCCCGATCGGCACCGCCTTCGCCGACCGGATCGCCGCCGTCCGGGCGCTGCTGGAGCAGGCGGAGTCGGCGGCCGCCGCCGAGCTGTACGTGGAGACCCTGGCCTTCGGCCCCGGCGCGTGGGAGCAGCTGCCCGCGCCGATACGGCACACGTACATCCGCAACGCGCCGACCTACCTGGACGAGCTGCGGGACCCGGACGCGCTGGACCTCGACCTGGCCGGCCTGGCGCACTTCACCGATCCCGTGCTGCTGACGCAGAGCGACGACAGCGCCCCGATGTTCGGCGAGGTGCTGGACCTGATCGACCTCACGCTGCCGAAGGCCGAACGGCACCTGTACGCCGGCGCCGGTCACGCTCCGCACCTGTCGCAGCCGGAGGAATGGGTGCAGGCGGTCCTGCCGCGCGCGTTGGTGTGACGCGTACCCAGGGGGCGTGGGACGGGCGTACGCGCCGGTTCACGAGCCGCCCTCGCCGCCGTCCTCCTGGGCCTCCACCAGTTCCTCGCCGCGCGGCGTCCGCCGGTACAAGACCTCGCGCCCGCTGCGCACCCGGCTCACCAGGCCCGCGCGGTGCAGAACCCCGAGGTGGTACGAGACCGTGCCCGCGCTGAGGAAGTGCCGGGCGGCCAGGGCCGCCGTGGTGGCCGGACCGACCAGTGCGGACAGCAGGTCCGCCCGGGTCGGCCCGAGCAGCTGGGCCAGCGAGGGAGCGGGGGCGTGCGGCACGGTCGACGGCACCCGCGGGACCGGGTACATCACCGTCGGCGCGCGGTGCACGCCGTCGACCGGGTCCAGGATGAGGTGGATCTCGTGGCTCACCAGCGTCGGCACCAGCAGGACCATCCGGGCTGGCAGCGCCACCTCGAAGCGGCTCTCCAACTCGATCCGCCCCTCGGCCCAGCACATCTGCGGGGCCAGCGAGTTGAACAGCGCGCCCGAGCCGTGCCGGGCCAGGAACCGGCCCCGCTGGTCGATCTCGGCGTCCAGCACGGCCCGGGCGTCCGCCCAGTACGGGGCGAGCGCCACGTCCCAGTAGCGGCCCAGCTCGTCCGCGACCCGCTCGGCGAAGTAGCGGGGCCCGCGCGCCAGCGTGCGCAGCACGACGTCGGGCACCGGACGGCCGTTCAGCCGGGCCGCGGGCACGCCGTGCTGCACCGTGTCCAGCTCCGCCCGCACCCGCTCCGGCGGCGTCCGGCGGACGGCCTCCAGCTGCTCCGCGACGGTCGGGGCCGGGCCGGTCGGGTGGGGGGAGAGGAAGTCGGGCAGGTAGCCGCCGGCCTGGTCCAGCGCCAGTCCGGACAGCAGCTCCAGCCGCTCCCGCCGCAGCACCCGGCGGGTCCGGCCCACCCAGGCGTACGGGCCGGTGCGGGTGTTCAGCCCGGACGCCATCAGGGTGTTCACCGCCTCGTGCAGCGGTGACACCGCGAAACGGGTGCGGGCGAGCCCGGTCGAGTCGATGGTGAGCCGGATCACGGCCGCCGTCCTTCCCCCTGCGTCCTGCGCTGCGTGCGCCGCCGGACCGGGGCGCACCGCCCGTGTCACCGACGCCGTCCGATGGGCCGTTCGGGTCCTCGACCCTTCGAAGCTGGTCGAATCCTGGCCCTAATCCTCGCGTCCGGAGCGGCCCAGGGCACAGGCTTTTCCGTGACCGCGTCAGTACGGCACGCGGTCCGACCGGAAGGACGAACATGACGAGCACGCGCGGCCGCATCGCCGCCCTGCTGGGCGCCGTCGCGGTGGTCGCCGGCACCACGCTGGCCACTCCCGCCGCCGCGGCCCCGGCGGGCCCCGACCGGCCCGCCCCCGGCAGCGGACTCACCGGACAGGCCCCCTGCCCGGACCTGCCGGACTTCACCTGCGCGACCCTCACCGTCCCGCTCGACCACAGCGGCTCCGACCCCGGCGCCCTCGGGCTGAAGGTCGCCGTCGGCGGCAACACCCACGCCCCCAAGGGCGATCTGCTCTTCCTCACCGGTGGGCCGGGCCAGCCCGGCGTGCCGCTGGTGAAGCGGGTCGCGGACGGTCTGGCGCCCGTCCTCAAGGACTACCGCCTGGTCATGTTCGACCAGCGGGGCACCGGCGGCGGCGCGCTGCAGTGCCCCGCCCTCCAGGAGCAGATGGGCGCCTCCGACCTCACCCCGCCCACCCCGCAGGCCGTCCGGGACTGCGCGGCCGCGCTCGGCCCCGACCGGCGCCACTACGCCACCGCGGACACCGTCGACGACA
The DNA here is from genome assembly GCF_044453265.1 of Kitasatospora sp. NPDC051705. Classification (NCBI taxonomy): domain Bacteria; kingdom Bacillati; phylum Actinomycetota; class Actinomycetes; order Kitasatosporales; family Streptomycetaceae; genus Kitasatospora; species Kitasatospora sp. NPDC051705. The sequence goes on along the minus strand of NZ_JBITCO010000009.1, from coordinate 213,911 downwards.
TCGACCTGCTGCGCCGCGCCCTCGGCGCCCACCGCCTCACGCTGGACGGCGTCTCCTACGGCACCTTCGTCGCCGAGCGGTACGCGCTCGCCCACCCCGGCCACGTGAACCGGCTGGTGCTCGACTCCGTGGTCCCGCAACAGGGTTACGACCCCTTGGACCTCGCCGCCCTGCCCGCCGGTGCCCGGGTGCTGCGGGCCGCCTGCCAGGCCACCGGCTGCACCACCGACCCGGGCGCCGACCTCGCCGAGACCGTCCGCCGCTACCACGACGGGCCGGCCGTGCTGGACACGCTCACCAGCTACGAGTTCGTCGACCCGAACTACGGCGGGATCCCGGAGGCCCTGCACGAGGCCGCCGCCGGACACCCCGAGAAGCTCCAGGGCTTCATCGAGGGAGCGCACGAGGGCGACGCGGTGCCGGCCGAATTCCTCAGCCAGGGCCTGCACGCCAGCACCCTGTGCGCCGACGGCCACTACCCGTGGGGCACCTCGGACACCCCGGTGGAGGGCCGGGCGGCGGCGCTGGAGCGCACCCGGCAGCGGCTCACCGCCGAGCAGACCTGGCCGTTCGACCCGGCCACCGCCACCGGGCTCGGCAGCCTGCTGACCTGCCTGGACTGGCCGCGCGAGAAGGTCCCGCCGACCCCGCCCGCGCACCGGAAGCTGCCCGACGTGCCGGTGCTGCTGCTCGGCGGGGACCGTGACCTCTCCACCCCGCTGGAGTGGCTGCACCAGGAGGCCGCCATGGCGCACGACCCGCAGGTCGTGATCGTGCCGGGTGCGGCGCACTCGGTGCAGTCCCGGGACCGCAGCGGCGTCGGGCGCAAGGCGGTGTTCGACTTCCTGCTCGCGTAGCAGGGAAACCCCGCCCGTGCGGCGGGAGGGGACGGACCGTTCGGGACGGGGGTCTGAACGGTCCGTCCGCACGTCGTACGGGGGACGGGATCCTGCCGGTGGGGACGGGGCCCGCGGTGGGCGGGCGGGCGTCAGTCCTTCGCCAGGCCCCAGCCGTCGTCCGGGACGGAGCGGTCCGGCTCGGGGCAGTCGGTGTGCTCGTAGCCCCAGAGCAGGGCCTTGTGCAGCAGCCAGTCGTCGAGCGGGGGCGCGTCGCGCTCCTCGCGGTCGACGAGGACGAACACCGCCCGGACCTCCCCGGCCACCGGCACCTCCAGGGTGCGCTGGTCGGGGAGGTTCTCGTACGTCACCGTGTTCCAGGAGCAGCCGGCGGCGGTCAGCGCGGCGACCAGGGACGACTCCGTGACCCGGGTGTCGAGGGTCTGCAACGCGCCCCCGGGAAGCGGCAGTTCGAGGTCTCCGTGCCAGACCGGAAGCGAGAGCGACTGGAGCCGGCGGCAGTGGCAGAACACCGTCACCACGTCGCCCCAGCCGAAGCCGTGCGGCCAGCGGGACGCGCGGTGGATCCGCCCGCCGTCCCAGGGATCCCCGTAGCGGGCGGCGAGTGCGGGCAGCGAGGCGTTGTAACGGAAGTCGCCGAGGCCGCCGGTGGCGGCCATCGCGGTCAGCCGGGCCAGGAAGTCCGTCACGCCAGGCACCCGCGCAGCGCCTCGATCAGCCTGGTCGCCCGGGCGTCGCCGTGGCCGATCATCCGGTTCGCGACGTACCCGAAGCCGACGCCGAACTCGTCGTCCCCGAAGGCGAACTGGCCGCCGGCGCCGTCGTTGCCGAAGCTGCGGGCGCCGAGCAGTCCGCGGAAGCCGGGGGAGTCGAGCAGCACGCCCGAGCCCCAGCGGGCGCCCATGTCGAAGCCCAGGAAGCCCTGGCCGGAAGAGAGTTCGCGCACCACGTCGGTGACGGTCGCCGCCGCCAGCAGTCGCTCGCCGCCGTCCAGGCCGGTCACGGCCGCCGCGTACAGGCCCGCCAGGCCGGTCGCGGAGGCGACGGCGCCCGCCCCGGGCAGCTCGATCGCGTGCAGGGCCGGGTCGTTCCAGCCGTGCGGGGCATCCAGCCCGGGGAAGACCAGGGCGCCGTTCATGGTGACGATCCGGGTGAGCAGGTGCTCCGGGCCGGGCATCGGGCGGCGGCCCTCCGACTCCACCAGCCTTGCCAGATCGCCGAGTTCGCTCTCCGGGAGGCCGATCCGGACCGGCAGGCCGAGCGGATCCGCGATCTCCTCGCGGAGGAACGCGCCCGGGGTCAGCCCGGTGATCCGGCGGATCACCTCGCCCACGGCGAAGCCGAACACGTGCCCGTGGTACTCGTGGCCGGTGCCGGGCTCCCAGAGCGGCGGCTGCTCCTCGATCGCCCGCACGACGGGCTCCCAGGCGGCGATCTCCTCGAAGGAGAGCACCGCGTCCAGCGCCGGGATGCCGGCGCGGTGGCCGAGCACCATCCGGGTGGTGACGTCCTGCTTGCCGTGCCGGGCGAACTCGGGCCAGTAGCGGGCGATCGGCGCGTCGAGGTCCAGGCGGCCCCGCTGGGCGAGGAGGTGGGCGAGGATGCTCACCGGGCCCTTGGCGCAGGAGAAGACCGGGACGACGGTCCGCGGCGTCCACGGCCGGCCGGTGCGCTCGTCGGCCGTCCCGCCGTACAGTTCGACGACCTTGCGGCCGCCGACGAACACCGTGGCGGCGGCACCGAGTTCGGGGAACTCCTCGAAGTTGCGGGCGAAGGCGTCCGCGACCGCTCCGTAGCGTTCGTCGGCCCACCCCTGGTACTGCTGCATGGCTCTGCCCGTCCTTCCGGCCCCAAGATCATCGACCGGACCACGCTACGGGAGCGGTGCGACCGGTACGAGGGGTTTTCGCAGGCCGGGGTCGACGGGACGGGCGGAGCCCGCGCGGTGGGCCGCACCGGTGTGACGGGCGGGGCCGGTTTGACGGACGGGGGGCGGTGACGAACGGGGGCGACGGGCTCCCGGCGGGGAGGGCGGCACCGCCGACTGCATCGGCCCAGGGGTGTACATCCGTGGGCCGACCCCCGGGCGGACGATCGACCGGCGGTCTGATGCCGCCCGCAGGAGGCGCGTGACAGCGTTCCCCTTGCCCACGGACCCTCCGGGGCACCCCGATTGACGACCCGCCACCACAGGAGGCACCGTGACCGCCACAACGTCCACCGGCCCGAGGGACGTGACGCGCCGCCGCGTGCTCGGAGCCGCGCTGGCCGCCGGAGCCGCCGTGCCGCTCGCCGCCGTCGCCGGCCCCGCCCGGGCGGACCAGGGCGCACCGGGAGCCCCGGCCGGCCCGGGTCCGTCCGCGCCCGCCCCGACCCGGCTCACGCTGCCCGCCCCGACCGGACCGCACCCGGTGGGCACCGTCCAGCTGCACCTCGTCGACCGGTCACGCCCGGACGACATCGCGGGCCCCGGGCACTTCCGCGAGCTGATGGTCACCGTCTGGTACCCCGCCCGGGACGTCGAACGGTTCCCGGTGGCGCCCTGGATGCAGCCCGCCCCGTTGAAGGCGTACCTCGACGCCGTGGGGTTCGGCGCGCTGGCCGACCTGGCGCCGGTCACCTCCGGCCACGTCGGCGCCCCGGTGCTGCGGTCGGGCCGGCGGCTGCCCGTCCTCCTGTACTCGCACGGCGCGCACAGCCACCAGGGCGACCACACGACCATCGTCCAGCAACTCGCCAGCCACGGCTACGCCGTCGTGACGGTGGCCCACACCTACGACACCTTCGCGGAGTTCCCCGACGGGCGGCTCGTCGCCCCGCTCGACCACCCGACCGACGCCAGCCTCCCCAGGGGCTTCGCCGCCGACCTGCGCTCCGTCCTCGACGCCGTCGAGCAGCTCGCCGCCGGGTGCAACCCGGACGCCGAGCGGCGCGCGCTCCCGGCCGGACTGCTCGGCGGCCTCGACCCCCACCGCATCGGCGCGTTCGGCTGGTCGAAGGGCGGGTCCGCCACCGCCTGCGCGATGCTCGACGACCGGCGGATCAGGGCCGGGCTCAGCCTCGACGCCCCGATGCTGATGAACCCGCCGCTCACCGGCGACCTGGACCGTCCGTTCATGCTGATGACCGCCGAGAAGACCCCGACGCAGGAACCGGCCGTCGCCCGGTTCTGGACGCTCCTGCGGGGCTGGCGGCTGGCCGTCCAGGCCCAGGGCGCCGCCCACGTGTCGTACGGCGACGACGAGGCGCTGTTCCCGCAGGTGGCGAAGCTGGTCGGGTGGAGCGGGCAACAGCTCCAGGACGTGATCGGCACCCTCGACCCCGACCAGGGCGTGCGGATCCAGCAGGCGTACCCGCTCGCGTTCTTCGACCAGCACCTGCGCGAGCGCCGGGACCACCTGCTCGACGGGCCCTCCCCGGCCTTCCCGGCGGTGACCTTCCTCGGGTGAGACCCGGGGCCGTGGGGCCTGGCTGCGGAGGGCGTGACCCTCGGGGGGCGGCCGCGGGGGCGCACCGGCGGGGGCGCGGCCGCAGCCAGGAGTCCGGGCCGGCGCGACCGGGAGGCCGGGGACGCGGTGGAGCGGGGGCCGATCCGCCGGCCCGCCGCTCCACCGCGGGCGGGCTACTGCTCGCGGCCGGTGACGTAGAACGGCTTCATGTCGACGACCGCCGCGGTGGCCGTGTGCCCGAGGCCCTCGCGGGCGGCGTTGGTGAGCAGGCCGGGGTCGGCGGCGGCGTGCTCGGCGAACAGGCCGCCCAGACCGCGGGCCCGCACGTACTCCGCCTTGGCGCGCACCGAGCGCGGGGTGTCGAGGGAGAGGAACACGCCGCTGGCGGGGCTGTACAGGAAGTCGGCGTTGGCGGCGGTGTCGGTGTACAGCTCGAAGCCGTTGCGGCCCCGGCCGTTCTCCAGGTCCAGGTGGTGGCGCAGCACGTCGGCGTAGGTGCTCACCCCCGGACGGAACGAACCGAGCGTCCCGCCCGCGTCCCCCTGGTAGCCGCCGCGCAGCGGCGAGACCGCCTCGACCCGGGCCCGGCGCGCGTTGCGGGTGGTGGTGGCGTAGCCGACGTGGATGCGGCGCGGGTCCACGCCGAGCCCGTCGGTCAGCCGGGTGACGGCGGTGTCGACGTCGCGCAGCGAGGAGTGGTGGCCGAGCCCGGCCGACCAGGGGCTGCCGAAGAGGTCGAAGGACATCAGGTCGAGCCGGTCGGCGCCCGAGTGCAGCAGCAGCGGGACGTTCATCGCGGCCAGCTGGGCCGGGACGGCCGGGACGGCGACGGCGATGGTGGCGCGGACCCCGGCGGCGGTCAGCGCGGCCCTGGTCTCGCGGACCAGCGCCGCGTACTGCTCCGCACCGTCCGGCCAGCGCCAGTCCAGGTGGAGCGTGGAGAACATCGGGAAACGGCCGAGGAGTCGTGCGACCGAGTCCGCGAACCGGCGGCGCGCGGCGGCGTCCCGGGCGACGGCACCGAAGGCCTCGCCCAGCTCCCAGCCGCCCACGTGCAGCCCGACGGCCAGGCCGGGGCTGCGCTCCTGGAGGCGGCGCGCGGCACCGAGCAGGCCCTGCGCCCGCTGCTGGTCGAACAGGGCGCGGTAGTCGTTGGAGACCCAGCCGTCGAAGCCGTAGCCGAAGTAGGCGGCGACGGCGCTCCACGCGTCCGTGAAGACGACCGCGCCGTGGTCGGTGGCCGGGACGCCGAAGTCCTGCGCGGCCTGGGCGGTGGCGGCGGCCAGCGCGCCGCGGTCGCCGACGATGCCGACCAGGCCGAGGACGAGCTCGTCGAAGGCGCCGTCCGCGGCGACGATCCCGGTGAGGTCCGCACCCGGCCCGCCCTCGGCCCCGCCGTCCTGGGTCAGCCGGCTGTCGTAGGCCCAGGAGGTGTCCAGGAAACCGGAGACCGTCTGGTGGCCGCTGCGCCGGTAGGTGTTGAAGACGGGCTTGGCGACCCGGCAGGGCGTGTAGGAGAGGCGGCGGTCCTCCGTCGCCGGGTCGAAGCCGTTCTCGGCGTAGGTCCGTTCGGCGGCGTCGACGGCCAGCCCGTCGAGTCCGGGGTCGGACGGGTGCACCAGTTCGCTCATGGCGGCTCTCCCTCGGCGTTTTCGATCACGGAAAGTGCCCGGACGGGTGCCGGGCGTGGTCGCGCGGGCAGCGTAGCGGCCGGGCCGGTCGGTGCGGGCGGGTTCGGGAGAACGGGTTGACGGGCGGTCGGGTGCGTGCGAGCGTGACCGGCCTCCGGGCGTGGTGTCCGGCTCCCGTCGGGCGCGGGCTTCCGCGGTTTCTGTGATTGCCTTCCGGCTCCCTTCCGGCTCCCTTCCGGTTCCCGTGCGGTTCCGTGCGGTTCCGTGCGGCGAGTTCGCGCCGTCGCGGCTACCGGACCCCGCGGTCGGGCAGGCTCGGTCGGACACCGAGCGAAGGAGCCCGCCATGGCGGCAGTGCACGAATCCGTTCTCGACGCGATCGGCGGGACGCCCCTGTTCCGCCTCGCCCGCCTGGGCGCCGGGCTCGCCACGCCGGTCTACGCCAAGGCGGAGTTCCTCAACGTCGGAGGCAGCGTCAAGGACCGCGCCGCGCTCTCGATGGTGCTCGCCGCCGAACGGGACGGGCTGCTCCGACCCGGCGGGACGATCATCGAGGCGACCTCCGGCAACACCGGGATCGGCCTCACCATCGTCGGCCGGCAGCGCGGCTACCGGGTCATCGCCGGAGTGTCCGACCGCTCCAGCGCCGAGAAGTCGGACATCCTGCGGGCGTACGGCGCGGAGGTGGTGACCGCGCCCACCACGGTGCCCGCGGAGGACCCGGCGCACCTGTTCAACGTCGTCGAGCGGCTCGCCCGGGAGATCCCCGGCGCCTGGCTCGCCAACCAGTACGACAACCCGGCCAACCCGGACGCTCACGTGCGCGGCACCGGCCCCGAGATCTGGGAGCAGACCGGGGGCCGGATCACCCACTTCGTCGCGGGCGTCGGCACCGGCGGGACCATCTCCGGCACCGGCGGCCACCTCAAGCGGGTGTCCGGCGGCGAGGTGACGGTGATCGGCGCCGACCCGGAGGCCTCGCTCTACGGCGGCGGGGACGGCAGCCCCTACTTCGTCGAGAGCATCGGCCACTTCCTCCACCCCGACACCGTCGAGGACCGCTGGCCGCAGGCCTACCGGCGGGACGTGGCGGACGCCTTCGAGCGCGTGCCGGACCGCGAGTCCCTGCTGACGGTCCGCCGGCTCGCCCGGGAGGAGGGCATCCTGGCCGGCCCCTCCTCGGGCACCGCCGTCGCCGCGGCCCTGCGGGTGGCGCGCCGGCTCGGGCCGGGCGACCTGGTCGTGGTCCTGCTGCCGGACTCCGGGCGCTCCTACCTGTCCAAGGTGCACAGCGACGACTGGATGCGGCGGTGGGGCTTCCTGGAGGAGCCGGGGGAGGGGGCGCTGCGGTCCTTCCTGGACACCGTCGGCCCGCTCGCGACGGTGACCGCGGACGCGACCGTCGGCGGGGCGCTGGAGGCGCTGCGCACCGCGCCGGGCGGTGTCGCGCCGGCCGTCCTGGCGCGGGCCGCACGCCCGTACGGGGTGAGCGCGACGGAGGTGGTCGGCTCGGTGTCGCACGCGGTGCTGGCCGCCGCGCTCGCGGACGGCACGGCGAAGCCCGGCGACCCGGTGGCCGGGCTGCTGGGCCCGGCGCTGCCGACGGTCGGGGTCGGGCAGTCGGCGGCCGAGGTGCGGGAGGCGCTCGGCGGGACGTACCCGGCCGCGCTGGTGCTGGTGGACGGGCGGGCGGTCGCGGTGCTCCCGGCGGGGGCGGTCCGCTAGGCGCCGCGCCGCGCCGCGGGCGGGCCGGGGGCAGGGGGCGGTCAGGGGGTGGGTCTGCCGGGAGCTCTTCGGCAACCCCTCCGCCGCCGGCGACGCCTGGCCCGTGCAGCACGCCGTCGCGGCCTCGCTGGTGTGGAGCGCCGTGCTGCTCACGCTCTGCGTGCCGCTCGCCGTAAGGAAGTTCGCCACGCACGGGCGGTGAACGCCACCGGGGCGGTCGGGCCGGCGGGGGCGTGAACGCCGTCGGGGTGGTCAGGGGCCCCGGGGCCGTCCCGGAGGGCGGGAGGTGCTGGACACCGGTGCCGGTGCGGCCGAAGGTGGAGCCCATGGAGTTCACCCACCTCGGCCGCACCGGCCTGACCGTCTCCCGACTCTGCCTGGGCACCATGAACTTCGGCCCCTACACCGAGGAGTCCGACGCCCACCGCATCATGGACACCGCCCACGAACGGGGCATCAACTTCTTCGACACCGCCAACGCCTACGGACGCGACGGCGAGGGCAACCTCAAGGGCCGCACCGAGGAGATCATCGGCCGCTGGTTCGCCCAGGGCGGCGGCCGCCGCGAGCGCACCGTGCTCGCCACCAAGGCCTACGCCCCGATGGGCGACTGGCCCAACGAGGGGCGGCTCTCCGCCCTCGCGATCCGCCGGGCCGTCGAGGCCAGTCTGCGCAGACTCCGGACCGACCACATCGACCTGTACCAGATGCACCACATCGACCGGGACACGCCCTGGGAGGAGATCTGGCAGGCGATGGAGCTCCTGGTCGCCCAGGGCAAGGTCATCTACGTCGGCTCCAGCAACTTCGCCGGCTGGCACATCGCCCAGGCCCAGGAGGCCGCCCGCGCCCGGCACTTCCTCGGCCTGGTCAGCGAGCAGTCCCTCTACAACCTGCTCGACCGCACCGTCGAACTGGAGGTCGTCCCCGCCCTCCAGCACTACGGCCTCGGCCTGCTGCCGTGGTCCCCGCTGCGCAGCGGCGTCCTCGGCGGCATCCTGCGCAAGGAACGCGAGGGCACCCGCGTCCGCGGTGCGCTGGAGCACGCCGGCGCGCTCCTGGAGACCCACCGCGAGCGCCTCCAGGCCTACGAGGACCTCGCCGACGAGCTCGGCACCGACCCCGCCGACCTCGCCCTCGCCTGGCTACTCTCCCGCCCGGCCGTCACCGCCCCCATCATCGGACCCCGCACCCCGGCCCACCTCGACGCGGCCGTCGCCGCCGTCGACCTGAAGCTCGACCAGAAGACCCTCGACCGCCTCGACGAGATCTTCCCCGGCCACCGGCCGGCCCCGGAGGACTACGCCTGGTAGCCCGCGCCCGCCGCCGCCACCGACCGGGTCCTGCTGGCGGTGGCGGTGGCGGTGGTGCGCGGTGCGCCGGTGCCGATGGTGCGTGGTGGTGGTGGCGGCCGGTCGTTGTGGTAGCAAGGCGGGTATGACGGAACGGCCTGACGGGCGCAGCTCGTACCATCACGGGTCCCTGCCGGAGGCGTTGGTCGGGGCGGCGTTCGAGCTGCTCGACGAGTGCGGGCAGGACAAGGTGAGCATGCGGGAGGTGGCGCGCCGGGCGGGGGTGTCGGCGGGGGCGCCGTTCCGCCACTTCGCGGACCGGCAGGCGTTGTTGACGGCGCTGGCGGACCGGGTGCTGGCGGACTTCGCGCGCTGGCAGGAGGCCGAGGCGGCGTCGGTGGAGGCGGCGGGCGGCTCGGTGATGCGGGCGATCGGGCTCGGGTTCGTCCGGTACGCGCTGCGTCATCCGCGCCGCTTCGAGCTGGTGCGGTCGCGGGTGTTCACGGCCTCGCGGGAGCCGGAGCTGCGGGAGCAGCTGGACGGCATCGACCGGGCGCTGACCGGGATGATCGTGGCGGACCAGGAGGCCGGCCGGCTGCGCCCCGGGGACCCGTTGCTGGTGGGCCTGGCCGGGCAGGCGCTGGTGTACGGGCTGGCGCAGATGATCGTGGACGGGTACCTGCCGGCCGAGAAGGCGGAGGAGCTGGTCGTGCAGGTGCTGGACACCTTCGGTCAGGGGATCGCCAACCGCCCTCCGCAGTAACCGACTTGTGCCCGCGGGGAGCCTTGACCGGGTTACCGGGCCCTGATGTAATCACCGCTTACATGGGGTGCGGAACGGGTACGGGGAGGTCGGGATGTCCACGGGAACGACGTTCGTCCGCTCGATGTTCGCCAAGGCGGCACCGGGCTACACCACCGCGGCCGCCACCGGCGACACCGTGGTGCTGCTCATCGGCATGCGGATCAACCGCTTCTGGGCCGTCCACCACTGGGGCCCGGTCATGTTCGCGATGTTCCGGATGCTGCACGAACTCGCCCGCAGCCCGGAACGGGGCCTGCGCGGGCGCATCCTGCTCACCGCCTCGCCGCGCACCTACTACGTCGTGCAGTACTGGGAGTCCAAGGAGAAGCTGTACCGGTACGCCACCGCGCCGGACGGCTTCCACCACACCGTGTGGGGCATCGCCAACCGCAAGCTGCGGGAGGGGAAGGCCCGGCAGCACGTCGGGCTCTGGCACGAGACGTACATCGTGCCGGAGGGCGGATACGAGTCGATCTACTTCGACATGCCGCCGTTCGGCCTCGCCGGCGCCACCGGCTCGTTGCCGGTGGAGGAGCGCGGGCGGCACGCGGCGGCGCGGCTGGCGTTCCGGTCCGGGACGGAGGGCGGGGCCGGGGCGGCCGGGGCGGCGGGAGGGACCGGGGCGGCCGGGGAGGGCGGCGTGGGTGAGACGAGCGGCGCGTCGGCCGCCGGGAAAGCCGCCGGGAAAGCCGCCGGGAAAGCCGCCGGGAAGGCTGCTGGGAAGGCCGCCGCGGAGGGCGGCGCCGCCTGACCGGGGGCCTGCAGGGAGTGTCGCGGGTCGGTCCGTCGGCGCGGTGTGGGAGCGTCGGGGGATGGCGGACGAGGCTGTGGTGCACCAGGTGCCGTACCACTCCCAGTGGGAGTCGGCGGAGCTGGTGCGGGCGATCATCGACGGGCAGGTCGACGCGGCCGAGGACCCGCGCTGGGGGCAGTCCGGCGCGGGCACCCCGGAGGAGTACGCGTGGTGGTCGTGGCGGCTCTGCGGGGTCGCCTGCCTGCGGATGGCGCTCGACCACTGGTGGGGCCTGGCGCCGCCGGCGCTGACCCTGGCCGAGGAGTGCGTGGCGGCGGGTGCCTACGTCCGGGACGGCGAGAGCCTGCGCGGACTGATCCACACCCCGTTCGCCGCCTACGCCCGGGAGCGCTGGGGACTGGCCGCGCGGGCCGCGGAGTTGACGCCCGAGGAGGTCTCCGCCGCGGTGGCCGACGGGGGGCTGGTGATGGTGTCGGTGCATCCGGCGATCCGCGAGCCGGCCGGTCCGGAGCCGGTCCGGCGGGGCGGGCACCTGGTGCTGGCGGTCGGCACCACGGAGACGGCGGTGGTCCTCCACAACCCGTCCGGGTTTCCGGGGGAGTCGCAGTCCTTCGCACACGTTCCGTGGCGGGCCTTCGCGCGGTTCTACTCCGGGCGGGGCATCGTCCTCGGGCCGCCGGGGACGTGACGGCCGGCTGGGTGCGACGACGGTCGTCGTGCCTCCCGGTGCCCGGTCTCCTGGCACCCGGCCTCTCGGCGCCCGGCCCTGACCGGCCGGGCGCCACGGGGCCGAGGGCTACGGCTTGTCCGGCAGTCCGGCCGGATTGACCGGGAGGCTGCCCCGACAGAGCGCCGAGATCGGCTTCAACGCGGACGCCAGGGCGTCCAGTTCGGCCCGCGGGTAGTTCTCCCACACCCGTGCCGCGGCCAGGTCGGTGGCGGCCTCCAGGGACTGGTGCCGGATCCGGCCGAGCTCGGTGACGGTGCCCTCGGGGGTCAGCCAGCCCCGCTCGACCAGCCGGGCCGCGGCCGCCTCCCACTCCTGGTCCGTCCACCCGCGCAGCGGCTGGATCATCTCCCGCCGCATGTCCATCGCGCAGCGGACCACCAGTGCCTCGCAGCCGTCCAGCCCGGCCGTCACCAGGGCGGCCACGTGGCCGTCCCCGCGGTGCTCGCGCATCACGGTGGCGGCCTGCCAGAGCCGCTCGTACAGCCCGGTGGGCCGGGGGAGCGCGGCGTTGGCGGCGGCGAGCACCCGGCCGACGCAGTCCAGCCGGCCCGCGGCCCGCTCCAGCGCCTCCGCCACCAGCTCGACCTGCTCCTGCGGCACGTGCTCCAGCAGCCGGGCCAGCGCGTCCGCCGAACCCTTCAGCCGGGCGGCCAGCGCCTCCTCCGGGCCGGCGTGCGTCCACACCTCGGGCAGCGCCCGCTCGACCAGCGCCGGGGCGAAGTTGAAGAAGGCGGCCGTCACCGGTGCCGCGTCCACCGCGCCCAGCGGTGCCGAACGGCTGGCGAAGTAGCCGCGCCAGGCGCCGTGCAGCCCGACCGCCTCGAAGGCGTCCCGGCCCTCGGGCACGAAGTAGGTGACGGCGTGCACCGGCTCGAAGAGCCACCACAGGGCTCGGGCGGGGTGGACGACATCGGCCATGGCGGGGACCTTCCTCACGGGGACACGGGAACGCGCGGTGGTGCGGCGAAGCGGGAGGGCCCGCGTCCGGCGGGCGCCGGCGGCCCGGGCGTGCGGGTCGTCCCCCTGCTGATGGCCCCGGCCGCCGCCGGGGTAACCCCGCGCGCGGTGTGATGACGGTCACGCGGGGGAGGGGGCGGGCGCCCGGTGCACCGGTGGCGCGAGATGATGGGGGTGAGGTGTCCGTTCCCGGGGCGCCTCGGCCACGCGTGGACGCCGGGGCGGATACCCGTGCGGACGCCCGTCGGCGCTCTCGTGTGAACCCTCGTGTGAAGGTAGTCGGTAATGGCGCAGATCAACCCCAGCATCCTGTCCGCGGACTTCGCCCGGCTCGCCGAGGAGGCCGAGGCCGTCAGGGGCTCCGACTGGCTGCACGTGGACGTGATGGACAACCACTTCGTGCCCAACCTGACCCTGGGCGTGCCGATCGTCGAGTCCCTCGCCCGCGCCACCGACATCCCGCTCGACTGCCACCTGATGATCGAGGACCCGGACCGCTGGGCCCCCCAGTACGTCGAGGCCGGCGCCGGCTCCGTCACCTTCCACGTGGAGGCCGCCGCCGCGCCCGTCCGGCTCGCCCGGGAGATCCGCGCCAAGGGCGCCCGCGCCTCGATGGCGCTCAAGCCGGCCACGCCGATTGAGCCGTACGAGGACCTGCTGCCCGAGCTCGACATGCTGCTGATCATGACCGTCGAGCCCGGCTTCGGCGGCCAGGCCTTCCTGGACATCATGCTGCCGAAGATCCGCCGCACCCGGCAGCTGATCGACAAGCACGGCCTGGAACTGTGGCTGCAGGTCGACGGCGGCGTCTCGGCGAGCACCATCGAGCGCTGCGCCGAGGCCGGCGCCGACGTGTTCGTGGCCGGCTCGGCCGTCTACGGAGCCGAGGACCCGGCCGCCGCCGTCGGCAAGCTGCGGGACCTCGCGGCCGCGGCCACCGCCGACGCCTGGTGGGCCTGCTCGCACTGAGCCCCGTGGGCAGGGACCCGGCAGTGGCGGGTCCCAGCGGGTCCGGGCGGGTCCGAGCGGGTCGAACCGCGCGGACCCGCCCGGCGTGTGGTGGAGGAACCGCCGGCCGTCCTGGAGGATCGGTGCCGAACGCCCCTCGCCCGGCCCCTCTCCGCACGGTGGTGCAGTGCACATGAGCAACCTCGACCGCAAGCCCGCCCCGACCGCCTGCGGCCGCGAGGCCGACACCGGCCCGGTGCGGGACCTGCTCACCGGCCGTCAGGTCCCGCTCGGCGAGAGCACGGTGGTCCGCCGCCTGCTCCCCAACCTGGGCCGCCGGATGGTCGGCGCCTGGTGCTTCGTCGACCACTACGGCCCCGACGACATCGCCGACGAGCCCGGCATGCAGGTCCCGCCGCACCCCCACACGGGCCTCCAGACCGTCAGCTGGCTCCACCAGGGCGAGGTGCTGCACCGCGACAGCCTCGGCAGCCTGCAGACCGTCCGCCCCCGCGAACTGGGCCTGATGACCTCCGGCCGGGCGATCTCGCACTCCGAGGAGTCCCCGCGCCCGCACGCCCGGTTCCTGCACGGCGCCCAGCTCTGGGTCGCCCTCCCGGACGCCCACCGGCACACCGCCCCCGCCTTCGAACACCACGCGGACCTGCCCGTGGTCACGGCCCGCGGCCTGCACGGCACCGTCATCCTCGGCACCCTCGACACCGCGACGTCCCCCGGCACCGCCTACACGCCGCTGGTCGGCGCCGACCTCACCCTCATCGAGGGTGCCGACCTCCGGCTCCCCCTCGTCCCCGACTTCGAGTACGCCGTCCTCGCCATGTCCGGCGGCGTCGACGTCGACGGCGTCCCCGTCGAGCCCGGCTCCCTGCTCTACCTCGGCTGCGGCCGCCGCGAACTCCCCCTCCTCGCCCGCACGGACGCCGCCGTCCTCCTCCTCGGCGGCGAGCCCTTCGAGGAGCGGATCGTCATGTGGTGGAACTTCATCGGCCGCTCCACCGAGGAGATCGCCCGGGCCCGCACCGACTGGGAGACGGGGTCGCGCTTCGGTACCGTCCACGGCTACGCCGGCGCCCGCCTCCCGGCCCCGGAGCTGCCCGCCACCCCGCTGAAGCCCCGCGGCCGCGAGCGCTGACGCGCGGCACGCGGACGCCGAGCGGTGACTTGTGGCACGCCGCCACGGGCTGACAGGATTTCAGATCGCGAACCCCCGGGTGAGGTGGACCGGATCCGGGGCGGCGTGGAGAAGGGGGCAGGATGGCACGGGTGAACCTTCGGGCCGCGTTCATGAGCGGGCTGTCGTCCACCGTCACGGCGCAGCAGGTCTTCACCAACCGGGTCGACGAAGTGGCGGCCTTCAGTAGATCGGTGGAGTGCCTGCGCCGGACGCTGGACGAGGCCGAGGTATCACCGGTGGTGGACCGGGCGCAGGGGCGCCGCAACGTCCTGACGCTGTACGGGGTCGGCGGCATAGGCAAGACGACGCTCTCCCACGAGCTCGAGCGCCGACTGCTCGCCGACGCGACGGCCGAGGGACGTGACGACGTCCTGGCCGTCCGGGTCGACCTGTCCGAGGACGGCGCGTGCGACATCGAGGGCCTGCTGCTTCGGCTGCGGGCCGGATTGGGCCAGTTGGGGAGCCGGTGGCAGGCGTTCGACCTGGCGCTGGCCTCGTACTGGGCCCGTGCGCACCCCGGGGAGGCCCTGCAGGACTTCCTCGACACCTCTCCGTCGCTGCGCCGGGCCTCGCGGAGCATCGGCCTCGGTGACCAGATCGCGGAGACGGTGCGGGACGTCGACCCAGCCGGCCTCGGCGGGCTGACCGGGCTGGCTCAGCGTGCGGCCCTGGCCACCTACCGCGCCATCCGGGACCGGGTGCGTGAGGGACGGCTGCTGGCCGACTGCGAGCTGTTCGCCGAACTGGTCGAGGCCGACGCCGACTACGACACCCTCTCCTACTTCCCGTACCTGCTGGCCTGGGACCTGGACCGGCTGCCGCCGACCGGCCGACCGGCCCGGCGGCCCACGGTGTGCGTGTTCCTGGACACCTTCGAGGTGGTCAACGGGCGCGCCGACCGCGCGGTGGAGCGTCTGATCCAGCGCTGCGCCTACCTGATGCCCAACGTGCTGTTCGTGATCACCGGCCGCAACCGCGTCGACTGGGCCGACGCGGGCGCGGGCGACGAGCTGGACTTCACCGGCCAGCAGTGCTGGCCCAACCTGCACTTCAGCAACGACACCGTGGAACCCCGCCAGCACCTCGTCGGCTACCTGTCGGACTCCGACGCCGACAGCTACCTCCGGGAGGCCCTCGTCCGGGACGGCGAGCCCGCCGTGCCCGTCGAGGTCCGTCGGCGCATCATCGCCGGCGGTCAGGGCCTGCCCCTGTACCTGGACCTGTCGGTGTCGCATTTCGTCGCCCTCCTCGCCCGCGGCGGGCAGCCGTCGGCGGCGGACTTCGGAGGCTCGTTCACGGCGGTGGCCACCCGTTCGATCCGGGATCTACCGCGGGAGGAACGCGACCTCGTCCGCACCGCCGCGCTCACCGACCGGGTCGGTGCCGACCTGCTGAGGGCGGGGCAGCCCGGCGTTTCCCACGGCAGCGTGGCCAGGTTCCTGCGCCGGCCCTTCCTGACGCACGACGACGCCTACGCCCTGCCGTACGCCCTGCACGCGGCTCTGCGCCACGCCATCGGTGAGGCGGACCGGACGCTGCCGGACGGCTGGTCCGATCGCGACCGCAGCGAGGTCGCGGCCAGGCTTCTCGTCTGGCTGGGCGAACGGCTCGGACCGTCGGCCGGCCGGGTCGCCGTCGCGCAGGCCCTCACGTCCGGTCTCAAGCTCGCGGCGGCGCACGGGGTCTTCGAGGACTGGATGGCCCGGGCCACGCAGCGCCTCGTCGAGGCGGGACAGTGGTCGGAGCTGGGCGCCGGGCTCGCCGCCGAACGCGTTGGGACGCCTGAGTACCGCGCGGTCCTCGCCGCCATACGGGGTGTCCAGCTGCGGCGTACGGGCCACGCCGCGCAGGCGGTCGAGTTGCTCGACAGCGTGGGGGCGAGCGTCCGGCCGGGCAGCCCGACGGCGCAGCTGGTGCAGATCCACCTCGCGCACGCGTTGCGCAACCACGGCGACTACACCAAGGCGGCGGAGATCTACCGGGCTCTGGTGGGAGGGGAGTTCGACGCCGCGGCCCGGTACTGGCTCTGCGACTTCGACTACCTCAACGGACGTTTCGGTACGGCACTGGGCTCGCTCCGGGAACAGCGCAGCCGTGGGCCGGAGGAGGAGGGCGAACGGCTGCGGCTGATCGGTCACATCTGGCGGGTCAACGCCCGCTTCGGCGAGGCGACCGCCGCGTACACCGAGGCGATCGACCTGGCCCGGGGTGAGGGCCTGGCCGCCGCGGAGGCGAAGGCGCTGGCCAACCTGGCGCAGACCGCCTGCTGGTCGGGTGACACGGCGGCGGTGTCGGAAGCGGCGGCCCGGGCGCGGGACCTGCTCGACCTGGTGCCCAATCCGGTCGAGCTGGTCAAGATCCGTTCCGCCGAGGCGGTCGTGCACGCGGTGGCCGGTGACCAGGAGGCCGCGGGGCGGGCCGTCGGGGGCACCCGGCAGCTGGCGGACGGCATCGGCTACCGTGGCGGCCACAACCTGGCCGACGTGGCCCAGATCCTGCTGAGGATCATCGGCGGAGACCACGACGGCGCCCGGCGCACGCGGGCCGAGCTCGATGCGCGAACCCGCAGGTCGGGCGGCAACACCTACTGGGTGCCGATCGTGACCAGCTGGATCGAGGGCGTCCCCCAGGCAGTGGAGCACGACCCGCGGGTGGAATGGGTCGATGCTCCGGCCGTGTCGTTGGGCCGGTGGGCCGAGGTGGCCGCGCGACGATGAGACACCAGGGCCCGCGGGGTGGGGCCGGACGAGGGGAAGGGATCTCATGATCGACCCGGCGCGAGTCGAACCTGTGCGAGTCGGTCTGGTCGGGGTCGGCATCATCGCCGCGACGCACCTCGCCGTCCTGGCCGAACGGGACGACGTGGAACTGGAGTTCACGGTCGACCCGCGGCCGTCAGGGGCGGTCGACTTCCGGGGCGCCGTGCCGCCCCACTACGGCAGCCTCGCCGCCGCGCTCGACCTGCACCAGCCTGACCTGGTGGTCCTCGCGACCCCGACGGAGACGCACGCCGAGTTGGCGACCGCCGCCCTCCTCCGGTCCACGGCCGGCGTGCTCGTCGAGAAGCCGCTCGTCCACGACCTGGCCACCCTCGCGGGGCTGCGTGCGTTGGACGGCGAGGTCGACGTTCGGGGCCGGCTGTTCACCGCGCACCACTTCGCCTTCTCGCCCGAGGTGGAATGGGCGGCGGAGCTGCTGGCCGGGCACCCCGACTGGGGGCCGGTCACGACCGTCACCTCGGCGTTCTACGACCCCTACGTCCTCCGGGGGCCCGAAGCCTTCGCCTCGTACGTCTCCAGCTGGATGGACTCGGGCGTGAATCAGCTCAGCATGCTCACCCGCTTCGTCGAGCTCACCGAGCTCACCTCCGCCCGGGAGACGGACGGTGGCGCCAGCGCCTGGTGCTCGGTGGGTTTCCGCTCTCGGGGTGGGACGGGCACGGCGCGGCTGCGCAGCAGCTGGTTGACCGGGTCCAGCAGCAAGGAGAGCAGTCTGGTGCTCGGCCGCTCAGGGGTGGAGGTGTGGATCGATCACACCGCCATGACCGGATTCGCGGCTCGGGGCGGTGAGTTGCTGGCCGACTTCGGCAACGACGGTCGGACTCCCCGGAAGGTCGCCCACTACCGTCCGCTCTACGCCAGCCTGCTCTCCGGACGGCCGGACCCGGTGCTCGGTTTCGACGCCACCGCGACGATCACCGCGATCCATCACGCGGTGCCGGGAGCGGGACGGCCGCCGGCCTGACAGGCACCGTACGCACGCGGACGGGTCCGCGCACCGGGGGTGGGCGGACCCGTTCGGGGGGGGGGTGTTCGGGGCGGTTCAGGGGGCCGCCCGGGGGGTGGTCAGTTGGTGCGCGGCTGGCTGAAGCGGACCATGTTGCCCGCGGGGTCGCGGAAGGCGCAGTCGCGGACGCCGTACGGCTGGTTGATCGGCTCCTGGATGACCTCGGCGCCGGCGGCGCGGATCCGCTCGAAGGTGGCGTCGCAGTCCTCGGTGCGGAAGATCACCGCGCGCAGCAGGCCCTTGGCCATCAGGTCGGCCACGGCCTTGCGGTCGGCGTCGTCGGCGTTGGGGTCGGCGAGCGGGGGCTCCAGGACGATGTCCACCTCCGGCTGCGCGGACGAGCCGATGGTCACCCAGCGGAGGTCCCCGAAGGCGACGTCGTTGCGCACCTCGAGGCCCAGCGCGTCACGGTAGAAGCCGAGCGCCTTGTCGTGGTCGTCGACGGTGATGAAGGTCTGTCCAACTTTGATGTCCATGTCCTTCACGCTACTTAGCTCCCGGACCTCCTGCTTCTCCGTTCCTGACCGGCCGGGTGTAGACCTTCGCGACGCAGGCCGGGACGGCGGCGTCCTCGTAGTGGTCCCGGGCCCGGTAGGCGCTCGGGCTCTCGCCGACCAACTGGGTGAACCGGGTGCTGAACGAGCCCAGCGAGGTACAGCCCACCGCCATGCAGACGTCGGTCACCGAGAGGTCGCCGCGCCGCAGCAGCGCCATGGCGCGCTCGATCCGGCGGGTCATGAGGTAGCCGTACGGCGTCTCGCCGAAGGCGGTGCGGAAGCTGCGGGAGAAGTGGCCGGGGGACATCAGGGCGGTCTGGGCGAGCGCGGGGACGTCCAGCGGCTGCGCGTACTCGCGGTCCATGCGATCACGGGCCTGGCGCAGCCGGACGAGGTCGGGGAGTGGCACACGGGACGCACGGGACATGCCGGCCAGCCTAGCGGGCCGACCGGGCCGGGTCGCGCCGTTGCCGGGGCGGGGTGCGGACAGTGCCGGACGGGAACCGGGAATCCGGCCAATTGTGCTGTGGAGGTGGTGGGTTGAACGTGTGTGCGGGTGTGTCAGGAGGGGTGTCCGGCGGGCCGCCGGGGCGGGTCGGCCCGCCCCGGCGGCGCGTGGTCACCAGGCCGCCGGGAGGCGGGCCGGGCTGCGGGTGGTGGTGCCGAGCTGCCAGGCGATCCGGTGGACGGGCGTGGTGAGGTGCAGGCCGGGGAGGGCGGTGGCGAGGCGGCGGAGGGACTCCCGCATCTCGAGCCGCATCCGCCAGGCGCCGAGGCAGTAGTGGGGGCCGGCGCTGAAGGCGAGGGTGGGGGCGGGGAGGGCGGTGTCGAGGTCGGCGTCGAGGCCGTCGGGGAAGACGGCGCGGTCGCGGTTGGCGCTGCCCAGGTTGACGGCGAGGACGGCGCCGGCGGGGATGTCGACGCCGCCGATGCCGACCGGCTCGGTGGCGCGGCGGGTGGTGGCCTCGTCGTCGCCGAGGGGGATGAAGTGGAGCAGGCGTTCGGTGGTGCGCTCGGTGGTGTCCGGGTCGGCGAGGCGGGGCCAGTGCTCGGGGCGTTCGCCGAGCAGGTAGACCAGGGCGTTGCCGAGGGCGCCGGTGACGCTCTCGTTGCCGCTGGCGGTGAGCCCGCAGACGAGGTGGACGAGCGACTCCTCGGGGACTCTGCCGTCCTGGTCGGCGGCGTGCACCAGGCGGCTGACGAGGTCGTCGCCGGGTGTGCGCCGCCGGCGGGCGATCAGTTCGGCGGTGAAGGCGGCGTACTCGGCGAGGGCGCTCTCCGGGTTCTGGGCGGGGTCCTTGGCGGGGTCCTCGGCGGACCGGTCCTGGGTGGCGGGGGTGTCCGCCCCGCCGTCGGCGAGGACGGCGCGGGTCCAGCGGCGCAGGCGTTCCGCGTCGAGGTGGTCCGGTCCGTCGCCGTCGAGGCCCATCAGGCGGGTGGTGACGGCGAAGGGCACCGGGCGGGTGAAGGCGGTGACGAGGTCGGCCGGGGGGCCGGCGGCCGCGAGCGCGTCGACGGCCTGCTGGACGGCCTCGGCGACCCAGGGCTGCCAGTCGGCGATGGCGCGGGCGGTGAAGGCGCGCTGGACGGTGCTGCGCAGCCGGCGGTGGGCGGGGCCGTCCTGGTTGAACAGGGAGGCGGGGTTGCTGGCCACGTCGGCGCCGCCGCCGGGGGTGCCGACGGTGTGCAGGTCGCCGCGGGTGAAGCGCGGGTCGGTGAGGACCTGTCGGACGTCGTGGTAGCGGGTGACCAGCCAGGCCGGGGTGCCGTCGGGCAGGGTGGTGGGGTGGGGCGCCCGGGCGGGGGTGACGGGGAGCCGGTGGAGCGGGGGGAGGTCGGTCCCGGTGTCGGGTGCGGCGGAGGACATGGGTCCCTTCGGGGGTCGGGGTCCAGCGCTGAGGTGAGGATCCAACTGTGTTATTTTCATGGGAAATTGGTGCCTTTGGGCGTGTTTCCCCTTGGATCCCGATGGTAGCGATTCCGCCCCTGCCGAACGGGGTTCCCGCCGGTGGTCGGGGGTTATTCTCAGTGGCTCGGGTCAGCGGTCGGGTCGGCACTCGGTCCGGCGGCCGCGTCGGCGGGCAGCAGCGGGCGCAGGGCGCCGAGCACCGCGCCGATGCAGGCGTCGCGCAGCTCCTCGCGGGTGCAGCTCTCCTCGGTGAGCCAGTCGACGACCAGGACCCGGACGAACACCAGCCAGCTGCCGAGGACCTGTGAGACCGCCCGCCGGGCCGTCTCGTCCGTGAGGGGGAGGACGCCGAGCAGGCGGCCGCGCAGGGTGTCGAGTTCGCCGGTGATGATCGTCTGGATCACCGGGTCGCCGGCCAGGACGCGGTTGGCGGCGAGCACGGCGTGCCGGTTGGCGACGAAGTAGTCCAGATGGGCGTCCATGCCCTCGACGAGCTGTTCGAGCAGGGTGTCGGCGGAGTCGAAGCGGGACTTGGCGAGCAGCTCGTCGGCGGCCTGCCGGTAGACGGCGGCGAACAGGTCGTGCTTGCCCGGGAAGTGACGGTAGAGCAGGGCGCGCGAGACGCCGGCCTGTTCGGCGACCTCCTCCATCAGCACCTCCTCGTACGGGCGGGCGGCGAAGAGCCGGGCGCCGACGGAGAGCAGCTGGGCGCGTCGGTCGGCGGGGGACAGGCGGCGGCGCCGTTGGTGGACTGGCATGCGGCGAAGGCTACTTGACACGTGTCCACTAGCGCGCGCTAGCTAAGTGGACACGTGTCAACTAACCGTCCGACGGGTGGTGGGTTCATGGCCAGGGTTCTGCGGGTGCTCGGGTGGACGATGGGGGTCGCCTGCGTGGCGATCGGCTTCTACCACCTGCTGGCGGGGAACGCGGCGATCCCGGGCGAGGAGGACGCCGGTGCGACGGTCGACAGCTTCGGCCGGTTCATGGGCGCGATCTTCGCCGGTTACGGCGCGGCCTGGCTGTGGGCCGTCCGGCAGTCGCCGGTGCCGGCCCACGCGGTGCGGTGGCTGACGGCGGTGTTCCTGCTGGGCGGGCTCGGCCGGGTGTTGTCGACCGCGGTGGCCGGGTGGCCGGACGGGTTCCAGGTGGTGCTGATGGTGGTCGAACTGGGCCTGTCCCCGGTGTACTTCCTGCTCGCGGACGCGGACGAGCGGGCCGCCGCCGCCCGCGCCCGATCGGCGGGCTGACCGGCGGGCCGAGGGACCCGGCCCGCCGGTCGGCCGGAGCGCCGGCCCGCCGGTCAGGCGCTCAGCTGCTCAGGCCGAAGCCCTGCAGGTGGGCGGTGAGCGCGGCCCGGTCCGGCCGCCCCGCCGTCAGCGAGACGTAGCCGTCCGGCCGGACCAGGGCGACGGCCGTGCCGCTCAGTCCGTAGGCGCGGCCGACGTGGCCGCCCGGGTCGGTGACGACGGCCCGGCGCAGGCGACCGGCCCGTTCGAGCCCGTCGAGCCACTCCCGTCGGTCGAGCCCGTCGAGCCCGTCGAACCCGTCGGGCCGCCCGGGCGGTGCGGTCGGGCCGGTCGGCGCGGGCCGTCCGGCGAGGGTCAGCAGGGTGAAGTGGGTGCCGCGGAAGAGGTCGAACAGCCGGGTGGGCGTGCCGTCGGCGGTGGCGCAGGGGGCGTCCGGGGCGCGGTCCCCGGCACGGATGCCGGTGCCGTCGTCCAGGTCGAGGCCGAGCGGGCCGCCCCGGTAGCCGACCGAGAGCCCGGTGAGGTCGGCGCCCGCGGTGCCCGCCAGGCTGGCGAACTGCGCGGACAGGGCGCGGGCGCCGTCGGCGGAGAACAGCGCCTTGTGCTGGGCGGAGGTGGCGGCGAGGACGGTGGCGGCGACGGGCAGCCGTTCCGCCTGGTAGCTGTCGAGCAGGGCGTCGGGTGCGCCGCGCAGTACCGCGGCGAGCTTCCAGCTCAGGTTGTGCGCGTCCTGGATACCGGTGTTCATGCCCTGGCCGCCGGCCGCGGAGTGGCAGTGCGCGGCGTCACCGGCGAGCAGGACCCGGCCCTGGCGGTAGCGCTCGACCATGCGGACGGTCGGCCGCCACACCGTGGACCAGGACGGTTCGTGCAGTCGGACCCCGGGCAGGCCGGCGCGTTCGGCGAACAGCCGGCGGAAGGTGTCCAGGGTGGGGGCGGGCGGCTCGCCGGCCGCGCTCGGCGGGACGGAGGCGTGGATGGCCCAGTTGTCGTCCTCGCGCATCGGCACCAGCACCATGGCGCCCGCGCCGAGGTCGGGGTGGTTCCAGACGTGCATGAGGTCGGGGTCGAGCCCGTCCACGGCGAGCGAGGCCATCAGGAAGCGTTCCTGGTCCCAGGTCTCGCCGAGGAACGGGATGCCGGCCAGCTTGCGGACGGTGCTGCGGCCGCCGTCGCAGCCGACCAGGTAGCGGGCGCGGAGGTGTTCCGTCGCGGCGCCGCGACGGACGGTGGCCAGGACGCCCTCGGGGTCCTGCCGGTGGTCGAGCAGCTCGGTGTCGAGTTCGACGGTGACGCCGTACCCGGCGAGCCGGTCACGCAGGACGGCCTCGGTGTGGTGCTGGCCGAGCAGCAGCATGCCGGGGTGGGGCCGGTCCGGGGTCGCGGCGCCGGCGGGCCGAGGGGCGACCTCGTGGACGATCCGGACGCCCTGGTAGCTGCGGACCCCGAGGTCCGACCGGCCGCGGGCGAGGATGCCGTCGACGACGCCGAGGTCGTCGAACACCTCCAGCGTCCGGGAGTTGACGCCCTTGCCGCGGACGCCGCGGTCGCGGAACCGCGGCTCGCGTTCGAGGACGCGGCAGTCGATCCCGGCGCGGGCCAGTCCGAGGGCGAGGGCGAGGCCCACCGGGCCTGCGCCGACCACCAGGACGTCGGTCGTTCGGAGAGTGCGCATGACGGGTTCCCCCCAGGTCATCCGGCCATAAGATACGGAGCGTTTCTTAGTCACGACTGTAGACTCATCCGGATAAGAAACGCAACGTATCTACGAATCGACGAAGGTCGGGTGCGGCACTCGATGGCGGACGGATCGGCGGCAGGCGGATCGGCAGCGGGCAGATCGGCGGCAGGCGGAGCGGCGAGGGGCGGAGCGGCGCCCGGCGAACCGGTGACGTCCGGCGTGCCGGTGGGCGAGGAGGTCCGCGGCAGGCCCTCGCGGCGCCGCGGCGACGAGCTGGAACGGGCGATCCTCGACGCCGTCTGGGCCGAACTCGCCGACCACGGCTACGACCGGCTCACCATGGACGGCGTCGCCGCCCGGGCCCGGACCAGCAAGCCGGTGCTGTACCGCCGCTGGCCGAACCGCGCGGCGCTCGTCGTCGCCGCCCTCGGCCGCAACGCCCCCGACTACCGGGAGCCGCCGGACACCGGCGACCTGAAGGCGGACCTGGCGCTCTTCCTGCGCGGCCTGCTGCACCGCTTCGACGACCTGCCGACCGACGCCGTGCACGGGTTCCTGGTCGACCTGATGCGCGACCCCGAGCTCCGCGGGATCTTCCGCGGCGGCCTGACCGCGCAGGGGCCGGTGAGCAGCCTGGAGGTGATGATGCGCCGGGCCGTCGACCGGGGCGAGATCGACCCCGCGCGGCTCACCCCGCGGGTCCTCTCCCTCCCGCTCGACCTGCTGCGCGACGCCTTCCTGATCGGCGGGACGGTGCCGCCCGACCGGGTCGTCGACGAGATCCTCGACGAGGTCGTCCTCCCCCTGTTGCGGGCGCCGTCCGACGCGCGGTGACCGGCCGGGCCGCCGGGGGTGCCCCGTTCCGGGGTGCCCGCGCCCTGCGGGGCCGCTCCTTGCGCACCCCCACCTGACGCACCCCCGCCCGGCATACCCCCGCCCGGTAACGCGGAGCGGCCCCCGACGACCAGGTCGTCGGGGGCCGCTCCGCGTCGTGCCGCGGTCCGTCAGCCGTCCAGGCGGCCGACCAGCTCGTAGCCGGCCTCGTCGATGGCGGCGGCGACGGCCTCGTCGGAGAGCGGGGCGGTGCTGTCGACGGTGACCCGGCCGGTGGCGAGGTCCACGGCGACGGCGCCCACGCCGTCGATCCGCTGGAGCTCGGCGGTCACCGCGGTGACGCAGTGCCCGCAGGTCATGCCCTTGACCTGGAAGACGGCCGGGCCGGCCGTCGCGGCGGCGGGGGCGTCGGTGGCGCCGGTGCCGCACGAGCCGCAGCAGGAGGCGGTCTCGGTGGACTCGACGGTGACGGCGATCTCGGTCATGGCTGTGCTCCTGTCATCGTGCCGGGCGCCGGCCGCGCGATCCGGTCGGCTGCTTCACCACTGAAGCTAGCATACCCCCAGGGGGTAATTGAAGAGGGGTGTGGAGCGGCCGGGAGCGGGCGGGTGGACCGCCTCCAGCGATCGTCAAGTCATCCTTGTGGCGGTCCTGTTGCGCCCTCCGGGGCAGGGTGGAACGCCCGCCGGCATCCCGGGCCGGCCGGCCCCTCGGCAGGCCGCCGACCCCACCACACGAGGTGAGCACCCCATGGACCACACCACCCGCCCCGGCCCGCGCGGCCTGCGCGAGATCCTGGCGGCCGGCGAGCGGACCTACTCCTTCGAGTTCTTCCCCGCCAAGGACGAGGCCGGCGAACGCGCCCTGTGGGCCGCCATCCGGCGGGTGGAGGCGGTGGCGCCGACCTTCGTGTCCGTCACCTACGGCGCCGGCGGCTCCTCGCGCGACCGCACCATCGGGACCACCGAACGGATCGCCGCCCAGACCACGCTGCGCCCCGTCGCGCACCTCACCGCCGTCGGCCACTCCACCGCCGAGCTGCAGGCCGTCCTGCGGCGCTACGCGGACGTCGGGATCCGGGACGTGCTGGCCCTGCGCGGCGACCCGCCGGGGGACCCGAACGGTGTCTGGCGGCCGCATCCGCAGGGCCTGCGGCACGCCGCCGAACTGGTCGAACTCGTCCGGGGCTGCGGTGCGTTCACGGTCGGCGTGGCGGCCTTCCCGGAGCGCCACCCGCGTTCGGCGGACTGGTCCGAGGACATCCGGCACTTCGTCGCCAAGTGCCGGGCGGGGGCGGACTACGCCGTCACCCAGATGTTCTTCGAGGTCGAGCACTACCTGCGGCTGCGCGACCGGCTGGCGGCGGCCGGCTGCGACACCCCGGTCATCCCGGAGATCATGCCGGCCACCGACGTTCGCCAGATCGCCCGCTTCGCCGAGCTGAGCGGTGCCTCCTTCCCGCCCGCGCTCGCCGCCGCGCTGGAGGCCGCCCGCGGCGACCGGGCGGCGTCCCACCGCATCGGGGTGGACCACGCGACCCGGATGGCCGAGCGCCTGCTCGGGGAGGGGGTGCCCGGGCTGCACTTCATCACGTTGAACCGCTCGACGGCGGCCCTGGAGATCCACCGGAACCTGGGACTGGACCGCCCGGCGCCACTGGGCTCCGCGGCGCCGTCGTGCTCCCCGGCGCCACAGGACCGGCCGCTGACCGGCGCCCGGGCCTGAAACCCGGCCCGATCCCGATCCCGGACCCGATCCCGGACCCGATCCCGGGCCGGGCGCCGCCCCGCCGCCGAATCCGCCGAAGCCGCCGTGCCGGGCGGTCCGTGGTGGACCGCCCGGCACGGCGCGCAGGTGGGCCTCAGTGCTGGTGGTCCACGGTCTCCCCGGTGGTCGGGGCGGGCTCGCCGGCCGGGGCGGCCGCCGGGCCGGGGGCGGCGGCGCCCTCGGTGGTGACGGTGAAGGCGGCGGTGTGCACGGCGTCCTGGTGCTTGAAGTCCAGGAAGAGCCGGTAGCTCCCGGCGCTCGGCGCGGTGGTGGTGAAGCCGATCTCCGGACCCGGGGCGGTGGTGTCCGGGTGGACGTGGAGGTAGGCGAGGTCCCCGGCCCGGAGGGCGACCAAGTGGCCGGAGGCGCCGAGGTAGGGCTGGAGGTCGGTGACCGGTCGGCCGTCCCGGGTGACGGTCAGGGTGAGCCGCCCGCTGCGCCCGGGGGTGAGCTCGCCGCCGAGGGCGACGGTGTAGCCGTCGACGGTGACGGTCCGTCCGGTCTCGGGCAATGGCGCGGGCCGCAGGTCGCCGGTGGCGTGCAGGTCGGCGCCCAGGGTGAGGCCCTCGGTGGCGCCGGCGGGGGTGAAGTCCGCGAAGACCCGGTAGGTGCCGGCGGCCGGCAGCGCGGCGGTGGCGCTCCAGGTGCCGTCGGCGGCGCGGGTGGGGTGCAGGTGCTGGTACCCGGAGAGGTCGCGCGGGGCGACGATCAGGTGCAGTTCCTTCTCGTGCGAGGGCTGGAAGGCGGTGACGGCCCGGCCGTCGGCGCCGAGGATCCGGAAGCGCAGGTCGGTGGGGGTGCCGGCGGTGACGAAGGGGTCGTCGAGGCTGAGGGTGTAGCCGCGCTCGGAGACCTGCAGCCCGCCGGGCAGGTGGTCGGCCGGGGTCGCGGCCTCGGCGTGTCCGGCGTGTCCGCCGTGCCCGGTGGTGCCGGCGGGCGCGGGGGCGGGACCGCGTCCGGTGGCGTGGCCGACGCCGAGGGCGAGGCCGAAGGCGGCGGTGAGCCCGGCGGTGAAGGCGGTGATCTTCAGGGCGGTGTTCATGGCGGGTCTCCTCGGTGGTGGGCGGCGGGCGCGGGCGGATGCGGCGCGGGTGGAGGGGTCAGGCGCGCAGGAGGCGGGCGATGGCGCGGGAGGCCTCGGCGACCTTGGTGTCGGCGGCCGCGGTGCCGCCGTCGGCGACGGCGTCCTGGACGCAGTGCGCGAGGTGGCCGTCGAGCAGGAGCAGGGCGACGGACTGGAGGGCCTTGGTGGCGGCCGAGACCTGGGTGAGCACGTCGATGCAGTAGGTGTCGTCGGCGACCATCCGCTGGAGGCCGCGGACCTGGCCCTCGATCCGGCGCAGTCGGCGCCGCAGGCGGTCCTGGTCGTGCCGGTAGCCGGTCATGCGGGCCTCCTCGGGAGCTCCGGCGGGGCGCTGCCGGCCCCGGTCCGATGCCCCGAGTGAATACCCCGTGGGGGTATCAAGTCAAGCGGTTCGGTCGGTCCGGAAAATGCGGGAGGGGGGTATCGGTGAAGCCTTGCCCTGGATACCCCTCAGGGGTATAAATGAACTCGGCGCCGCCCGATACCCCCCATGGGTACCAGTCCGGTGGGTCCGGATCCGGCGGTGCCACCCGGCACGTCGCACGCGCCCTGTCCGACGACAGTCACGAGGAGCAACGATGACCACCCAGGCACCCGCCTCCACGGAGGTGGAACTCTCGATCGGCGGCATGACCTGCGCCTCGTGCGCGGCCCGCATCGAGAAGAAGCTGAACCGGATGGACGGCGTCTCGGCGAGCGTCAACTACGCCACCGAGAAGGCGAAGGTCTCCTACGAGGGCGACGTCGTGGTCGCCGACCTGATCGCCACCGTCGAGGCCACCGGCTACACCGCGGCGCTTCCCGCGCCGCCGGCCGCCGAGGGTGCGGGCGGGCCCGCGGAGCCGGCCGACGAGCTGGCCCCGCTGCGGCAGCGGCTGTCCACCGCGGTGGCCCTGGCGGTGCCGGTGATCGCGATGGCGATGGTGCCGGCCCTGCAGTTCGACAACTGGCAGTGGCTCTCGCTGACCCTGGCCGCCCCCGTGGTCACCTACGCCGCCTGGCCGTTCCACCGCGCCGCCTGGACCAACCTCAAGCACGGCGCGGCGACGATGGACACCCTGGTCTCGCTCGGCACCGGCGCCGCGTTCCTCTGGTCGCTGTGGGCGCTGTTCCTCGGCGACGCGGGCATGCCGGGCATGCGGCACGGCTTCGAACTGACCATCGCCCGCAGCGACGGCTCGTCGAACATCTACCTGGAGGCCGCCGCCGGCGTCACCGCCTTCATCCTGGCCGGCCGCTACTTCGAGGCCCGCTCCAAGCGCACCGCCGGGGCCGCCCTCAAGGCCCTGCTGGAGCTGGGGGCCAAGGACGTGGCCGTCCTGCGGGCCGGGCAGGAGGTGCGGATCCCGGTCGCGGAGCTCGCGGTGGGCGACCGGTTCGTGGTGCGCCCCGGGGAGAAGGTCGCCACCGACGGCACGGTGGTCGAGGGTGCCTCGGCCGTCGACGCCTCGATGCTGACCGGTGAGTCGGTGCCCGTGGAGGTCTCCGTCGGCGACGCGGTCACCGGTGCGACCGTCAACGCGGGCGGCCGGCTGGTCGTCGAGGCCGCCAGGGTCGGCGCCGACACCCAGCTCGCCCGGATGGCCCGGCTGGTCGAGGACGCGCAGAACGGCAAGGCCGCCGCCCAGCGCCTCGCCGACCGCATCTCCGCCGTCTTCGTCCCGATCGTGATCACCCTCGCGGTGGCCACCCTCGGCTACTGGCTGGGCACCGGCGAGGGCTGGACCGCGGCCTTCACCGCCGCCGTCGCGGTGCTGATCATCGCCTGCCCGTGCGCCCTCGGCCTGGCCACCCCGACCGCGCTCATGGTCGGCACCGGCCGCGGCGCCCAGCTCGGCATCCTGATCAAGGGCCCCGAGGTGCTGGAGAACACCCGCAAGGTCGACACCGTCGTCCTGGACAAGACCGGCACCGTCACCACCGGACGGATGACCCTGCTCGCCGTGCACACCGCCGAGGGCGTCACCGAGGCCGAGGCCCTGCGCCTGGCCGGCGCCCTGGAACACGCCTCCGAACACCCCATCGCCCGCGCCATCGCCACCGCCGCGGCCAGGGCCGGTGCGCTGCCCGCCGTCGAGGGCTTCGAGAACGTGCCGGGACTGGGCGTCCAGGGCGTGGTGGACGGCCACGCGGTGGTCGCCGGCCGGGAGGCGCTGCTGAACGACTGGTCGCAGTACCTGCCCGGGCACCTGGCCGAGGCCAAGCGCACCGCCGAGGCGGCCGGCCGCACCGCGATCGCGGTCGGCTGGGACGGCGCGGCGCGGGCCGTGCTGGAGGTCGCCGACGCCGTCCGGCCGACCAGTGCCGAGGCGATCGCCCGGCTGCGCGCCCTGGGCCTGACGCCGGTGCTGCTGACCGGGGACAACCGCGCGGCCGCCGAGGCCGTCGCCGCCGAGGTCGGCATCGCCCCGGAGCACGTCATCGCCGAGGTCATGCCGCAGGACAAGGTGGACACCGTCCGCCGGCTGCAGGCCGAGGGCCGGGTCGTGGCCATGGTCGGCGACGGGGTCAACGACGCGGCCGCGCTCGCCCAGGCCGACCTCGGCCTGGCCATGGGCACCGGCACCGACGCCGCGATCGAGGCCGGCGACCTCACCCTCGTCCGCGGGGACCTGCTGGCCGCCGCCGACGCGATCCGGCTCTCCCGCCGGACCCTGGCCACCATCAAGAGCAACCTGTTCTGGGCGTTCGGCTACAACGTGGCCGCCCTGCCGCTGGCCGCGGCCGGACTGCTCAACCCGATGATCGCGGGCGGGGCGATGGCCTTCTCCTCGGTCTTCGTGGTCGGCAACAGCCTGCGGCTGCGCCGCTTCCGCTGAGCGGCACCGCCGACGGGTACGACCGGGAGCACCACCGAGGGCCAGCACCGAGCAGCACCGCCGAGGAGCACCGCGCCGCGGCCCCGGAACCCACCAGGTTCCGGGGCCTCGGCGCGTTCCGGCCGAGCGCCCACGGCGAGGCCGGGCCCGGGCCCGGGGGCCCCTCCGGTCCTGTCCGGTCCGGGAGAGGCGCCGGCCCCGGGCCCGGCACCGGCGTCAGCCCTGTTCCGGCAGGGCCACCGGCAGCCAGCGGTACGCCGCGTCCTCCTGCCAGCACTGCAACTCGCCCTCCACCACCGCGGCCAGGCACAGCCGCCAGTCGTCGCCGACCGCGAGCGCGACCCGGGTGGCCGGGCGCAGCGTGGGCCGCCACCAGCGCGGGCGGCGGGAGGCGCCGCCGGCCGGCAGCCGCAGCCGGACCCCGCCCGCGCCGGCCAGCGCGACGGTCGGGCCGCCCCGGTGCCCGGCCACCGCGACGCCCAGGGCGGGTTCGCCGTCGCCGATCTCGGAGCCCGGCCCGGCGCCCGCCCCGAGCGGGTGCAGCCGGACGGAGCCGTCCGGTTGCAGCGTGACGGCCTGCGGCCCGGCGGAGGTGAGGGCCAGGGCCCCGGCGCGCGGTGCGCCGGGCGGTCCGACCGGGGCCGGGTGCTCCGCCGAGCCGGGCCGCCAGCTCAGCACCTGTTCCCGGTGTTCGACCAGGACCAGCCAGGATCCGGGGCGTTCCTCCAGGGCGGCGAGCACCCGGTCGGCCGGGCAGCCGGGCAGCTCCCGGCCGGTGAGGGTGAGCCCGGGCGCCCAGCGGTAGGAGCGCAGTGCGCCGCCGACCGCCGTCCAGACCGTCATCTCCCCGGCCGGGTCGACGCCCCCGGCGAGCCCGCTGACGCCGCGCGCGGCCTCCCACCAGCCGGCCGCGGTGCCGACCCAGAGCGATCCGCCGCGGTCCTCGGCGCAGACCACCAGCTCGCCCTGCCGGCCTGCCCAGCCGGCCGTCAACTCGCGGACGGGGCCGGGCCCCTGGCCGGTCGGCAGCCGGTGGCCGGGGTGTCCGGGGCCGGTCAGGGCGGTGCCGTCCGGGCCGCCGGTGACCAGCAGCGGCCGGCCGGCCCGGTCGGGCAGTACGGCCAGGCCCGCGGTGCGTGCCACCGGCCGGTGGGCGCGCAGCAGTTCGCGTCCGCGGCCGACCCAGGGGCCGAGCGGGGCGGGGCGGCGCTGTGGGTCGCGGGCCAGCGGCTCGCAGGCCCACCGGACCAGCTCCTCGCCGTAGCCGGCGGCGAGCAGTTCGGCGCGGGCCTGTTCGGCGGCGAGCCGGTGGTCGAGGCGGCCGTGGTCGGGCAGCAGCAGGGTGCGCGCGAGGGTGCCGACGGCGAACAGGTCCTTGGCCGTGGTGGGGAAGCCGCCGACCTGCTCGGCCTCCGGCGGGACGTGGCCGGGGGTGAACACGGCGACGGTCAGGGTGTGGTCGAGCGGGGCCAGGAAGGTCAGGTCAATCAGCTTGACCTGGCCGTGGGCGTCCACCAGGACGTTGGCGGGGGAGATGTCGCGGTGCACCCAGCGCTTGCGGTGCAGCTCGTCGACGATCCGGCAGAGCCGGGACAGGACCTCGGCCGCCGCGGCCGGCCCGCCGCGCTGGGTGCGGGCCCAGGTGTGCAGCGGGACCCCTTCGACCCAGGGGGAGATCTGGTAGCCGAGCAGACCGCCGGCGGGCAGGGCGCCGGGCCGGTGCGGGGAGGGGCCGAGCAGGAAGCTGGGCACCACCAGGTCGGTGACGCCCAGGCGGTGGGCGTTGTGCGAGACGTCGTCCCAGCGGCCGAGCCAGCGGCGGACCTCGGAGGGGTCGCGCTCCAGCATGATCTTCGCGGCGACGAGCTCCTTGAGCCCGCTGTGGCCGGTGCGCACCGCCCGCCACACCTCGGCCTCGCCGCCCCGGTGGTGGAACTCCAGGAGCTCGTACTGCTCGGGGTCGAACTCCGGCCCGAACCGGAGCCCGGGTACCCAACGCGACTCGGACACTCGACCCCCGACTCGATGCCTCGGCTTTTCAGCTGATCCCAGGATAGTGCTCTCCGCTGTTCGGACGTCCCACGAAGGGCCTATCCTGCATTCGATCGGACAACATCATGACAGTACGTCAACTCATGATCATCACCAGCATGTTGATCATGAAATCGGTGGATCTGACCAGCAGGGGGACGGTGCATGGTGCAGCTCGCGGTGCTGCTGATCGTGGTGGCACTGGTCGGTGCGGCCGCCGTCGTACTGGCCCGGCGCCACCGCGCCCTGGACGCCGGGACGGTGGCCGCGGCCCTCGCCACGGCCGCCGAACGGCTCGCCGCCGGCAAGGCCCCGCAGGCCCGGCGCCGCTACGCCCGGCTCGCCCGCCGGCTCGCCGAGGGCCCCGCCGAACTGCTCCCGCAACGCGGCCTCGCCCTCCTCGGCCAAGCCGAGGCCACCATCCCCACCGGAGACCAGCAGGCCACCCTCGCCCTGCACCGCGAGGCCTTCCCGCTGCTCGCCGACCCGGCCCGGCAACTGCCCCGGTGGAGCCTGCGGCGCCTCGCCGCGGAACGCACCGCCGCCGCCGACGGCGACCTCGGGCCGGTCCTCGCCCTGTTGCAGGCCACCGCCGACGGCGCCGAACCCGGGGAGGAGGCCGAGGCCGTCGCCCGCACCCGGGACTGGCTGCAACGCCTCTGCCGCGAAGGCAGCCCCGCACAGCGCGAGCACACCACCGCCGCCGCCCTCGCCGCCCTGCCCGGCCGTGACTGGCCCGTCCTCGCCCGCGCCGCCCAGCTGCGCGGCACCGACCGGGCCGCCGAGGCCGAGACCCTGCTCGCCGCGGCCGCCCCCGGCGGCAGCGGCGAACTCTGGTTCCGCTGGGGCGCCCAGCTGTTCAGCCTGCACCGCGACGAACCCGCCGTCGTCGCCTTCGACGAGGCGCTGCGCCGCGGCGCCGGCGACCCCTCCCCGTGGGGGCGCGGACCGGCGCTGCGCACCGAGACCCTGCTCTTCCGCGGCCTCGCCCGCCAGCGGCTCGGCGCCACCGACGCCGCCTGGGCCGACCTCGCGGCCGCCGCCACCGAGGCCCCCGGCGACCCCCGCCCCCGCTACGCCCTCGGCCGGCTCGCCCTGCTGCTCGGCGCCGACGAACAGGCCCGGGAGCAGTTCGCCGCCGCCCTCGCCGTCCAACCCGGCTTCGCCCCGGCCGGGTTCGGCCTCGCCCTGGTCAACGAGCGGGCCGACCGCCCCGCCGAGGCCGCCGCCGACTACCGTGCCGCCCTCGACCGGGCCCCCGACTGGCGCCCCGCCCGGGTCCGGCTCGGCGCCGCCCTGCTCGCCGCCGGCCGCGCCGCCGAGGCCGAACCGCTGCTCCGCGCCGAGGCCGACCGCGAACCGGACTCCCGCTGGGCCCGGATCGCCGCCTTCCACCACGGCCTCGCGCTGTCCCGCACCGACGACCCGGCCGGGGCGCTGACCCGCTGGGAACCGCTGCAGGACGAGGAGCTGCACGACCGCCTCGCCCTCGCCCGCGACCGGCTCGCCCGCACCCGACTGGCCGCCGACCCGGCCGCCGCCCGGGAGCTCTGGCAGCAGGCCGCCGCCGAGCACCCGGCCGCCCCCGGCTACCGGGCCGCGCTGCGCGAAGCCGCGCTGCGCGAGGCCGCCCACCTGCTGGTCACCGGCCGCGACCGGGCCGAGGAGCGCGAACGGGCCGCCGCCGCCCTCGCCCTCGCCGACACCCTGCCCGGCGCGATCACCCACCGGCAGGCCCGGCTGCGCGCCGCCCTGGCCCTGGCCGAGGGCCGGACCGAGCCCCTGGCCGGTGTGCTCGACCCCGCCGCCGGACCGCGCGAGCGCTACCACCTGGCCGCCGCCGCCCTGCTGGCCGGCCGCCCGGTGCAGACCATCGCGCTGCTCGCCCCGCTCGCACCCGACCCGGCCGGCGACCCGGCGCTCGCCCGGCTGCGCGCCCTGCTGGCCGAACGCGCCGGCAACTGGGCCGCCGCACTGGACTGGTACCGCCACTTCCTCACCGCCGGCCCGGCCCCCGCGCCGCAGGCCGCCCCGGCCGACTGCGCCGTCTGCGCCGGCCCGGCCACCGGCGCCTGCGGCGGCTGCGGCCGCGAGGCCTGCGACGCCCACCTGCACCGGGCCGCCGAGGGCGCCCCGCCGCGCTGCGTCCGCTGCGCCGGGCCCGCGCTGCGCGCCGTCCTGGACTGCGCCCGCCGGGCCGGCACGCCCGAGCAGGCCGAACCCGTCCTCGCCGCCTGGGCCCGGGCCTTCGGAGACAGCCCCGCGGCCGCGCCCGTCCGGCTCGACCTGGCCCTGCTCCGCGCCGAACTCGGCCGACTGGACGAGGCGCTGGCCGAGCTGCCCGCGCAGGCCGGGGCCGCCCGCAGCGCCGTGCTGCTCCGCCGGGCCGCCGCCGCGCTCGACGCGGGGGGAGCCCGGACGGGCCGCCGGCGACCTGCGCCAGGCCCTCGGCCACACCCCGGACCACCCACAGGCCGGCCCCGCCCTCGTCCTGCTCGCCGAACACGAGGCCCACCAGCACGCCGTCGAGGGCCGCCACCGGGAGGCCTGGGACGGCTACCACGCGCTGCTGCTGCGGGACCCGGCCCAGCCGCGGCTGCTGCACGCCCTCGGACTCGCCGGCTACCGGCTCGCCGCCGCGGCCCCCGAGGGCGCCGAACCCGACGAGCGGACCTGGGCTTGGACGCTCGGCTGCCTGGTCGCCGCCCTGCACCAGCCCGAGCTGTGGGCGGAGTCCGCCCGGATCACCGGCCGCCCGCTCGAACCCCAGCGGATCGCCACCGCCCGCACCGCGCTCACCGACCGCCTCCGGGACGACCTGCGGGCACTGGACCGCGCCGCCGGCCGCGGCGGCGACGAGGTCACCGCCTGGACCCTGCGGCTGGGCATGGAGACCCACAGCGCCGACGCCTTCGCCCGGGAGGACGTCCGCCTGGCGCTGCCCGGCCGCCCCGCCCGCCGCCTGGCGCTCGGCCCCACGCTCGACCGGCTGCTCCGGCAGGAGCCCGGACTCGCCGCCTGGGCGGCCGCCTTCGACCGGGCCGTAGAGCCCTGGCGGCGGCCCGGGGAGCCAGACGGACACCCGCTGGCCCGGGCGCTCGACCTGTTCGGCGGGCTCGGACCGCAGCACTACCTCCTCCTCCAGGGCCGTCAGGCCGCCGCGGTCGGCGCCCTGGACGCCGTGCCCGAGACCGAACGCGGCGCCGACTGGCAGGCCCTGCTCGCCGAGAGCCTGGTCGGCCAGGCCCGCGAGCACCACCGCAACCAGGACTGGCGCGAGGCCCTCGACTGCCTCACCCGCGCCGGCACCGTACCCGGCGCCGTGCTGCCCGCCGACGCCCCGGCGATCGCCGCCGAGTCCGGCCTGCGGGCGGCCCGCGCCCTGCTCAAGACCAGCGACGACGACCAGGCGGGAGCGACCGAACTCCTGGAGAAGGCGCTGGCCCTGGCCCCCGACCACGCCGAGGTGCGCGGCGACCTCGGCGCCACCTACGCCCAGTGGGCCCGGAAGATCAACAACGAGACGAAGGACTACCCGCGCGCCCTGCGCCTGCTCCGCAAGAGCCTCGCACTCACCCCCGGCGACCCGACCGCCCGGCACTTCCTGGAGGCCGCCCTCGGCAACCGGGCCAGCCAGCTCAGCCGGCCCGACGCCCCGGACGCGGAGCTGGAGGAGGCCGCCGAGGCCTGGCGGGAGCTGATCTCGCTCAACCCGGACCCGGACCACCGGCACGGCCTCGCCTTCGCGCTGCGCCACCTCGCCCGCTCCGCCGCCTTCGCCGACCAGCGCACCCTCGCCGTCGGCCGGATGGCCGACGCGCTGCGCGCCGACCCGGACTGGGACGGCGACCCGGAGCGCGAGGCGCCGCGCCGGGTCGGCGTGATGCTCGCCAACCACGTGCTGGACAACCTGCAGGACAGCCCGTTCACCACGCAGGCCGCCATGCTCCGCAAGGCCAGGTCCTACGACGACTCGCCCGACATCCGGCGGCTGATGGTCAGCGTCTGGCGCGGCGAGGCCGTCGGCCACTACGAGGCCCGCCGTTACCCCGACGCGATCCGTCTCCTGGAAGAGGCGCTCGAGCTGTCCGGAACCCCCGAGGACGTCGCCAAGCTGCACACCGAACTCGGCGTGGTGTTCAGCTCCTACGCCGTCGCCCGGGCCAACGCCCGCGGGTTCCGGGAGGCCCGCGCACTGATCCGCCAGGCAGTCGAGCACAACCCGGACGACCGGGAGCTGCGGGCCCTCCAGCGGAGGATCAACGCGCTCCGCTGACGGCAACCGCCGTGCCACCGGTGCCGTCCTCAGGTGGTGGGGCTTCAGATTCCCCATCCCGAGGCCGAGTCGGGAGCCACCGGACGTCTGCGGCAGGCCGCACGCCACCGGACGTGAGCCGCACGTCAAAAGCTGCAAGCCGCAAGCCGCTAGCCGTGATTCGTGAGTCGTGAGGAGAGAAACCGCCCGCCATGCCACTGCACGAACCGTCGCCGTACGAGGTCCTGGGCGTTGCGCTCACGGCCGGCGTGCGCGAGATCAACCTGGCCGTCGGACCGGCGATGAAGGCCGGCCGCTTCACCCGTCAGCAGATCCAGGACGCCGCCGCGCTGCTGCGCCACCCCGACCGGCGGCTGGAGGCGGACCTCCAGCGCCCGCTGCCGCCGGAGCCCGTCGACCAGGCCGCGGGGCTGCTGGCGCCCGCCCTCGCCGAGCCGCTGCTGGTCGTCGAGCGCCCGGCGCTGCCGCCCGCCGCCTCCCTGCTGGCGCTGCACCGGGCCGAGCTGGCCGCCGACTTCACCGAACCCGCCCCCGGCGGCGCCGACCCCGAACCGCCCGTCCCCGCCCGCTACGCCGCCGACCTGTCGGTGCTGCCGCAGATCGAGGTACCCGAGTGACCGACGCACCGACCGACGTACCGACCGCCGACCCCATCGCCGGGCCGGCCGACGGCCTCCGGCCGCTGGACGTCCCGCAGCGCGCGCTGGAGGTCGACCTCGACCAGGCGTTCAGCCAACTCCTCTTCCGGGCCTCGCTGTTGCAGCGGCTCCGGGCGGAGGAGGCGCAGACCGCCCGGGCCACCCAGCGCGACCTGCTGGGCATCCTGGTCGAGGTCGACGACGCGCTGGCCTCGCTCGGCCTGGACCAGGAACTGGTGCTGCTCGGGCGCGGCGCCGGGATCGAGGCCACCCGACGCCGGCTGCTCGGCCGCCTGGCCAAGGCCGGCGTGCGCCCGATGCGGCTGGAGGGCCTGGCGGCGGACCCGGCGCTGACCGAGATCGTCGGCGTGGAGCCGCGGGCCGGGGTGGCGCCGGAGACGGTCCTGCGGACGGTCATCACCGGGTTCTTCTGGGGCGAGGAGGTGCTGCGCCGGGCACAGGTGGTCGTCGCCGCGCCGCCGGGGCCGGACCCGGCGCCGGAGCCGGTCCACGCGGCGGACACCGGGGGCCCCGAGGGCCCCGGGGGCTTCGAGGGGTTCGGGGCCGCGGGCGCCACCGAGGACCCCGGGCCGGCGGACCCCGCGGCGCCGGACGTCGCCGGGGAGCCGGCACCGGAGCCCGGGCCCGAACCGGAGCCGGCACCGGAACCGGAGCAGACCGCGGGACCCGGGCGGCCCGCCGTCCGGCCCCCGGCCCGCCGGAAGGGCGCGGCCGCCGGTGCCCGGCGCAGGCGCAAGAAGTAGCCAGGACCACGAGGGGCAAGAGGGGAACGACATGTACCGCACACTCGGCATCGACCTGGGCACCACCAACTCCGTGGTGGCCCACCTGCGCCGGGGC
Organism: Kitasatospora sp. NPDC051705; assembly: GCF_044453265.1. Lineage (NCBI taxonomy): Bacteria > Bacillati > Actinomycetota > Actinomycetes > Kitasatosporales > Streptomycetaceae > Kitasatospora > Kitasatospora sp. NPDC051705. The sequence continues at coordinate 176,135 of NZ_JBITCO010000009.1, read as the reverse complement.
GAGCCGGAGATCATCTTCAACCGGCAGAACCAGGAGGCCACGCCCTCCGTGGTCGGCAGCGGTCGCAAGGGCGAGCTGCTGGTCGGCTCCACCGCACGCAGCCGGACCGCCGTCGACGGCGCCAACGTGATCCGCTCGGTGAAGCGCTTCATGGGCCGCAAGTTCAAGGACCCGCAGGTCCAGGCGGCCCTGAAGGAGGTCGACTACAAGGTCACCGCGGGCACCGACGGCGACGTCAACGTCTGGTTCAACGGCCGTTCCTACACCCCGATCGAGATCTCCGCGATCATCCTGCACCGCCTCAAGGAGGACGCCGAGCAGCGCCTCGGCGAGCCCTTCCACCGGGCCGTGATCACCGTGCCCGCGTACTTCGGCGAGCGGCAGGTCGCGGCCACCCAGGAGGCGGGCCGGATGGCCGGCCTGCACGTGCTGCGGATCATCAACGAGCCGACCGCCGCCGCGCTCGCCTACGGGATCACCACCGAGGCGGGCGACGAGGGCCGGACCGTCCTGGTCTACGACCTCGGCGGCGGCACCTTCGACATCTCGATCCTGCTGCTGGTGCCGGGCTCGGTCTCGGTGCTCGGCATCGAGGGCGACAACCTGCTCGGCGGCGACGACTTCGACCGCGCCATCACCACCGCGCTGCTGGAGGACATCCGCGAGGAGTACGGCGCCGACTACCAGCCGGACCTGCGGGACCGCCCCAAGATCGCCTCCACCGCAGAGACCATCAAGATCGAGCTCTCCCACCAGGAGGCCTCCGAGGTCATCCTGCCCGGCCTCGGCGCCGGCCAGCTGGTGCTGGAGACCGAGTTCGAGCGGGCCCGTTTCGAGGAGCTGATCGAGGCCCGGATCGAGCGCACCATCGAACTGACCCACAAGGCCATCATGCAGGCCAACCTCACCGTGGGGGACGTCGACGAGGTGGTGCTGGTCGGCGGCTCCACCGCCATCCCGCTGGTGGCCCGGCGGCTCGGCGAGGTGTTCGGCCCCCGGCGGATCCGGCGCGGCGTCAACCCGATGCAGTGCGTGGCGCTCGGCGCGGCCGTGCAGTCCGCGCTGGTCGGCGAGGTGGAGTGCCCCGAGTGCCGGGCCCCCGGCGACCTCTCCGCCTCCAACTGCGCCAACTGCGCGACCTCGCTGCTCGGCGGCCCCCGGATCTCCTGCACCGGCTGCCACATCCCGTTCGACGCCGAGGCCGCGGCCTGCCCCAAGTGCGGTCTGGGGGCGAGCGGTTCGCCCGCCCCCCGGTCGGCCGCGCCGGTGCGGTCGCCGGCCCCGACCGTCGCCCACGGGGAGAACTGCCCGCGCTGCGGCACCCCCGCCGCGCCCGGCGTCACCGCCTGCGGGCTGTGCGGCGAGGCCCTCAACTCGGCGGCGCCCGGCGGCACCAGGGTGGCCTCCACGGCCGCCGAGGACGTCGGTCTGCGCTGTGCGGCCTGCGGCGTGGTCAACCCGCCCGGCAGCGAGGTCTGCCAGGGCTGCGGCGAGCTGATGCAGGTCACCAACCCGTTCGACATCACGCCGAAGAACCTCGGCATCGAGCTCAACGACGGCCGGCTGGCCGTGATCATCCCCAAGAACACCAGCTACCCGACCGGTTCGCCGGTCAGCCGGGAGTTCGTGGTCGCCGGCAGCGGCCGCCAGCGGCTGGAGGTCGCGGTCTACGAGGGCGAGCACGAGATCGCCCAGCAGAACGAGCTGATCGGCCACCTGACCCTGCGGCTGCCGGCCGGGCTCGGCGGCCGCACGCCGGTGGAGGTCTCCTTCGGTCTGGACCGGGACCGCACGATCACCCTCTCGGTGCGGATCCAGGGGGGCGGCGAGAAGACCGTCAAGCTGGAGCGGGTCACCCTGGACCCGGAGCTCAAGGTCCAGGTCGAGGAGCAGCAGCGGCAGATCGAGTCCTTCACCGACCGCTGGGGCGGCGAGCTGACCGAGGCCGAGCTGCGCGAGGCGCAGCAGCTCATGGACCGGCTGGACGACCTGGCCGCCGGCCAGACCCGCGGCCAGTCGGTGGACGAGGCGCTGGAGCGGGCCCAGCGCCAGCTCCGCGCCCAGCGCTGGGTGCGCGGCTCGGAGGCGTACCTGAGCCTGTTCCTCCACTACTGCGAGAAGCACCTCGACCCGAGCGACCTGGACCGGCTGCGGTCGGTGGCCGCCGAGCTGCGGCTGCGCCGCGAGGCCGCCGACTGGGAGGGCGCGATGGTCGCGGCCCAGCGGGCGGACGAGCTGTGCGACTCGCTCGGGCACACCTTCCGGATGCTCACCATGTGCAACGTCTACGTGAACCAGAACATGGTCTCGCCGGCGCTGTCCCAGCTGATCATGGCGGAGCTGCGGGGGCTGGACGAGGGCGTGGAGGCGCCGAACATGGAGAAGGTCAACCGGCACATGTCGAACCTGCTGGCCCTGTACGCGCAGGCGCAGCGGGAGCTGGGCAGCGAGCCGCCGGCGGAGTCGCTGGGCCCGGTGCGGCCCGAGGAGGCGGGGCCGCGATGAGCTCTCCCGAGACCACCCGGACGACCCCGGCGGACGGGGTTCCCCCGCACGACGCTCCCGGGCACGACAACCCCGCGCCCGGAGGCCCCGGGTCGCAGGTGCCCGCCCCGAGGGCGGCCGGGCCCGCGGTGCCCCCGCTGGAGGTGCCCTGTCCGCAGTGCGCCGTCCCGGCGGATCCGGAGGGCCTGCGCTGCCCCTCCTGCCGGGAGGACCTCGCGGCGCTGGTCCGGCTGCGGCACGCGGGCCGGATCGACTACAACGAGGCGCTGGCGGCCCTGCGGACCGGGGACGACGCGGCCGCCCGGGTGCTGTTGCGGCGGTCGCTGGCGGCCGAGCCCGGGCTGCGGCCGGCCCGGGACCTGCTGGACGCGCTGGTGACCCGGACGGGTGACTGACCGGTGGCGGCCGCGGTAGGCCCGTCGGGGGCGGGCCCACCGCCGCCGCCCACGGGGTGCGGGGCGCCGACACGCCCTCCAAGCGAGCAATCCGGGCGTTCCCCGGGTGGCGTCGCGTCTGATCGGAGGTGAGTGTGATCGTCACACGGATGTTCGCCACCCTCACAAGGAGTGACGCAATGCGTATTCGCACCACCCTCGCCGCCACCGCGCTCGCCGCCGTCGCCGTCCTCGCCGGTGCCGGCACCGCCGCCGCCGGCGACGCCACCGCCAACGGTGTCGCGTTCGGCTCGCCGGGCGTCCTGTCCGGCAACCAGATCCAGATCCCGATCAACCTCGAGGCCAATGTCTGCGGCAACACGATCGGTGTCATCTCGATCCTGAACCCGGCCATCGGGAACACCTGCATCAACGGCTGACCCCCGGCACCGGGGCCGCCCGTCGCACCTGACGGGCGGCCCCGGTGGCGTGTCCGCACCCCCGTTCGGGGGTGGCGGCGCGGCGCCCGGGCCGGGAGCATGGTGCCCGTCCCGCCCCGCCGTACCCAGGAGCCGTACGTGCCGATCCAGCCGACCCCGCGCAGCTACTCCTCCGGCACCGCGGACGTCCCGCTGCTCGGCGACACCATCGGGGAGAACCTCGACCGCGCGGTGCGCGCCTTCCCCGGGCGGGACGCCCTCGTCGACCGGGCCACCGCCCGCCGCTGGACCTACGCCGAACTCGCCGCCGACGTCGACGCGCTCGCGCTCGGTCTGCTCGACCTCGGGATCGCCAAGGGCGACCGGGTCGGCATCTGGGCCCCCAACTGCGCCGAGTGGACGCTCACCCAGTACGCCACCGCCAAGCTCGGCGCGATCCTGGTGACCGTCAACCCCGCCTACCGCCCGCACGAGCTGGAGTACGTGCTGAACCAGTCGGGCATCCGGCTGCTGGTCGCCGCCGAGCGCTTCAAGACCTCGGACTACGCCGGGATGATCGAGGAGGTGCGGCCCCGCTGCCCGGAGCTGGAGCGCGTGGTGCTGATCGGCGGCCCCGGCTGGGACGCGCTGCTGGCCGCCGGACGCCGCGGGGACCCCGGCCGACTGGCCGAACGCGGAGCCGAGCTGGCCCCCGACGACCCGATCAACATCCAGTACACCTCGGGCACCACCGGCTTCCCCAAGGGCGCCACCCTCTCGCACCACAACATCCTCAACAACGGGTACTTCGTGGGCGAGTTGCTCGACTACACCGAGCAGGACCGGATCTGCGTCCCGGTGCCCTTCTACCACTGCTTCGGCATGGTGATGGGCAACCTCGCCGCCACCTCGCACGGCGCCTGCACCGTCATCCCCGCCCCGTCCTTCGACCCCGGGGCCACCCTGGCCGCCGTGGCCGCCGAGCGCTGCACCTCGCTGTACGGCGTGCCGACCATGTTCATCGCCGAGCTCGCCGACCCGGACTTCGACCGGCACGACCTCTCCAGCCTGCGCACCGGCATCATGGCCGGTTCGCCCTGCCCGACCGAGGTGATGAAGGAGGTCATCGAGCGGATGGGCATGGCGGAGGTGTCCATCTGCTACGGCATGACCGAGACCTCGCCGGTCTCCACCCAGACCCGCACCGACGACCCGGTCGAGCGCCGGGTCTCCACCGTCGGCCGGGTCGGCCCCCACCTGGAGGTCAAGGTCGTCGACCCGGTCACCGGCCGCACCGTCCCGCGCGGCGAGCCCGGCGAACTCTGCACCCGCGGCTACTCCGTGATGCTCGGCTACTGGGGCGAGCCGGAGCGCACCGCCGAGGCCGTCGACGCCGCCCGCTGGATGCACACCGGGGACCTCGCCGTGATGGACGGGGACGGCTACCTCGCCATCACCGGCCGGATCAAGGACATGGTGATCCGGGGCGGGGAGAACCTCTACCCGCGCGAGATCGAGGAGTTCCTGCACGGCCACCCCGACATCCTCGACGTCCAGGTCATCGGGGTGCCCGACCCGAAGTACGGCGAGGAGCTGATGGCGTGGATCCGGATGCGCGGGGGCGCCGAGCCGCTCACGGCCGAGGCCGTCCGCGCCTACTGCACCGGCCGGCTGGCCCACGTGAAGATCCCGCGCTACGTGCACGTGGTCGAGGAGTTCCCGATGACCGTCACCGGCAAGATCCGCAAGGTCGAGATGCGGGAGATGGCGGTGCGCCTCCTCAACCCGTGAGCCGTCCGCCCGGGTGAGCCGTCCGCGCGTGCGCCGCGCACGGGCCGGCGGCCCGGGGTGCCTCACCAGCGGTGGTGGACCAGCGCGCGGATGCGGCGGTCGTAGAGCTCGGCCGCCCCGGCCAGCACGCGTTCCGGGAGCGGCGGCAGGGCGGCGGCCGCGGAGTTGGCCGCCGCCTGGGCGGGGGTGCGGGCGCCCGGGATGACGCTGGTGACGCCGGGCTGCTGGACGATCCAGCGCAGCGCGGTCTGGGCGGGGGTGGCGCCCTCGGGCGCCAGCGCGGAGAACTCGGCGGCCGCCTCCACCCCGGTCGCGTAGTCGACGCCGGAGAAGGTCTCGCCGACGTCGAAGGAGTCGCCGTGCCGGTTGTAGGTGCGGTGGTCCTCGGCGGGGAACACGGTGTCGTGCCGGTAGGCGCCGGAGAGCAGCCCGGAGGCCAGCGGGACGCGGGCGATGACCGCCACGCCGGCCTCCCGGGCCGCCGGCAGCACCTCGGCGAGGGGCTTGCGGCGGAACGGGTTGAGGATGATCTGGACGCTGGCCACGTTCGGGCGGGCGATCGCGGCGAGGGCCTCCGCGCAGGTCTCGACGCTGACCCCGTAGGCGGCGGTCCGCTTCTCGGCGACGAGCGTGTCGAGCGCCTCGTAGACGGCGGGGGTGGCGAGGACCGCGGTCGGCGGGCAGTGCAGCTGGACCAGGTCGAGGGTGTCCACGCCCAGGTTCTCCCGTGAACGGTCGGTCCAGCTGCGGAAGGCGTCCAGGGTGAAGGCCTCCGGCTGCTGGGGGCCGCGGCGGCCCAGCTTGGTCGCGACGGTGATCGCGGCGGCCCGGTCCGGGGCGAGCCCGCGCAGGTACCCGCCGATCAGACGCTCGCTGCGGCCGTCGCCGTAGACGTCGGCGGTGTCCAGGAAGGTCACGCCGGAGCCGACCGCGGCGTCCAGGACGGCGTGGGCGTCCGGTTCGGAGACGTGCCCCCAGTCCGCGCCGAGCTGCCAGGTGCCCAGGCCGATCACCGACAGCTGCCGGTGGCCGAGCCTGCTCGTCGTCCGCTTCTCCATGAGGGCCGTCCTCGGGTCGTGGGGGTGGGGCTTCCGGACACCATCCTGGCACAGGAATTGCCAGACTAGACAAATGTTTGCCAAGTTCCTATCGTCCAGAGCAGATATCCGGAGGAAGACCGATGAACCGGGAGGTTCCGACCATGCGGTTGAACAAGGCGACCGTGTTGCTCACCGGTGCGGCCGGAGGCATCGGCCGCACCCTGGCCCGCCGGCTCGCCGGGGCGGGCGCCACCCTGATCGTCACCGGCCGGCGCCGGGAGCCCCTGCGGTCGCTGGCGGCCGAACTCGGTGCCCGGCCGGTGGTCGCCGACCTCGCCGACCCGGAGCAGGTCCGCCGGCTCGCCGAGGAGTGCCCGGACGTCGACGTGCTGGTGGCCAACGCCGCCCTGCCCGCCAGCGGCGAGCTGCTCGACTACACGCCCGAGCAGATCGACCGGGCGCTGGCCGTCAACCTGAGCGCACCGGTGATGCTCAGCCGGCTGCTGACGCCCCGGATGGTGGCGGCCGGCCGCGGGCAGCTCGCCTTCGTCGGCTCGATGTCGGGGAAGGCCGCGACGCCCTACTCGTCGCTGTACACCGCGGGCAAGTTCGGGCTGCGCGGCTTCGCGCTGAGCCTGCGGCAGGACCTGCGCGGCACCGGGGTCGGGGTCTCGCTCGTCCAGCCCGGGTTCGTGGGCGGGGCCGGGATGTTCGCGGACACCGGGGCCGAGGTGCCGAGCGGCGTGCGCACGGTGTCGCCGGAGCAGGTCGCGACCGCAGTCCTCCGGGCGATCGAGGAGGACCGGGCCGAGACCAACGTGGCACCGCTCACCCTGCGGCTGCGCTGCGCGGTGGCCGGGCAGTTCCCCGGCTACGCGGAGCGCGGCGGGCGCGGGGACGAGACGGCGGCCCGACGCATCGTCGCGGCGCAGCGCGCGCTGCGCTGAGGCCGGCCGGCCCGTGCTCCGGGGCGTCACGGGGCGCCCCGGAGCACGCGTCGGCCGCAGGCTCACACCCCGGCCCCGGCCCCGGCGCGGCGCCCGGGGCGGGCGGCCCGGGTCACCAGCGGCCCGGTCAGGGTGCCGACGGCGAGCAGCAGCGCGGCCAGCAGCAGCCATCCCGGCCGGCCCCACGAGAGCACGAAGACCCCGAGGACGGCGGGGCCGAGCGCGTCGCCCAGGCCGGCGCCGAAGCCGAACACCCCGGAGTACTGGCCCTGGGCCCCGGGCTCGGCGAAGCCGAAGGAGTACTCCATCGACGCCGCGGCGTGCCAGAGCTCGCCCGCCGTGTACACCGCCGTCGCGACGGTGAGGAGCAGCGCGGCCGCCCACCACGGCGGCCCCTCGGCGGCCGCCGTCAGCAGCAGGGCGGCGGCCAGCGCCCCGCCCGCCCAGCGCAGCCGCCGGCCGGCCGCGTCGACGCCGGTCACGTCGCGCGCCGCCCGGACCTGGAACGCCGCGATCAGGCCGGTGTTGAGCAGCAGGACGGCGGAGGTCGTCCAGCGGGGGGCCGAGGTGTGCCCGACGATCCACAGCGGGAGCGCGAACGCGGGCACCGAGTAGTGCAGCTCCAGCAGCCCGTTGGCCGCCGTCGCGACCAGGAAGGGGCGGTTGCGCAGGGCCGTCCAGCCGGACCGCGGCCGGTCCGCCCCGGCCGCCCGCGGGGCCGGCCGGGGCAGCCGGGCCAGCACCAGCGCGCAGGCCAGGAAGGCCAGCACCCGGCCGACCAGCAGGGCGGTGTAGGCGCCGCGGGTGTCGGCCTGGACGGCCAGCCCGGCCAGCACCGCGCCCAGCGACAGGGCGAGGTTGGTCACCGCCTGCAGGTAGGCGCGGAACGCGGCCGGCCGGGTGCCGCCGAACGCGCGGACCAGCGGGTCGCGGCTGGCCGGGTTGGCCGCGTGCACGGCCGCGGTCAGGCAGGCGACGGCCAGGAACGGCCAGAACCCGCGGACGAACAGGTAGCCGGTCGTGAAGGCGGCGCCGAGCAGCATGACGCCGATCTGGGTCCGGCGGGCGCCCCAGCGGTCGGCGATCCGGCCGCCGGCGAGCCCGGCGAACAGCCCGGTGACGCCGCCCGCGGTGAGGCCGAGCGCGACCTGGCCGGTCGGCAGGCCGACCACCCGGGTGAAGTAGAGGGCGCTGCTCGCGACGAACAGGCCGCTGCCGAAGGTGTTCACCACCGTCGCGGCGGCGAGGACCCGCTGCGGCCCCGGCTCGGGGAGCAGCCGGGCCCACGGCGCCGGGCGGTGGGCAGCGGCGGGTGCGGCCGGTGTCCCGGGTGCCGCGGGTGCGGTGGGGGTCGGGGCGGTGAGCGTCATGCCGGGACCCCGACCGGCGCCGCGGACCCGTTCGGCACGGTGACCAGCCGGTCGTCGAACCAGCGGCGCAGCTCGTCGAAGCGGCGCAGCAGCGCGGCCTCGGACTCCGCGGCCACCAGGACCTGGGCGGCCCGCTGGTCGGTGCTCGCGAGCGAGTCGGACCAGCTGGTGCCCGGGGCGGCCTCCACCCGGGCGTACTCGACGCCGGGCAGGGCCTCCAGCTCCCCGGCGGAGGGGCAGGCGACCACGGTGCCCGGCCGGCCCGGCAGGAAGCTGCTGCCGATCACCCGGGGGTCGGTGCGCACCTCCCGGTCCGGCAGGCGGCCCAGCCCGCAGAGCAGCATGGCCTCGCCGAGGTCGATCCCGAACTTGGCCAGCGTCTCCTCGTGGATCAGCCCGCCGCCGCGGCGGGCCGCGCACTCGCTGAAGACCAGCCGGCCGTCGGCGGGGTCGTGGAAGAGCTCCATGTGGAACACCCCGTCGGTCAAGCCGAGGGCGGTGAGGGAGCGGCGCACGAGCGGCTCGGCCAGGGCGTACCGCCAGGCTTCGCGCTGCGGGTCGATCCGGCGCATCCAGAGCGGGCGGTCCTGGTCGACCACGCTCAGGCAGGGGCTGCCGTAGGCGCCGAGGGCCAGGAAGCGGACCTCGCCGTCGAGCACGAAGCCGTCCGCGATCCACTCCTCCCCGCTGACGAACTCCTCCAGCAGGAACGTCCGTTCGGTGGAGCGCCCGGCCCGCAGGCGGTCGCCGAAGGCGCGCAGTCCGGCGAGGTCGGTGACGGTGGCGGTCAGCCGGGTCGAGGCGCCGGCGACGGGCTTGACCACCGCGCGCGGGTAGGGGAGCGCGGTCAGCCCGGTCAGGTCGTGGACGTCCTCGATCACCGTGGTGCGGGCGGTCGGGACGCCGGCCGCGCGGACGGTGCGCTTCTGGACCTCCTTGTCGCGGAAGCGCACCGCGGTGTCCGGGTCGATGGCCCGGCAGCCCAGGTGGCGGGCCAGCAGTCCGGCCGTCACCAGGGCGAACTCGTCGGTGGTGACCACCGCGTCGTAGCGCAGACCGGCGAGGCCGGCCCGGTGCAGGGCGGCCAGTACGGACTCGGCGTCGCTCTGGCTGTCGGCGTGGACGGCGGTCAGCTGCGCCGGGACGGGCACCGCGCCGGCGTCCCGTTCCGGGGCGCCGGTGACCACGACGGCGTCGACGCCGAGGCGTACGCACGCGTCGAGGGTGTACCTGGCCGCGCCCAGGAGCAGGACGAGCGGCCGGGGGTCGTTCTCTGTCACGTTCCCTCCCTGTTCTCCGGCCGAGCATATACAGATGTTGCCAGTGAGAGGCAAGTTATTGCCAAGAGTTGCCAGGCCTTCTAGAGTCGACCCCGACAACCGGCGCCCAGCGCAGCCGCCCACTCAGACAAGGAGGGCATCCGGACCCATGTGCCGCCTGATCCTGGCCTCCGGGACGTTCGACCCGGCGGACATCGTGGCCGCCGCCGTACAGATGAGCCGTGGCCTGACCGCCGACCACGACAACGCCACCACCGTGCACGCACACGGCTGGGGCGCGGTCTGGCGCGACCCCGGGAGCGGAGCGCTGCGGGCGCACCGGGACGAGCGCCCGGCGGCCGAGAGCGCCCCCGACTCCCCGGTGGCCACCGCCCGCACCGACTTCCTGGCCATCCACGTCCGTAACGCCACACTGCCCGAGAACCGCGGCCCCGCCTTCACCCACCCGCTCGAACGCCCCGGCGACCCCTGGTACTTCATGCACAACGGGTACCTGCCGACGGCCTACCGCGGGCTCGGGCTGGCCGCCTCCGCCTTCGACTCCGCGGAGTACTTCGACTACCTGATCCCGCCCGGCACCGACCGGCTGGACGAACGGACGGCGCTCGCCCGGCTCCGGGCCCTGGAGCCCGGCGGCACCTCCGGCAACGCCGTCGCCGTGCACCCCGACCGGGCCCACCTCGTGCACTGGAGCCCGCCGGACACCCGCACCCCGCGCTTCTTCGCGATGCGGCGCACCACCACCGCGACGGCGCAGATCGTCGCCTCCGAGACCGTCCCGGCCCTGGCCCCGCCCGCCGCCTGGCGGCCGGTGGCCCCCGGCGCCGTGCTGACCTTCCCGTTCACCGCCCCCACCACCGAGAGGACCCCGACATGCCCGAGCTCTGGGGCCGCGTCGTCCACCACCTCGACCAGCCCGGCGAGCCCGCTCCGGACGGTCCCGGCCTCCTCAAGGGCCTGATCTCCGGCGACCACGCCGTCGTCGTCCTGCGCGGGCTGCTGTCGGAGGAGGAGTTCACCGCCAACCGGGAACGCGTCGTGCCGCTGTTCGGCCGGGCCGACACCACCGAGTACAGCAACGGCAGCCTGACCACCCTCGGGCCCTACCTGGCCAAGCACCTGGCCGCCCCGGACACGTACTTCGAGCAGGCGGCCGCCGCCGAACGGCTCACCGCCGGCGTCGGCTTCGACCTCGCCGACCGGGTGCGCGCCCGGCTCGCCGAGGTGCTCGGGCTGGACGCCTTCGACGTGGCCGCCGAACCGGACGGCCGCGAGTACGCCCGGAAGAACGTCCGGATCTACTCCGACGGCGTCCGCACCCCGCTGCACAACGACAACATGATGCGCGACGCCGCCGGGACCGGCCTGGTGCTGGCCGGGCTGCTGCACCACCTGAGCGTCGTGGTCTGCATCCAGGAGTGCGACGGCGGCGGCGAGTTGGAGATCCACCGCAAGCAGTGGGAGCCCCTGGACGAGGAGTTCAAGGTGGTCGGCGGCCTCGGCTACGACCAGGCCGTCACCCGCGGCGCCCCCGCCCACCGCTTCAAGCCGCAGACCGGCGACGTCTACCTGCTCAACCCGACCCACTACCACTCGATCGAGAAGCCGACCGGGACGGACCGGGTCACCATGGGCTTCTTCTTCGGGTTCTTCGACCCCGCCCTGACCCGCGCCGTGGCCTGGGTCTGACCCCCACCGCCCCCGGCCGCGCGGCGCCGTCCCCCGCCCCCGCCCCCGCGGGCGGCGGACGGGCCGGCGCCGCGCCCGAACCCCGGCCGCACCGGCGGCCCGGACCCCGGCCGTACCAGCGACCCGAACCCCGGCCGCACCAGTGGGCCCGAGCCCCCGGCCCGAACCCCGAGAGAGAGCCGAACCGACGATGGCGAGCCCTGACAGCAACGGCGGCGTGCCCGCCGCCGAATCCCGCGCGAGGATCCAGCGGATCGTCGAGCAGGAGGACATCGAACTGATCCGCTTCCTGTGGGTCGACCACAACTCCGTCACCCGCGGCAAGGCGGTCTCCCGCCAGGCCCTGCCCGGCCGGATGGACTCCGGCATCGGCCTGGCCCGGAGCCGGCAGGCGTCCAGTCTGCTCGACCTCGGCCAGCCCGTCCCCGGGTTCGACGCCGTCGGCGAGGTCCGGCTCGTCCCCGACCCCGACTCCTTCGTCCGCCTGCCGCACGCCCCCGGTTCGGCCGCGATGCTCTGCGACCTGCTCACCGTGGACGGCGACCCCTGGGACGCCTGCCCGCGCACCTTCCTCAAGGAGGCCCTGGCCGCCGCCGGCGAGTACCAGGTGGTCGCGGCCTTCGAGCCGGAGTTCACGCTCTGCTCCACCCAGCCGTCGCCGGGCGTGCTTGACCTGTTCGACGACAGCCTCTGCTTCGACAACGAGGGCTTCGACGCCGCCGACTCCTACACCGTGGACCTGCTGCGCGCGCTGCGCTTCCAGGGCCTGACCGTGGAGACGTACCACCCCGAGTTCGGAGCCGGCCAGCACGAGATGACGCTGCGGCACGCGCCGGCCCTGCGCGCCGCGGACAACTACGTCTGGCAGCGCGCCACCACCCGGGGCACGGCCCGACGCAAGGGCCTGTGGGCGACCTTCGCACCGGTACCGGCCCCCGGCATGCGCGGCAACGGCAACCACGCCCACCTCTCGCTCTGGCAGCCCGGCCAGGACGGCCGCCCCCCGGTGAACCTGTTCGCCGACCCCTCCGACGAGCTCGGACTCTCCACCCTGGCCCGGCACTTCATCGGCGGACTGCTGGCGCACCTGCCCGGGCTCACCGCGCTCACCAACGCCAGCGTCAACAGCTACCACCGCCTGCGGCCCGGCATGTGGGCGGGCGCCTTCGGCGCGTACGGACTGGACAACCGCGAGGCCGCGATCCGCATCCCCACCCGGCTGCGCGGTGACGAGGCGGGCTCCACCAACGTCGAGGTCAAGATCTGCGACTCCACCGCCAACCCCTACCTGGCGCTGGGCGCCCTGGTCCACGCCGGGATGGACGGCGTCCGCCGAGGCCTGGACCCGGGCGAGCCGCTGCACGCCGACCCCAACCGGCTCTCCGCCGACGAGCTGCGCCGGCTCGGCGTCACGGCGCTGCCGCGGACGCTGGAGGAAGCCGTGGACGCGCTGGAGCGGGACGAGTTCCTGATGTCCGTGCTCGGCCCGGCCCGCGCCGCCCTCTACCCGGCGATCAAGCGGGCGGACGTCCGGGACATGAAGGAACTGGGTTCCGACTCCGAGTACTTCACCCACGCCGTGCGGTTCTGAACCGGCACGGTCCGCACCGCCACCCGGCGGTCCGGACGGTCCCGTCCCGGACAGCCCCGTGGACTCCCGTCCTGAGCGCCGCCCCGGACCCCCGTCCCGGACCCCCGTCCCGGACCACTGTCCCGGGCCGCCGGACGGCAACGATCGGAGGCGCCAGCCATCGCGGCCGGCGCCTCCGATCGTGTGCGTGCGGGCTCCGCTCAGCGCCGTGCCGCCCGGGCCGCCAGCGGCGGTGCCAGCACGGCGGCGGCCGCGTAGCCCAGTCCGAGCACCACCCACCCGGCGCCGCCCAGCCCGGACAGCGCGAGCGTGATGACGAACGGCCCGCAGGAACGGCCCAGTTGGGTCCCCACGCTCCAGGCGCCCTGGTACTCGCCGAGCCGGCCGTCGACCGCGAGCTCGTAGGACAGGCCCCAGGCGCCGGCCGACTGCAGCAGCTCGGCGGCGGTCAGCAGGGCCACCGCGAGGAGCAGCACCGCCACCGCGGGCAGCGGCGGCAGCGACCCGGTGGTGGCGAAGACCAGCGAGCAGGCGAGCACGGCCAGCCCGCCCCGGCGCATCGCCCGGGCCGCGCTGCCGGTGTCGGTGACGCCCCGCCCCGCCCGCATCTGGAAGCCGATGGCCAGGAACACGTTGGCCAGCAGCAGCGCCGAGGCCGTCCAGGACGGCGCCGCGGTGTGCTGGGTGACCCACAGCGGCACGGCGATCTCCAGCAGCTCGCCGTGCAGGATCAGCAGCCCGTTCAGCAGGGCGAGGCCCAGGTACCAGCGGTCGCGCAGCACCGCGGCCCCGCCGCCGGTGCCGGCCGGGCGGCCGCGCGGCGTCTCCGGCAGGCGCAGCGCGACGAGCCCGACCAGCAGGACGCACACCGCGCCGCCGGCGATCAGCAGCCGGAAGGCGAACGGGGTGCCGACGACCAGCGCGGCGCCGAGCGCGGGCGTGCCCAGGGTGGCGCCGACGTTGTGCACCACCCGGTTGTAGGCCAGCGTGTCCACCCGGTTCTCCGGGGTGGTCAGCGCCCCGAGGTAGGCCTGCCGCACCGGGTCGACGGCGCTCTCGGCGAGCCCCGCCAGGCAGACCACCAGGAGGAACTCCGCGAAGGAGTCGACCAGCAGGTAGCTGCCGAGCAGCAGGCCGCGGACGACGCCGAGCCCGACCAGCAGCCGCCGGTGGCCGATCCGGTCGCCGAGCAGCCCGGCCGGCAGCGCGGCCGAGAGCCCGATGAGCGTCGCCATCGAGAGCCCGGTGCCGACCTGCACGGCGCCGAGCCCGGCGACCCGGGTGAAGAACAGCACGCCGCCCGCGAGCATCACCCCGCGGGCGAGCGAGTCGAAGAACGACAGGGCGGCGTAGACCCGCAGCGGCCCCCGCGGGGGCACCGCCCGGGCCCACCGGCCGGCGGCCGGGCCCGGCTCCGCGGCCGGCGGGGCGGCGGTGCCGCCCTCGGCGGTCCCCGGGGCGGTCCGGTCCGCGGCCGACGTGGTGGCGGCCAACCCGGAGGTGGCCGTCGTCGCGGTGGCCGCCGGGCCGACGGCGGTCGTGGTGGTGCTGGTGGCCGTCCCGTCGCCCGACGGGTTGTCACCGGCCATGGTCTCTCCTCTCCCGGTGTGCGGCGGCGGGGCCGGTGCGCACTGCCCCCGGCCCCGCCCTGGTCCCCGTGCGCTCAGCGCAGGCGGTACACCCGGTCCTTGAGGGTGTCGACCACCTCGCGGTCCCGGCGCAGCTCCTCCTGGTCCGCGCCGGCCATGAACAGCCGCAGCGGGCTGGACAGCAGGTCCACCGTCGGCCGGATGCGCCGGCCGGGCGCGGAGCGGACCACCACCGAGTGCACGGTGGGCAGTGCCGCGATCCGGTCCACGACGGACTCGTCGACCGAGTCGACGACCCCGTCCAGCGCGGTCGGGCTCTCGTAGACCGCCGCGGCCAGCCGCGGCCGGTAGACCCGCCCGCCGAGGCGGCGGGCGAAGTCCTCGGGCTCCAGCAGCGCGCGGGCGACCAGGGCCGCCGGGTTGGTGCCGAGCACGTGGTCGTAGAAGTCGGGCTGCATGGCGCCGTTGAACCGGGCGCCGATCTCCACCAGCGCCGGCCCCTGCGGGGTCATGATGACCTCGGCGTGCGAGGCGCCGTGCCGGATGCCGAGCGCGTCCAGCACCCGGCGCACGTACGCGACGAGGGCGGGCACCGGCTCCGCGTCCGGGTCGCGCAGGACGTCCCGGTCGTAGATCTTCCGGCCGCCGTCCACGACGTTCTTCTCGTACTCCCACACGGCCGCGACGAAGCTGTGGCCGTCGGCGCTGACCGAGTCCACGCAGTACTCGGTGCCCGGCAGGAAGGACTGCACCAGCACCTCGGTGTTGCGCTCGGCGAACATCGAGGTGCCGGCCAGCACCCGGTGGGCCGCGGACTCCACCTCGGCCTCGTCGTGGCAGATGTAGACGTTGTCCGAGGAGGCGGAGGACAGCGGCTTGACGACCACCGGGTAGTCGGCGCGCGCCCGGGCCCAGCCGACCACCGCCTCCGCGGTGTCGGCCTTGAACTGCTCGGCGCAGCGGATGCCCGCGGCCCGCAGCGCCTCGATCATCCGGAACTTGTCACGCCGGGCCGCCGACAGCGCGGTGCCGTTGCCGGGCAGGCCGAGCCGCTCGGCGAGTGCGTCGGCCAGCGGGACGCCCGGCTCCTGCCCGGCGACGACGGCGACCGGCGCGAGCGCGGCCAGCCGGGCGACGGTCGCCTCGAAGGCGGAGGCGTCCGGGCAGACCAGGCTCTCCCGGTAGTCCTCGGCGCGGGGCGGGATCATGGCGGGCCTGGGCTCGGCAGTGCTGAGGACGTGGACGGCCGGGTGGCCCGCGGCGGCGAAGGCGCTCACCAGGGCCGAGGCGTTGGAGTAGCCGTCCACGATCACGACGGGCCGGTCGGAGGGCACGGGGTGGGCGGCGCGCGGCGCCGGCGCGGTAGACGTGGTCAACGTGGGGTCGCTTTCTGGGAGTTCTGCCGGGAGGTGGCGCCGTGGTGCGGCACGTTCCCCGAACGGTCGAGGGCGGGGCTGGGCGGTCGAGGGCGGGGTGGGGCGGTCGACGGCGGGGCGGTCGAGGGCGGGGCGGGCGGGGAACAGGTCGGGCGGAGGGCGGGGCCGGTCAGCGGGCCAGCGCGGCGCGCCCGGCGAGCACCTTGCGGAAGGCCGCGGCGAGGTCGCGCACGTCGGACTCGTCGCCCAGCAGCGCGGCGTGGTGGAAGGTCAGGAAGCCGGCCGCCACCCGGCGGCTGACCGGCAGGTCGTAGCGGCCCGGGTCGAGCCGCTTCAGGTGGTCCGGGCCGAGGTCGAAGCGGCGCCTGGTGGCCGGGGCGTACAGCGGGCTCTCGTACAGCGGCCGGTACACCGGCCTGACGTGCAGGCCGAGTTCGGCGGTCAGGGCCTCGGCGACCAGGCCCGCGGGCAGGCCCCGGAACTCCTGCTCGGGCAGGCCGACCGCGTAGCCGAAGTACGTCCGGTCGGTGGTGCCGGGCGCGCTCGTCTGGGGGCGGAAGCCGTCCGCCGCGAGCAGCGCGTCGAGCCGCTCGGCGTTGGCCCGGCGGGCGGCGTTCTGGGCGTCCAGCTCCCGCAACTGCGCCACCAGCAGGGCGGACTGGAACTCGGACAGGCAGCGGTTGCTGCCCATCAGCTCGCCCGTCTCCACCAGCTCCGGCAGACCGACCGGTGGCGGTGCGGCGGCCCGGGTCCGGCCGTCGGCCCGCAGGTGCGCGATCCGGCGGGCGAGGGCCGGGTCGTCGGTGACGGCGGCCCCGCCCTCGCCGCTGGTGAGCACCTTGGTGTGGTGCATGCTGAACGTCCCGACGTCGCCCAGCGTGCCGGCCCGGCGGCCGCGGTAGACCGCGCCGTGGGCCTGGGCGGCGTCCTCGATCAGCGCCAGCCCGTGCCGGTCCGCGACCGCCCGCAGGCCGTCCAGGTCCGCCACCGCCGAGTACAGGTGCACCACGACGACGGCCCGGGTCGCGGGGGTGACGGCCGCCTCGACGGCCGCCGGGTCCAGGCACAGCGTGTCCGGGTCGACGTCGGCGAAGACCGGCACGGCGTTGACGCCGGCCACCGTCGAGGCCGAGGCGGCCCAGGACACGGCAGGGACGATCACCTCGTCGCCCGCGCCGACCCCGCAGGCCTCCAGGGCCGTCATCAGGGCCGCCGTGCCGCTGGCGGTGGGGACGCAGTGGGCCGCGCCCAGGTATCCGGCGAACGCGGCGGCGAAGCGCTCCTCCTGGGTCGGGGCCCCCAGGTACGGGCTGGCGATCGACCAGCGGCCGGAGTCCAGCACCTCGTTCAGCGCGGCCCGCGCGCCGGCCGCCGGGCGGGGCCAGCGCGGCCAGGCCCGGCCGGTCCGGACGGGTGCGCCGCCGTGGACGGCCAGTGCCGTGCTCATGCGCGCACCTCGCCGGGCCCGGCGGGGGCCGCCGCCCCGGCGCACCTCGCGGTGCCGAACTGGTCTCGCTCGCGCATGGGACGTCCTCCTGAGGGGGGTGCGGGGTGGGTGCCGCCGGGGCCGGCGGCACCGGACGGGCCGGGCCGGTGGGCGCCGACCCGGGCCGGAGCCGGCCGGCGCCGGTTCAGAGCAGGCCGCGGACGGTCCCGCCGTCCACGCCCCAGACGGAGCCGGTGACGAAGGACGCGGCCTCGGAGGCCAGGAAGGCGATCACCCGGGCCACCTCCTCCGGCGTGCCCATCCGGCCGAGCGGCAGCTGGCGCTTGCTCAGCTCGTGTTCGACGGCGGCCTTGGCGTCGCGGCCGTGGACGCTGCCGAGGGTGTCGGCGAAGCCGCCGGGGCGGGTCCACAGCGGGGTCCAGACCGGGCCCGGCGCGACGGCGTTGACCCGGACGGCCGGGCCCTCGGACAGGGCCAGGCTCTTGGTCAGGCTGAGCAACGCGACCTTGGAGACCTGGTAGTCGGCGGGCCCGGCCTCCGGCTGGCGGGCCAGGTCGGAGGCGTTGGTGACGATGCTGCCCCGGCCGCGCCGGCGCATCCCGGGCAGCACCAGCCGGGCGGCCCGGACGGCGCTCAGGAAGTTGAGCTCGAAGGTGTCCAGCCAGTCCTGGTCCGAGAGCTCGTCGAAGGTCCGGGCGTAGCACTGGCCGACGTTGTTGACCAGGACGTCCACCCGGCCGCCGAGGCCGTCCAGGGCCGCGCCGACGGCGTCGGCCACGCCGCCGGCGGTGGCGAGGTCCCCGGTCACCGTCAGGACGGCGGGTACGCCGTCCGCCCCGCCCAGCTCGGCCGCGAGCTGCTTCAGCCGGTCCTCGTCGCGGTCGACCAGGGCGAGCCGGGCGCCCTCGGCGGCGAACAGCCGGGCCGTCTCGGCGCCGATGCCGCTCGCGGCGCCGGTGATCAGGGCGTGCTGCCCGTCGAGTCCGAGCCTCATCCGACCCCCACCTCCGTGCTGATCAGCCGGAGGCGGTCCGAGACACCGGTGTTGGCCACGGTGACGGCGTACCCGGGGGGTACGGCCACCGACAGCCCGGCCGAGCCGACGGTGGGCACGCCGTCCACCGAGATCACGGCGCTGCCCTCCAGGACGTGCAGCACGATGCTGCGCCCGGCCGGCACCCGCTCCTCCAGCCGGCCCGAGGCCGGCACCTCCAGCAGCCGGAACCGGTGCCAGTCCCCGGTGAAGTACGGGGTGAGGTCGACCTCGGCGGCCAGGCCGGTGCCGGCCGGGGCGAGCAGGTCGGGGACGTGGATCCGGCCGGGGGCGGCGGCGGGGCCCTCGCCGGGGAAGACCTCGGTCACGAAGAAGTGCATGTCCTCGGTGCCGCGGTTGGCGATCGAGTGGGCGGAGCCGATCGGGGTGGTGACGAGGTCGCCGGCGGCCACCTCGATCTCGACCCCGTCCATGGTGACCACGGCCCGGCCGGAGACGATGTAGTAGATCTCCTCGGTGCGCAGGTGCACGTGCTCGCCGACCGAGCCGCCCGGCTCGATCACCACGTACTCGACGCAGTTCCACTCGCCTTCCAGGTGCATGCCGTTCATCAGCATCTTCCAGCGGCACACCCCCTCGCCGCCGACCTGCGCCCGGGTGACGGCGGGTCCGGAGACGTCGTTGGTGATGGGGCCGAAGGGGCGGCGCTCGCCGCGGACGACGGTGGCCATCAGGCGCTCACCAGCTCGGCGCGGCGGGCCAGCACGGAGTCGATGCCGATCCGGACCACGGCCTCCTCGACCTGGGTGATCTGGGCGCCGCCGGGGCGGTGCGGGCGGCCCAGGCCCTCCAGGAGGATCAGGTCGCAGCTGCCGTCGCGGTGCGGCAGGTAGCCGCGCTTGTTGTCGAGCCGCACGACGCCCAGCAGCGCGTCGGTCTCCAGCCCCGCGGGCAGCGCGGTGGGCGCGCCGTTGAGTTCCAGCAGGCGGCGGTGGGCCGCCTCGTCGGCGCGGTCGAGCAGCCCCAGCTCGCGGGAGACGCGGGCGGCGGCGAGCATGCCGACGCCGATGGCGAAGCCGTGCCGCAGCCGGCCGTCCGTCAGCAGCTCGGCCGCGTGGCCGACGGTGTGCCCGTACTCCAGGGCCAGGGCCCCGTGCTTCTCGGTCGGGTCGTCGTGCATCACCGAGGTCTTGGCGTCCACGCACAGGTCGATGAACGAGGTGATCACGTCGGGGGAGTAGCGGCCGTCCGGGCGCAGCAGCGCGGCGACCTCGTCGTACCGCTCCGGCACGATGGCCAGCACGTTCTTGATCATCTCGCAGAGCGCGGACTGGGTCTCCGCGGCCGGCAGCGACTCCAGGAAGTCCAGGTGGTTCCAGACCAGCACGGGGGCGTGGAAGGTGCCCAGGTGGTTCTTGCCGCAGCGGGAGTTGACCGCCTGCTTCAGCGAGAGCACCGAGTCGGACATGCCCAGCAGGGTGGTCGGCATGTGCACCAGCCGGATCCCGCGGAAGATCAGCGCCGCCAGCAGGCCGGCGATGTTCCCGACCACGCCGCCGCCGAGGGCCACCACGACCGAGCGCCGGGTGATGCCGCTGCGCAGCGCCTGCTCGGCGAGGCGGTCCAGGGTGGTGAGGCTCTTCTCGGTCTCGTCGGCGGCGGCGCTCAGGACGACGGTGGGGGCGAGCAGGGACAGCTGCCGCTCGGTCTCGGCGACGACGTGGGCGGGCAGGCCGGCGTCCGCGACGACCACGAAGCGGTCGGCGTCCAGCCGGGCGAAGCGGGTGCGCAGGTCGAGCCAGGCGGTGCGTCCGTGCCGGACGTGGAAGTCGTAGCGGACGTCGCCGAAGCGCACCTCGCGGTCGAGGCCGGCGGTCGGGGCGGTCGGGGCGGTCATGACGCTCATGGGTTCTCCCTCACGGAGACGGGGCGGTGGGTGTCGGTCGGGTGCGGGGCCGGGTGCGGCCCGCGCGGGAAGAGGGCGTCGACGAAGCCGTTGCGGAACTTGCCGTCGGGGTCGAGCCGGTGGGCCAGCGCCGCGAAGTCGGCGGCCCGCCGGTAGCCGGCGGCGGTCGCGGCCGGGGCGGCGGCGGTGAGCTTGCCCCAGTGCGGCCGGGCGCCCAGCGGCATCAGCCGCCGCTCCACGGCCTCCAGGACGGGCCGGACGACGGGCAGGTCCCGCACCCAGGTGAAGTGGAAGGTCGCCGAGTCGCGCCGGTAGGCGGGGCTCAGCCACAGGTCGTCCGCGCGGACCGTCCGCAGTTCGGCGACGTGCAGCACCGGGGCGACCAGCTCGCCGAGTTCGCGCACCGCGGCGATCGCGGCCGGGGCGGCCTCCCGCGGCAGGTAGTACTCGGACTGCAGTTCGGCGCCGGCGCCCGGGGTCAGGTCCGGCCGGAAGTGCGGCAGGCGTTCGTGCCAGGGCCCGGCGACGCCCAGCTGCGGCGTGCTGGAGCCGGCCGGCATGCCGGGGACGGGGTGCATCGGGCGGTCCGCCGGGCGGCCGCCGCTCCAGGTGCCGGCGGGGCGGTCGACGCGGTGCTTGAGCCAGACGTCGGCCCGGCCGCTGCGCCAGTCGGTGAATGCGCTGACGCTGTAGGCGGCGCCGAACACCTCGTCGTAGCGGTCGGCGACCTCCTCCAGCGGCACGTCGACCCGCACCCGCTGGGCGACCCGGTAGGCCGGTTCGACGGCCAGGGTCAGCCGGGTGACGACGCCGAGCGCGCCGAGCGCGACCACCGCGCCGGGGAAGACCTCCGGGTCGTCGGCCCGGCTGAGCCGGACGGTCCCGCCGTCGGGGCCGACCAGTTCCAGTGCGGTGACGGCGCCGGACAGGCACTGCTGCCCGTCGCCGGAGCCGTGCGTGCCGGTGGCGACGGAGCCCGCCACCGAGATGTGCGGCAGCGAGGCCAGGTTCGCCAGGGCCAGGCCGGAGCGGTGCAGGGCGGCCGCGACGTCGCCGTAGCGCAGGCCGGCCGCCACGGTCGCCGTCGACCGGTCGGGGGCGACGACGACCTCGGGCGGGAGGCCGTCCAGCACCACCTGGTCGTCGACGGTGTCGGCGACCAGGCTGAAGGAGTGGCCGCTGCCCAGGGCGCGGATCCGGGCGGTCCGTGCCACCAGACGGCGCAACTCCTCGACGCTGCAGGGGCGGTGGAGCCGCTTGCGGGCGTAGACGACGTTCCCGGCCCAGTTCGCGGCCGGTTCCCGGGCGCTCACCGGGCACGCTCCGCGCGGCCCGCGCCCGCCGGGGACGCGCCGCTGAGGCCCGCGCCCACCGGGGGCGCCTGGGTGGGCGGCGCCAGCTCGTCGACGGTGACGAAGCGGTAGCCGCGCCCGTGCAGCCCCTCGATGATGGCGGGCAGCGCGTCCACGGTCTGGGTGCGGTCGCCGCCGCCGTCGTGCAGCAGCACGATGGAGCCCGGCCGGGCCTGCTCCAGCACCAGGGCGGAGATCGCCTCGGCGCCCGGCATGGTCCAGTCGTCGGGGGCGACGTCCCAGAGCGCGATCCGCGCGAAGGTCTCCTCCAGCCAGCCCAGCACCTCGGGCGTCCGCGCCCCGTACGGGGGGCGGAACAGGGTGGGGGCCGGGCCGCCGGAGGCCGTGGCGATGGCCTCGTCGGTGCGCTCCAGCTGCTCGACGAGCTGCGCGCGGGTCAGCTCGGGCAGGAACGGGTGCGACCAGGTGTGGTTGCCGATCCGGTGGCCCTGCTCGCGCATCCGGACCAGCAGGTCGGGGTGCGCGCCCGCGTTCATGCCGACGCAGAAGAACGTCGCGGGGACGCCGTAGCGCTCCAGCACGTCGAGGATCCGGTCGGTGTAGGGCGGCAGCGGGCCGTCGTCGAAGGTCAGCGCGACCTCGCGGCGTCCGGGCCCGCCGTGGCTGATCAGGCGTCCGGCCCGGGTGAGGGCGGCCACTTCGGCGGTGGTGGAGGCGATCCAGGCCTCCAGCTCGCCCTCCCGGCCGGTCTGGGTGCCGCGCCGGCGCTCCAGCGGGACGAGTGCGGAGGGCCGCAGCCGTGCGGTGCGGGCCAGTTCCCCGGCGCCGACCGAGCTGAACGGCGGGCGCGCGGGCAGGGCGTGGGCGTCGATCCGGTGCACGGTGATCCCGGCGGCCATCAGGCGGCCGTCGAGGATCCCGTTGGTGCTCTCCACCACGGTGACCAGC
Source organism: Kitasatospora sp. NPDC051705 (assembly GCF_044453265.1). Classification (NCBI taxonomy): domain Bacteria; kingdom Bacillati; phylum Actinomycetota; class Actinomycetes; order Kitasatosporales; family Streptomycetaceae; genus Kitasatospora; species Kitasatospora sp. NPDC051705. Next base: position 153,556 of record NZ_JBITCO010000009.1, on the reverse strand, counting down.
GGCCCGTCGAGGCCGCGCAGGTGGCGGATCAGTTCCTCGGTGCGCGCCGGTGCGAAGTGCAGCGGCGCCGCTGCGAGGCCGTCCTGGTCGACGGTGTGGACGTGGTACCCCTCGGCGCTCCAGGAGACTCCCGAGTAGAACATCCGAGTTCCTTCCTTGGGTGGTCCGGTGGTCCGGTCACGCGGGCTTGCGGTACTCCGTGAAGTGCCGCTCCGCGAAGAGCTCCGGCCGCGTCCCGCGGTCGAGCTCCAACTCGCGTGCCCGGCGCAGCATGTGGCGCCAGTACGGCTTCACCGGCGGCCACAGGGCGCCGGTCTGGCAGTACGACGCGTCGACGAAGTAGCGCTCCTTGCCGGGGTGGTGCGGGTTCGGCCGGCGGGCGTGGAACAGCGCCGAGTGCAGCACCACCGTGGAGCCGGGCGGGAGTTCGTCGACGACGACCTCGCCGGGCAGCACCCCGGTGTCCAGGTGGGCGAGGGCGGTCTTGGGCGCGGCCCGGTGGTGCGAGCCGGGCAGTACGACCAGGGCCGAGGTCTCGCGGTCGAGCCCGTCGAGGTAGTGCAGGGTGTGCACCATGCCGTACGCGCGGTCCGAGGCGAGGGCCTGCTCGTAGTCGTGGTGCCACTGCTTGCCGGCCAGGCCGGGGGCCTGGCGGTCGCTGTGCAGGTGGTGGAAGACGAAGGACGGGCCGAGCAGCCGGTCGAGCACGGCCAGCAGCGGCGGGTGACCGATCAGTTCGCCGTGGGCCGGCAGTTCGAGTTCCAGCACGGGCGGGTCGCCGTGCACCGCGGGTTGGAGGCAGCAGGCGATGGAGCGGGCCCGCAGGCCCTCGTCGACCCAGCGGTCGACCTCCGGTCTGAGCCGGTCCACCAGGTCTGCGGGGAGGAACGAGGGGAGGATCAGGTAGCCCTGTTCCGCGAACCGGTCGAGCTGTTCGGGGCTCAGCGGCGCCGTGGCGTCGAGTGGGGTCGCGGTGGCGTCGAGGCGGGTCGGGTAGTGGAGCGACACGTGCGTTGACTCCGTTCGGCTGGTTCGGACGAGCGGGCGTGGGGGCCGCTTACGGCCAGTCGATGCCGTTGCCCGGGGTGTTGATCCCGGGGCCGTGGGTGCCGCCGGTGGCGGTGGGCGTCGGGGTGGCGGTGGGAGTGGCGCCGGACGGCCCGGTGGGCCAGTCGATGCCGTTGTCCGGGCCGCTGGCGGCGCTGGTGCGGGTCGGCGGGGCCGGCCAGTCGATGCCGTTGCCGGGACCGTTCAGGCCGGCCACGGCGGCGAGGCCGAGGACGGCGAACAGGGCGGCGGCGGTCAGCCGGGTGCGAGCACGCATGGGTCACTCCAGGACATGGGTGTGTGTGGGGGGTGTTGCCGGTGGCAACTCGTGGTGTCTGCCGTTGCCAGCGAGGCCAACTTAGTCAGGCCGTCCGAGCCTTGGCAATAGGTTGCCTCAAGTTGGCAAGTCTAGACCAACTGACGTAGCCTAGGTTTGCCCATCTGTCCCGATTTCCACTACGCTGCGGTGCTGTCATCAGCTCTCGCCCGCCATCGGATGCTGAATTCAGGCGGCTTCGCACTCGCTGAGCAGCACCTGAATGCGGGCCTCCGGACATCAGGGACTCACATTGATGGAACAGCCTCTTTTCGGGCGCCGACTGAAGGAATTGCGCGCCAAGCGCGGCCTCTCCCAGGCGGCACTGGCCGGCGAGGAGATCTCCACCGGATACCTCTCGAGACTGGAGTCGGGGCTGCGGCAGCCGACCGACCGGGTGGTGGGTTACCTCGCCGGGAAACTCGACGTGGACCGGTCCGCCTTCGACCTGCCGCCGTCGGGCAACTCGCTTGCCCAGGCGCTGAGCATCGCCACCTCGATGGAGGGCGACGAGGCCGTCGAGGGGCTCATCACCGCCCTCGAGTCCGGCGACGAGCAGGACCCGCTGCAGCGCTGGCAGGCGCTCTGGCTGGTCGCCCGGCACTGGCGCACCCTCGGCGACCGCCCCCGGGAGCTGGCCTGCCTGCAGGAGCTCGCCGCGATCGGCGGCGAGCTGGCGCTCCCCGAGCTGCAGTGCCGGGCGTGGACCCAGCTGGCCCGATTCGAGCGCTCCGCCGGCGAGATCGACGAGGCCATCGGGCACGCGGCCGGCGCGCACCGCCTGGCCAAGGAGTCCGGGCTGTCCGTGCTCACCGTGGCCGGGGCCCTGCTGGCCCTGGTCTCCGCGGAGGCCGAGGCGGGCCGGCTGCCGGACGCGCGGGCGCACGTGGACGAGCTGCTCGGCCTGGTCGGGGACCGCACCGACGCGCTGCGCGCCGAGGCGCTCTGGGCGGCCGCCACCGTGCGCTACCGCCAGGGCGACCACGAGGGCGCGATCGAGCACCTGGAGCGGGCCATCGAATGGCTGGACAGCCGGGTGGACCTCACCCTCTGGATGCGGCTGCGCCTGGCCGGCGCGTCCCTCGCGCTGCAGCTGACGCCGCCGCGCACCGAGCTGGCCCGGGCCAGGATGGCGGAGGCCGAGTCGGCGCTCGCGCTGGTCGGCACCCCGATGCTGCGCCAGGAGTTCCGCACGCTGCAGGCCTACCTGGCCTTCGAGGAGGGCCGCCACGCCGACGCGCGGGCCGCCCACGACGAGCTGTTCCGGGGCGACCTGCGGCTGACCTACCGGGACCAGATCCGGCTGAGCATCATGAACAGCCGGCTGCTGATCATCGAGGGCCGGCGGAGCGAGGGCATCAAGCAGCTGAAGGAGCTGGCCGAACAGGCCCGGCAGGCCTCCAACATCGATCTCGCGGCCGAGGTCTGGCGCATTCTGGCGGAGATCCTGGAGGAGGGTCCGGCCTGAGACACTTTTCTTGTCACGTCGTTGCCTGAGAGTTGCCTACTCTGGCACAGTTGCTTCATGGCCCGCGGTCGCGACCCTCACTGCCCGCGGGCCTGACCCCGGCAACTGAAAGGAGACCCAGGCCGTGACAAGACGTGCCAACGGGCACCACCAGGCAGCAGCGCACCGGCCCGCCCCCCGGTCGGAGCGGACATGAGCGCCACCACCGCCGAACTGCGCCGTCGCACCGCCCGCTGGCTCTCGGTGGCCCGGCTGCTGCGCCACGTCCCACCCGGGACCCTCGCGGCGACCCTGCTGCTGAACGTGCTGCTCGGGATCCTGCCCGTCGGCTTCGTCGTGGCCATGAGCGTCCTGCTCCAGCGGGTGCCCGCCGCCGTCACCGGCGCCGCCCCGCACGCCTGGACCGCCGTCCTGACCGCCCTCGGGGTGGCCGCCCTCGCGCTCGCCCTGCAACAGGCCCTCGCCCCCTTCCAGGCCGCCGCGGGCGAACTGGTGATGCGTCACGTCGACCAGCGCTGCCGCGGCCTGCTGATGCACGCGGCCCTCACCGACGCCCCCGCGATGGCCCTCGACGACCCGCGCCTGCTCGACCGGCTCGACGCCGCCAGGACCGCCTTCGACCGTGAGTCCGCCTCCCCCGGCGACGCCGCCGCCGGCGCCCTCGCCCTGGTCGCCCGCTACACCCAGCTCACCGGCTCGGTGCTCCTCGTGGGCTTCGCGCTGTCCCCCGCCGCGGCCGTGGTGATCGGCCTGACCGCCCTGGTGATCCGCTTCGGCCAGCGCGGCTCGCTCGGCGCCTTCGGCGACTTCTACGACGGCATCACCGGCCACAAGCGCCGCGTCGGCTACCTGCGCACCCTCGCCTCGGGCACGCACGCCGCCAAGGAGATCCGGCTGCTCGGCCTGATCGGCTGGCTGCGCGACCGGTACGCGCGCGAGAACCTCGGCTACCTGACCACCATGTGGCAGGGACGGCGGCGCATCCTCGGCCGCCCCTTCGTCCTGCTGTCGGCCGTCGGCGTGGCCGGATCGGCCGCCACCGTCGCCATGCTCGCCGTCGCCGCGGTGGACCACGGCCTCGGCTTGCTGGAACTCGGCATCGCCCTGCAGGCCGTCCTCACCCTGATGCGCTTCGGCGTCTACTTCCCCGAGTGCGACGTCCAGACCCAGTACGGCGCCATCGCGCACCAGGCCCTGCTGGACTTCCGCGACGGCGCCCGCGCCCTGCCCGCCCTGACCCCCGGCGCCGACCGCCCGGCGGCCGGCCTGCCCGAACGCTCGATCCGCTTCCACGACGTCGGCTTCCGCTACGGCGCGGGCGGCCGCGCCGTCCTCGACGGCCTCGACCTGGAACTGCCCGCCGGCACCTCGACCGCACTGGTCGGCCTCAACGGCGCCGGCAAGACCACCCTCGTCAAGCTCCTCACCCGGATGTACGACCCGACCGCCGGCCGGATCACCGTCGACGGCCACGACCTCACCGACATCGCGCCCGAGGAGTGGCACCGGCGGCTCGCCGTCATCTTCCAGGACTACGTCCGCTACGAGCTGAGCGCCCGCGAGAACATCGCCCTGGGCGCACCCGGCTTCGCCGGCGACGAGGCCGACCTGCTCGCCGCCGCCCGCCGCGCCGGCGCCACCGAGGTCCTCGCCGCGCTCCCGCAGGGCCTGGACACCGTGCTCTCCCGCCAGTACCGCGACGGCCGCGACCTCTCCGGCGGCCAGTGGCAGCGGATCGGCCTCGCCCGCGCCATGTACGCCGTGCGCGCCGGCGCCTCGGTCATGGTCCTCGACGAGCCCACAGCCCAACTCGACGTCCGCGCCGAGGTCGAGTTCTACGACCGCTTCCTCGAGATGACCCGCGGGCTCACCACGCTGATCATCTCCCACCGCTTCTCGACCGTCCGCCGGGCCGACCAGATCGTCGTCCTGGAACACGGGAAGGTCGTCGAACGCGGCAGCCACGACGAACTGGTCGCCGCCGGCGGCCGGTACGCCACCCTGTTCCGCCTGCAGGCCGAGCGCTTCACCGACCAGGCCGAGCCGGCGGAACCCGACCTGCTGACGGACGCCGCCTCATGACCCACCTCGCCCGCACCATGCGCTGGCTGTTCGGACTCGCCTGGCGCACCGACCGCGGCCGGTTCCTCAAGGCCGCCACCCTGATCTCCCTCGGCCACCTGGCCGTCCCGCTGGGCGCGCTCGCCCTGCGGGCCTTCACCGACGACCTGCTCGACCACCGCCTCGCCCCCGCCCTGCTGCTGGCCGGTGTCATCGCGGCGGCCCTGGTGGCCGAGCTGATGATGGGGCACTTCGCCCACCTCCACTACTTCGAGCTCGGCGAGCAGGCCGAGGGCGAGGTCACCTCCGAACTGATGGCCCTCGCCAACGGCACGCCCGGGATCGAGCACCTGGACAGCTCCGAGTTCGCCGACACCGTCGAGCTGGTCCGGGAGGAGGTCCAGCGGATGCGGGCCTACGTCGAGGCCCTGCTGCAGATCGTGGCCCTCGTCGTGCAACTGGCCATCACCACGGCCGTCCTCGGCTCGCTGGAACCCTGGCTGCTGCTCCTCCCGCTCGCCGCCCTGCCCCCGGTGCTGACCGGCCGGTCCGCACAGCGCCGCATCGACCGCTCGCGCACCGCCGCCGCCGAACAGAACCGCCGCGCCCGCCACCTGCTGCACACCGCGACCACCGCCAGGTCGGCCAAGGAGGCCCGGCTGTTCGGGACGGAGTCCGCGCTGGTCCGCCTGCACGACCGCAGCTGGGAGCAGGCCGCCGGGCGGCTCTGGCGCGGCCAGCTGTCCGCCGCCGCGTTCCGGGCGCTCGGCCAGCTCGCCTTCGCCGCGGCCTGTTGCGGGGCGGTCTACCTGGTCATCCGGCAGGCCGTCCGCGGCCGGCTGACGATCGGTGACGTCGTCCTGGTGATCACCCTGGCCGTCCAGGTCAACGGCCAGGTGGCCGCCGCCCTGAGCACCCTGTCGACGCTCCAGGCGGCCGGGCACACCGTCCAGCGGCTGCTCGGCCTGCGGGCCTGGCCCGCCCGGCAGGCCGGCACCGCCACCGCGGGCGGGGCCGCGCCGGGAGCCGGCCCCGCGGCCGCCGCGCCGGCCGGGAGCGTCCCGTTGCGGCTGAGCCGCGGCATCCGGCTGGAGGGCGTCGGCTTCAGCTACCCCGGGACCGACCGCCCCGTCCTGCGCGGTGTCGACCTCGACCTGCCGGCCGGGAGCACGGTGGCACTGGTCGGCGAGAACGGCGCCGGCAAGAGCACGCTGGTCAAGCTGCTCTGCGGGCTCTACCAGCCGACCTCGGGGCGGATCCTGGTCGACGGCGTGGACCTGCGCGACGCACCGCCGCAGGAGTGGCAGGCCCGGGTCTCCACGCTGTTCCAGGACTTCGCCCGGTTCGAGCTCACCCTGCGGGAGAACGTCGGCGTCGGCGACCTCGCCCGGATCGACGCGGACGAGATCCTCGTCGCCGCGCTCGAACAGGCCGGTGCCGGGCCGGTCCTGCCCCGGGTCCCCGGCGGCCTGGACGGTCCGCTCGGACGCGGCTACGTGGACGGCGCCGAACTGTCCGGCGGCCAGTGGCAGAGTCTCGGCCTGGCCCGCTCCGCGCTGCGGGACGAACCGCTGCTGCTGATCCTGGACGAGCCGGCCGCCGCGCTGGACGCCGCCGCGGAGCACCGCGTCTTCGAGCGCTACGCGGGCTCCGCCGAGCAGGTGGGCCGGCACGGCGGTGTCACGCTCTTCGTCTCGCACCGCTTCTCCACCGTCCGGATGGCCGACCGGATCGTCGTGCTGGACGGCGGCACCGTCGCCGAGTGCGGCGACCACGTCGAGCTGGTGGCGCGCGGCGGACTCTACGCGGACCTGTTCGCGCTCCAGGCGCGCAGCTACAGCTGAGGGACGACCGCGGGGACGGACGACGGCGGTGCGGCAGGCCCTGGGCCCGCCGCACCGCCGTCGTCCGTCCGTACGCCCCGGTCCGTACGCCCTCGTCCGCGCACCGTCGTCCGGGTGTTCTCGTCCGGGCGTCGGGCCCGGTCACGCCTCGGGGCCGTGGACCGCTCGGCAGCGGTCCACGGCCCCGGAGAGGCGGGCCCGAACAGGCGGGCCGGGTCAGGCGGTCAGCCGGCCACCGCCGCGGCGCCAGCCAGGACGGCGTCCCGCACCAGCGGACGGAGCAGCGCGCCGACCGCCGGCAGCAGCCGGTCCGGCACCACCCGGCGGACGGCGCCCGGGCCGAGGGTCGCCAGCGCCGCGCCGGCCAGCGGGCGGTCCGGGTCGATGCCCGCGCCGCGCCCCGGGTCCACCTCCGCGGTGATGACGCCGAGCAGGAACGAGACGATCCAGACCTCGGTGAGCACCACCTCGCTCACCCGGTCGGTCAGCAGCTCGCTCTCCGGGCGCCGGCCCAGCGACTCCCGCAGCTCGGCCGTCAACCGGTCCACGGTGACGCCGCGCTCCAGCAGGGCCTCGCGCGCCGAGGTCCGCACCCGCCCGTCCACCGTGGAGTCGTCCGGCACGCAGGCGTCCGAGTACTGGCCCCAGAAGTCGTAGTACGGGACGGTCTCCAGGCCGGTGAGCAGCGAGTACGGGCCGCCCGCCGGGAGGGCCGCGCCGACCGGGGCCAGGCAGGCGGCGGAACGGCGGCCGTGCACGTTGTTGCCGACCAGGCTGACGTCGTTGTGGTGGTCGACCAGGTTGGCCACCGGGATCAGCGTCCGGGTGCCCCGGTCCGCCAGGTAGTTCAGCAGCGCCAGGTCGTCCGGGTGCCCGCTGTCGGCCTTGGTCCGGACGAACTCGCCGAAGCCCAGCGCCACGTCGGCGGGCAGGACCAGCGCGACCGAGGGCACGTAGTCGTCGACGGCGGGCGCCAGGTCGTGCCCGAGCAGCGCGGCGATCCGGACCGCGTACGAGGTGCGCGAACCCCACTCGGTGAACAGGCACAGGGCGGCGTCCGGTTCGGCCTCGATCAGCGGGAGCAGGCGGTCGAGGAGGTCCTCGACCGGCAGGGCGTCGTCCTGGAGCACCAGGTGGTGGGTGGCCCCGGGGCGGACCGACTCCCAGGCCACCCGGGCGCTGCGCAGCGCCGAGGGCGGGCCGTCGGGCTCCGGGTCGAGCGCGATGGTGAGGTCCAGGCCGGGGAAGCGCTCGACCAGGGCGTGGGCGGCCGCGGCCCGCCGGGGGTGGGTCATCACGGCGGCGGAGAGCCGGATCGGGGGCGGGGTCATGTCTCGTCTCCTCGTCTTCGGTGTCTTCTGGTGTCTGCTGGTGCCGGCGGTGGCGCCGGCGTCGTCGGCGAACGGACGCGGGGCCGGCGAAACGGGTGCGGGGCCGGCGGCACGGCCGCGCGCCGCCGCCCCGGGGCGGTCAGCGCCGGTCGTCGCCGGCCGGTGCGCCGACCTTGCGCGCGACGCGCTCGGCGGAGTTCCGGACGGCCGCCCGGTAGGGCTCGCCGAGGCCGCAGACCGGTGCCAGCAGCCGGCACTCGTCGACGCTCGCGTCCTCGTACGGCAGGGCGAAGCCGACCAGCGGGAGCACCTCGGCCGGGGCGCGTCCGGCGAACAGTGCTGCCGCCTCCGGGTCGGCGATCCGCCCGTGCTCGTCGAGCAGCACGCCGAGGGCCAGCACGTCGCGTCCGTCGACGGTGCCGCGGACGGCACCGAGGGTGTGCCCGGGGGCGGCTGCGGCCAGCTCCCGCTCGACCTCCGGCATCAGCCGGTCGGCCTCCAGCCACCCGCCGAAGGCGAGGGCCAGTTCCAGGTCGAGCCGGGGCCACTTGGCCAGGTAGTACCGGTTGGTCTCGACGGCCGAGCGGTCCTGGGCGCCGGAGTCCCGCCGGTGCGGCAGGTGGACGCCGTAGACGTCCTGGCCGAGCGTGATCGGGATCCCGGCCCGGGCGATCCGCAGCCCCCACTCCTGGTCCTCGGCGCCCCAGCCGAGGAAGCCCTCGTCGAGCAGCAGCCCGTGGGTGCGGACGGCGGCGGTCGGCAGGGCCATCAGGCCGGTGCGGGCGAAGGCCCAGGGGAACCGGGCGAAGGCCGGGGCGTGTCCGGCGGACCAGCGAGGGTCCAGCCGGGCCCGGTCCGCCGACTCCAGGTCGGCGAGGACCTGGCGGTAGTGCGCGTAGTCCGGGGCCTCGACGGTGTCCAGGTCGGTGGAGATCACCTCGTCGTAGCCGAAGACCTGGCCGAGCACGCAGACCTGCTGGCCGTGCTGGAAGTGCCGTTCGTAGAGGGTGCGCAGGGCAGCCGGGGGGATGACGACGTCGGCGTCGAGCACCATGACGGCCTTCCCGGTGGCGTGCCGGATGCCCAGGTTCCGGGCGTGGCTGGTGTTCCACTCCTTGCTGGTGAGCACCGAGACGATGTCGAGCCGCCCGGTGAACTCGCGGCACAGCGCGACGTACGCCGGGTCGTACTCCATCACCCCGACCACGACCTCGAACTCGGAGCGGTCCAGGGTCTGTTCGGCGAGCGAGGTGAACACCGCCCGGATGTTGTCCAGGCGCTGCTTGTAGGGGATCACCACGCTGATCTTCGGTTCGGTCACTGCTGCCTCTCGTCTGGCCGTGGGGAGCTGAACTGGCGCACCCCAGCCTAGGAGGATTGGCAACATCAGGCAATAACGTGACTGAACTTTGGAAACTCAAGGCAAGCTCTGGCAAGGTGGCTGGTGCGGCCGGGTTCCGACCCGCCCGCACCTGCCCGGACGTGCGAAAACGGCTCCGCACCGGTGAACCTGCACCGGTGCGGAGCCGTTTCCGTTCCGCCGCCCACCCCGCGGGAGGCGCCGTCCAAGGAGCCCTAGCGGGCGCCCCACGCCTCGTCGGTCGGCACGACCTCGCGGCCGAGCGGCATCAGCGAGATCGGGATCATCTTCAGGTTCGCCCACCCGAAGGGGATCCCGATGATCGACAGGAACAACGGGACGCTGGTGATCAGGTGCGCGAGGGCCAGCCACCACCCCGCGAAGATCAGCCAGATCACGTTCCCGATGCAGGACGCCGCCCCGGCCTCCGGCTTCTCCACCGTCGTCCGCCCGAACGGCCAGAGGATGAAACCGGCGATCCGGAAGGACGCAATGCCAAATGGAATGGTGATGATGAGAATGCAGCAGATGATTCCCGCGACCGCGTAGGCGATCGCCATCCAGATCCCACAGAAAAGCAGCCAGATGACATTGAGGATGAATTTGAAAACCGTCATGGCTGACACCTTCTCACGGCTGGCGGGCTGGCCCCTACGATCCAGCCATTCCCGCCCCACCCCGTGTCTACGCCCCTAGGGGTCGATCGTCGGGGTCCGCTCGGGGGTGCGGGTCGGGACGGCCGTGCAGGCGCGGGACCAGCCACGGGTGCCGGACCCCCGTCCGGCCGGGTGGGGGCGGGCCGAGGCGTCGACCATCGGGCCCGCCCGGCCGCCGGTGGCCGGGGCCGGGGGCTGCAGGGGTCACGGCCGCGGCCTGGCGGCGGATTTCCGCGGACGGGAATTCCTCCTCGCCTCTGCCGGTGTGTGACGGCCCGGTTCCCCGGAATCCCCGCGCCGGCGGTCGGGGCGGGATATCCCGCGATTCCGGCAGCCGGCCGCGATGACGGGCGGACGGATCCGGCCGGCGGATTCGGGCCGCGGTCGCGGTGGCGGCCGGGCGGCGGGTGCAGGGCCCGCCGCCCGGCCTTCGGGGGCCGCGCGGCCCGCCCGGCGCCGGCGGGCGGTGTGGCCGTGCGGCGGCCCGGTCGGCCCGGTGCGGATCCCACACGGTCCGCACCGGGCCGGGTCGAGGGGAGGGCCTACCGGCGCAGCGGGCCCTCGCAGGTGTAGTCGGCGGTGCCGGCCCGGCCGGTGGGCCAGACGTCGACCTTGCCGAAGGTGCAGTTCATGTCGTTGAGGTTGTCGGCGCCGGCGACGTCCCTGGTGCGGGCGAGGACGAAGTAGTCGACGGTGTCGGACATGTCCTTGAAGACCTTGTCCGGGTCGGTGGCGTCGGTGAGGTTGGCGGTGATGCGGCCGGTGCAGACGAAGCGCATCGGCTTGTTGGCCCAGTCGCCGTTGTCCTTGCAGTCCGGGGTGTTCTGGGTGGCCGCGGCGAAGGCCGTCCGGACCTCGGAGGCCCAGGCGAGGTCGAGCGAGCCGTTGGCGGTGAAGGAGGTGGACGGCACGTACAGGTGGTCGACGTCCTTGATCTGCGCGTCGAGGAAGGCGGAGTACTCGCGGTTCAAGGCGGCGTCGGCGCCGAGGCGCTCGCGCCAGGCGTCGAAGCCGGCCGGGTCGTCGGCGCGCTGGTGGTCGTACATCTCGCGGAGCAGCGAGGGGTGGGCGGTCCAGAGGAACTCGAAGAAGGTGCCGGCGTAGTTGTAGAAGTGGAACGCCGGGGTGTCGTCGTAACCGGCGTGCAGGATCTGGGCGATGGTCATCCGGGGGATGCCGGAGGCCTCGTCGGAGGCGAGCTTGGCGACCAGCGACTTGCGGACCCGGATGCCCTGGTCGCGGGTGGATCCGTCGAAGAACTCGGCGGTGCCCTCGTCCATCGCGGTGGTCCGGTCACCGGCGTACCAGCGGGTGTCACCGAAGTAACCCGGCACCGCCCAGCGGCCGTTGAGGTAGTGCACGTACTCGTGGCGGAAGAGTTCCTCGAGGGTGAGGGTGGAGTCCTGCGGGACGCGCCGCTGGTAGGTGTAGAAGGTGGCGCCGCGCTCGATGTAGATGCCGCCGTTGTTGGTGCTGTAGCCGGTGAGGATCGGGTGGTAGACCTCGTAGTCGGCGCGGGAGGCGTAGAGCTGGATGTGCAGGGTGCTGTTGACGTCGCCGGCGAGCGGCTGGTCGGTGCCGAGGACGCGCAGGAACTGGCTCTTGACCTGCTTGCTGGCGTAGTACATCTGGTCGACGGTGGCCTTGTCGAGGGCGGTGCGGACCTCGATGGCGCCGTTGTCGTAGGTGTAGGTGTTGGGGAAGAGACGCTTCTCGAGGTCGGCGACGCAGACGCCGAACTGCTGGCAGACGCCGTAGGTGTTGGCCCAGCCGATGAGCTTGGCCCACGGGTCGGACCACTCGCCGAAGGTGGCCTTGGTGGTGGTGAGCAGGGCGCCGAGTTCGGCGACCACGCCGTCGTGCAGGGCCGCGACCTGGCCGAGGCGGCCGTACTCGCCCATCGCGTCGCGGGCCGCCCAGGCGTTGGCGGTGCCCTTGAGGTGGCCCCAGCCGGCGTAGGCGCGGATCGCGGCGCGGAAGTCGCCGTCGGCGGTGACGGCGGCGAGGTAGGCCGGGTCCTGGTTGGCGACGCCGAGGTAGTTCATGTTGAGGGCCTGGAGGACGGCGTTGCCCCACGCGGAGCTGTCGGCGACCGTGGTGCCGGGGGCGAGGACTCCGAGCAGGCGACGGGCGAGGCCGAGGTTGTGCTGGCGCAGCCCGTCGGCGCCGGCGGTGATGGTGGCCTCGCGCAGGATGTCGGCGGCGAGGTCGGTGCGGTCGAAGGCGTGCGCGCTGCCGGTGTAGGCGGTGACGGCCTCCTGGAGGGCCGCGAGCGTGCCGGGGTCGGTGACGTTCAGTTCGTGGTGGCTGAAGCCGTGGTAGACGGTGGCGTGCAGGTACGTCCACAGCTCGTAGAGGTGCGAGGCGTTGCTGCCGTCGTCGGTGGCGGACAGCTGGGTGATCCGGTGGGCGACGGCCTGGACGTGGGCGTTGTCCATGGTGGTGGTGAAGCGGGCGTCCCAGGTCCAGATGATGCCGCGCAGGCAGCCGTCGGCGGTGACGGCCGGGTCGGTGAGGAAGGCGACCAGCTGGTCGGCGCCGAGGCCGGTCAGTCCGTCGACGGTGCAGGGCACGCCGGCGCGGGTGGTGGGTGCGGCGGTGGCGGTGGCGGGGGAGGCCGGGGCGGCGGTGGGTGCGGGGGCGCCGACGCGGTCGGGCAGCAGGCCGGGGACGGGGGAGCCGCCGAGCGAGCCGCCGCCGGGGGCCGGGGCGGCGGAGCCGGGTCGGGCGGCGGCGCTGCCGAGGTGGTCGGCGTCGTCGTAGGCGGTGCGCTGGTCGGCGCCGACGGGGCTTCCGGCGGTGGACGCGGTGGCGCCGGAGGTGGGGGCGGTGGCCGTCGTGGCGGCCGGGGTGAGCGCCTGGGCGGTCTGCAGGGTGGGCAGCGTGAGGGTGGCGGCCATGGTGGCGGCGAGCAGGACCCGCTTGGCGACACGGGAGGTTGACACCGGTACTCCTGGTGGGGGAAGTGGCAGGGCGGTGCGAGGCGGCAGTGCCGTGGGTTTCCGGCCCGGGACTGCCGGGGGGTGGGGTGGGGCCGGGGCGGACGGTGGGGTCGTCGGTGCCCTTGGGGTGCTGCGTAACATAGCAATGTGAAATTGCACCTGCCAAGAGGGTGAACGAAGTTGACCCCGGATCGGGTGGACGGCCCGGCTCCGGGTAGCCTTCGGGATACCCTGCGGGGGTACGTGGGCGGCCTCGGTCGGAGGCACGGACGGTCGGGAGGCGGAGGATGGCGCGGTCGCGACCCCTCGGGCCGGCCCGGCTCGCCCTGCCCCCGGCGCCCCGGGCACTGCGGCTGCTGCTCCTCGCCGCCCTGCTGCTCGGCCTCGTCACCATGCACACCCTCGGCCACCCCGCGGGCGGGCACGGTCCCGGTGGCAACGGCACGGGCGCCCCGGGGCACGCGGCCGCCGCCGCGCCGCACCGGGCGACGGCCGCGCAGCCCGGCGAGCCCGCCGCGCCGCACCCGCCGACCGCCGGACGGCCGGCCGGCTCCGCCACCGCCCACCCCGCGGCGGCCGGTACCGACCCGATGTCCGTCTGCCTCGCCGTCCTCGTGGCCTGGACGCTGCTGCTCCTCGCCGCCGGCCCGCTGCCGCACCGCGACCGCGACGCCGCGGCCGCCGTCCGGGCCCGGCTGCTGGCGGCCGTCCGCGCGCTGCCCCCGCCCGGGGGCGGGCGGATCCTCCTCGCCCGGCTGTCGGTGCTGCGTCAGTAGGCGCGCGCCGGCCGTCCCGTGCCCGCGCGCGGAACGGCCGACGCGTCGTCCGACTCACCCACACCACCGCACGAGGTGCACTCCGTCATGCGCACACCCACCCGTCGTACCCTGCTCGGCGCGGCGCTCGCCGCCGCCGGCACCGGCCTGCTCACCGCCTGCTCCTCCGGCGGCACGGGAGGCATGGACCACTCCGCCATGGGCCACTCCGGCCCGAACGGCACGCCCGTCCCGCCCGGCGCGAGCGACCCGAACGCCCCGGCCGCCACCGCCACGACCACCGCCCCCGGCGGCTTCGTCACCCCCGACGGCCCCGAGGTCGCCGCCGCCGAGGCCGCGCGCCGGCCCGGACCCGAGCGCAGGGTCGCCCTCACCGCCACCGAGACGACGCTCGACCTCGGCGGCCGGACCGTCAGGAGCTGGGCCTACGGCGACCGGCTGCCCGGCCGGGAGATCCGCGCCACCGCCGGCGAGACCCTCGCCGTCACCCTCGCCAACCACCTTCCGCAGCCGACCTCGTTGCACTGGCACGGTCTCGCGCTGCGCAACGACATGGACGGCGTGCCGGGCCTCACCCGGGAGGCCGTCCGGCCCGGCGCCGCCGCCGAGCACCGCTTCGCGCTCGGCCACCCGGGCACCCACTGGTTCCACCCGCACTCCGGGGTGCAGCAGGAGCGCGGCCTGTACGCGCCGCTGATCGTCGAGGACCCGAGGGAGCCGCTGCGCTACGACCGGGAGTGGGTCGTCGTCCTGGACGACTGGCTGGACGGCGTCGACGGCAGCACCCCGGACGCCGTCCTGGCCGAACTCGCCGCAGGCGCGGGCGGGACGGACCACGCGGCGGGCGGCCACGACATGCCGGGGATGTCCGGCACGGCCGGCGCCACCGGTCCCTCCCGGATGCTGATGGGCGCCCGCAGCGCCCTGCTCGGCGGCGACGCCGGCGACGTCGCCCACCCCTTCCACCTGGTCAACGGCCGCCTGGCGGCCGCACCCGAGACCTTCACCGCCAAGCCCGGCGACCGGGTGCGGATCCGGCTGGTCAACGCGGGCGGCGACACCGCCTACCGGGTCGCCCTCGGCGGCCACGAGCTGACGGTCACCCACACCGACGGCTTCCCCGTGGAGCAGACCACCACCCAGGCGCTGCTGCTCGGCATGGGCGAGCGCTACGACGTCCTGGTCACCGTCAAGGACGGCGTCTTCCCGCTCACCGCGCTCGCCGAGGGCAAGGGTGCCACCGCGCTCGCCCTGCTGCGCACCGGTGGCGGCACGGCCCCGGACGCCTCGGTGCGCCCGGTCGAGCTGGACGGGCGGCTGGTCACCGCGGCGCGGCTCAAGGCCGATCCGGCGGTGCGGCTGCCGGCCAGGGCGCCGGACCGCACGGTGCGACTGGACCTCACCGGCGGTATGGCGAAGGCCGATTGGGCGTTCAACGGACGCCGGTACGAGCCGTCGCAGCGCCATCCGGTGGCGGCGGGGGAGCGGGTCCGGCTGGAGTTCCGCAACACCACGGGCATGTGGCACCCCGTCCACCTGCACGGGCACAGCTTCGCGCTGGCCGGTGACGGGCCCCGCAAGGACACCGCGGTGGTGCTGCCGGGCGAGACGCTGGCGGTCGACTTCGACGCCGACAACCCGGGTCTGTGGATGGTGCACTGCCACAACGTGTACCACGCGGAGGCGGGCATGATGACCGTCCTGGGGTACCGGGCCTGACCGGCGGGTGCCGGGGCGGGGCCGTCCGTCCGTCCGTCCCGCTCCGGCGCCTGCTCGGCGGGGGCCCGCCCCGGCGCCCTTTCGCCCGGGTCCCGCTCTCGCCGTTCGCCCCCCCCGCAGGAGTCCCGCCGCGGTGCCGTGGGAGTCCCGCCCGGTGCCGGGCTCCGGCGGCACCCCCGCGCCCCCGCCGTGCCACCCGCCGCGACCTGCGGAGCAATGACGCTTTCTTAACGCGGGCCGATGACGATTCCTTGACGCCCGTCGCATAGCCTGGCGCACTGCCGTCGCCCGACGGCGCTTTTACGGGGTCTTTAAACAAGAGGTGCAAGGTGGCTTCGTCGGGGTCGACGGACACGGCGACGGCGGATCCGTCGTCGGCGCGAATACGGTTGCGCAACTGGCTGCTGGAGGACGTGTCCGCGGAGAAGCCCTCCGCCGCCGAGGCCGCCGAGGGCTCCGGGCACGGTGGGGCGGAGTCGGGGGACTCCGGCGCCCACAAGGGCGAGCGCTGGTGGCGGGTGATGTGCCTGACCGGCCTGGACTACTTCTCGACGCTCGGCTACCAGCCGGGCATCGCCGCCCTGGCCGCGGGTGTGCTGTCGCCGATCGCGACGATCGTGCTGGTGGTCGTCACCCTGCTGGGAGCGTTGCCGGTCTACCGCCGGGTCGCCCAGGAGAGCCCGCGCGGCGAGGGTTCGATCGCGATGCTGGAGCGGCTGCTCTCGTTCTGGAAGGGCAAGCTGTTCGTCCTCGCACTGCTGGGTTTCGCGGCGACGGACTTCCTGATCACCATCACGCTGTCGGCCGCCGACGCGAGCGCGCACCTGGTGGAGAACCCGCACCTGACCGGCGTCCTGGGCGGCAAGCAGGTGCTGATCACGCTGGTCCTGGTCGCGATGCTCGGAGCGGTCTTCCTCAAGGGCTTCGGCGAGGCGATCGGCCTGGCCGTCGTCCTGGTCGGGATCTACCTGGTGCTCAACGTGGTCGTGGTGGCCGTCGGCCTCTGGAAGGTCGTCGAGGCCCCGCACGTCGTCACCGACTGGACCGACGCGCTGACCGCCCAGCACGGCAACCCGGTCCTCATGGTCGGCGTCGCGCTGGTGGTGTTCCCGAAGCTCGCGCTGGGCCTGTCCGGCTTCGAGACCGGTGTCGCCGTGATGCCGCACATCGAGGGCGACCCGGACGACACCGAGGAGAAGCCCACCGGCCGGATCCGCGGCACCCGCAAGCTGCTCACCACCGCCGCCGTGATCATGAGCTGCTTCCTGATCGCCACCAGCTTCATCACCACGCTGCTGATCCCGGCCGACCAGTTCAAGCCGGGCGGCGACGCCAACGGCCGCGCGCTGGCCTACCTGGCGCACCAATACCTCGGCGGGGCCTTCGGCAGCGTCTACGACCTCTCCACCATCGCCATCCTCTGGTTCGCCGGCGCCTCCGCGATGGCCGGCATGCTCAACCTGCTGCCCCGCTACCTGCCGCGCTACGGCATGGCGCCGCACTGGGCGCGCGCGGTGCGGCCGATGGTGATCGTGCTGACCCTGATCGGCTTCCTGGTCACCTGGATCTTCCACGCCGACGTGGACGCCCAGGGCGGCGCCTACGCGACCGGTGTGCTGGTGCTGATCAGCTCGGCCGCGATCGCGGTCACCATCGCCGCGTACAAGGCGCGCCAGCGCGGCTGGACCACCGCCTTCGCGATCATCGCGGTGATCTTCCTCTACACCACGGTGCTGAACGTGACCGAGCGCCCCGACGGTCTGAAGATCGGCGCCTGCTTCATCGCCGGCATCATCCTGGTCTCGCTGCTGTCCAGGCTCCGGCGGGCCTTCGAGCTGCGGGTCACCGACGTGGCCCTGGACGAGGTGGCGGAACGCTTCGTCAGGGACTACGCGCACCGCCCGCTGCGGCTGATCGCCAACGAGCCCACCCACCGCGACGTCGCCGAGTACCGCGACAAGATCCGCCAGATCCGCGCCGACAACGACATCCCCGGTGAGGACGACCTGGTCTTCGTCGAGGTCACCGTCCGGGACGCCTCCGACTTCGAGGCCGCGCTGACCGTGCGCGGCGAGGTGCTGCACGGCCGCTACCGGGTGCTGACGCTGGAGAGCTCCAGCATCCCCAACGCGATCGCCGCCCTCGCCCTCACCGTCCGCGACCGCACCGGCCAGCAGCCGCACCTCTACTTCGAGTGGACCGAGGGCAACCCCTTCGCCCAGTTCCTGCGGTTCTTCCTGTTCGGTCAGGGCGAGGTCGCGCCCGTCACCCGTGAGGTCCTGCGCGAGGCCGAGCCGGACCGCTCCCGCCGCCCCCGCGTCCACGTCGGGTAGGGCGCCCGTCCGGCCCCTGCACCCGCGGCAACGCCGTCGGCCCGCCCGGTCCACAGCGGACCGGGCGGGCCGACGGCGTTCACGGCTCCCTAGGAGGGCAGGCGCAGCAGGAGTCCGGGCTGGATGAGGTCCGGGTCCCCGCCGACGGCGGCGCGGTTGAGCGCGTAGAGGGCGGGCCAGCCGCCGGGCACGCGCAGGGCGTCGGCGAGGTCGGCCAGGGTGTCGTCCTCGCGGACCGTCCAGGTGCCGGCCCCGGCGGTCGGGGTGGTGGTCGGGGCGGTGGCCGGGGCCGCGGCGGCCGGTGCGGCCGGCAGGGGGAGGGCCTCGTCGTGCGCGCGCCCGTGGTCGCGGGTGGCGCGGGCGCCGCACACCGGCCAGGGCGAGAGGCCGCGCTTCGCGGCGAGGTGCTGGGCCACCGCGATCTGCTCCTCGCGGCTGGCGAGGTCGGCGCGCGGGGCGTAGGCGAGGCCGCCGTACTCCCGCCAGGTGGGGGCGTCGAACTGGAGGCCGCCGAAGTAGCCGTTGCCGGTGTTGACGTGCCAGTCGCCGCTGCTCTCGCAGGCCGCCACGCTCTCCCAGTCGTACCTGCCGCCGTGCCTCCCGCCGGGGTCGGATCCGGTGGCGCGGCCCGGTGGCGCGGCCTGGGCCGTGGGGGCGGCGACGGCGACGGCGACGGCGCACAGGGCGGCGGGGAGGAGACGTCGGAGACACGCGGTGGCAGGCATGGGCGGCTCTCAGGTTCGGGAACAGGGCCTGCACCGCCCGGAGGCGGCGCACTCCCAACCGACGCACGCCGAGTGGGGCGGGCCGCCGCCGACACGTCCGGCAGGTCACCCGCCCGGCCGCGCCGGACCACCCCGCCGGCCCGCGGCCATCCGGCCGTACCGGCCGTTCGGGATCCGCGCGGGATCCGTTCGGGATCCGGGCGGGAACGGCGCGGCGGACGGAGCGGGGAGGGGCCTGGCGAGCCTCCCGGAGGACCGGCGCCCCGAGCCCGGGCCGGCACCCCGGCCCGGGCCGTTCCGCGGGGTCAGGCCTTGATGGTGAGCCAGGCGCCCAGGCCGTTGCAGCCGCCGGCGTCGTAGCTGGTGCTGCGGTAGCCCGCCGGGATCGGCGAGTAGGGGCAGGTCCAGACGCCGTTGCGGACCAGCTCCTGGAACCAGGCGCCGACGCCGCTGCACCCCTGGGGGTTGTAGTTGGTCAGCACGTAGCCGGAGACGATCGGGGAGCCCGAACAGGTCCAGAGGCGGTTCTGCGCGGGCTGCTGGTACCACGAGCCGTGGTTGTTGCAGCCGCTCGCGTTGTACATGGTGATCACGTAGCCGGCCGGGACGGGCGCCCCGGAGCAGCTCCAGCCGCCGGCCGCGGAGGCGGTGCCGGCCGTCGTGCCGGTGAGGGCGGCCGCCAGCACGGCGACCACCGCGGCGGCCCTTCCGAAGCGGGTCATCAGTCGGCGCAGGATCCTGGTCACGGCGACACCGTTCCGATCGTCGTCAGCCGGCCGTCGGGACGGCGCGGGGAGGGAGGAGCAGAGGAGGGCGGGGCTGCGCCGCACCCTAGCGGCGGACGATCGGTCGGCGGCAGGTCCGGACCGAAAGATCGCCGAAGCTGACCGGAAACGATCCGTCAGCCCCGGGCGGGTGGGCACGAGCACCCGCAGTGGCGGGCGGCGGACGTGGAGTAGGGGGTACGGCCGACGTCTTGTCGCAGCTCGGGGCATCTGGCAGGCTCGGCCGCGACGCCGCGAAGGGTGCCGCCGGGGCACTCCTTACCGAGGGGCCGAGAGGCGGTTGGGCGACAGCCGCACGCGTGGTGCACGACCGGCACCCTGCAAGACCCCCTGGACCCCGGCGCCAGCTTCCACCTCCCCTGTGGGGTGCCAGGGCGCGGGCCCGTGCCGGGGGCCCGTGGCCCGGTGCGGCCGCGGTCCGGGCGGGACCGCGGCCGAGCGTTCAACTGCCGTTCGCCGGCCGCACCGTCCGAAGTGGCGCGCCGGTTCCCGTCCGGCTGGGACTCTCCTGGGCGTTTCCCCGAGCCCAGGAGGCGGCAGTGGCACACCCTTCGGAGCACCCCACGTACCCGGCGCACCCGGCGCACCCGGCGCACCCCGCGCCCCCGGCACGCCCCTCGCGCCGGACGGTCCTGCGCACCGGTACGGCGGCCGGCGCCCTCGCCGCGCTGCCCGCGTCCACCCTGCTGTGGACCCGGCCGGCGATCGCCGGCACCCCCGGCCCCGAACAGATCCACCTGCAGTGGGGCGAGGAGCCCTCCCGCGAGATGACGGTCTCCTGGGCGACCGCCGGCAGCGTGCGCCGGCCCCGGGTCCGGATCGGCACCCCGCGCGGCGGCGCCGGCCACAGCGTCGACGCCGAGACGCGGACCTACGTGGACGGGCTCAACAAGGTCGAGACCTACACCCACCACGCCCGTCTGGACGGCCTGCGGCCCGACACCACCTACGTCTACGAGGTGCTGCACGACGGCTCCGACCCGGTGCGCGGCACCTTCCGCACCGCCCCCGCCCGCGGCCGGGCCGCCTTCCGCTTCACCAGCTTCGGGGACCTGGGCACCGGCGACGGCGTGTTCAAGAAGTCCTCGATCCACGGCGCCGCGGCCGTCCGCCAGGTGGAGCGGTTCGCGCCGCTGTTCCACCTCCTCAACGGCGACCTCGCCTACGCCAACAACAACACGGACCTCCAGCCGCAGTGCTGGAACGCGTTCATGAACAACCTGTCCACCTCCGCCGCGAACCGCCCGTGGATGCCCGCGCCCGGCAACCACGAGGTCGAGGCCGGCGGCGGGGACCTCGGCTACGCCTCCTACCTGACCCGCTTCGAGCTCCCCGACAACGGCACCCGCGACCACTGCGGCACCTGGTACAGCTTCCAGATCGGCGCGGTGCTCTTCGTCAGCCTCGACGGCAACGAGATCGCGGTCGAGGACGACGCCAGCATCGACCCGGCCACCGGGCTGTCCATCTACATCAGCGGCTACAGCGAGGGCGCCCAACTCCGCTGGCTGGAGCGGGTCCTGGCACGCGCCCGGCGCGGCCGCGAGGTGGACTGGATCGTCGTCAACCTGCACCAGTTCGCGATGTCCTCCTCGGCCGCCAGCCACGGCGGCGACATGGGCATCCGCGAGCACCTGCTGCCGGTGCTCGACCGCTACTCCGTCGACCTCGTGCTGGCCGGTCACGACCACGACTACGAGCGCACCCACCCGGTCCGCGGCACCGAGCCCGGCGGCCTGCTCACCCCGGCCGTCGCCGACGACGACACGCGCCTGATCGACACCTCCAAGGGCACCGTCCACCTGATCCTCGGCGGGGGCGGCACCGCCGGGCACGACGACGTCTACCTGCCCACCGACCCCGACGGCGTGCGGCAGGCCTCGGTCCGCACCCAGCGCCTCACCTTCAAGGCCGACCCGGACGCGAAGGAGAAGGCGCACTGGTCCGCGGTCATCGACCCGGACACCGCCTTCCCCCACGGCGTCGCGGTGTTCGACGTCGACCCGGGCACCCTGCCGGGCGGCCGGACCACCATCACCGTCAGCTACTACCACTCGGCGCCCGCGACCGTCGCCGACCCGTTCCCCGTGCCGGTGCTCTTCGACCGCTTCACCCTCCGGCGCGACCGCAGCGACGGCCGGCACCGCCACGACGAGGACGGCGCCACCGACGCACGGGCGGAGGCGGCCGCCGGCCGTTAGGGCGTGTCCGACCCGGGGTGTCACGCCGAGGGCGGGAGCGGGACGTCGGACCGGCCGACCTCCCGCTCCCGCCCTTCGGCGCGCGGTGGTCAGCCGAGCAGGAGGAACTTGGTGGAGGTGGCGCCCCGGTAGGTGCTGCAGTCGTAGTTCTGGGTGGTCTGGCTGTACGTGAAGCCGCTGGGGACGTCACAGGCCCAGAGGCCGCTGACCGGCTTGCGGAGGTGGAAGGCGTTCGACTGGACGCCCTGGGTGAGGCTGCAGGCGGTGCCCCAGGTGAGGTAGTCGTAGGTGAACTCCGGCGTGCCCATGCAGGCGGTGAGACCGTCGTAGGGCTTGCGCAGGTGGTACTGGTTGGACGTCACGCCGGAGATCTGGCTGCAGGCACTGCCCCAGGTGATGGCGTCGTAGACGAAGCCGGGCGCGCTCTTGCAGGCCGTCAGGCCGTCGACGGGGGTCCGCAGGTGGAACTGCGGCGAGTTCCAGCTGCCGCCGCCGCTGCAGGAGCGGTTCATCGACACCTGGTCGTAGACGTACCCGGCCGGGACGTCGCAGGCCCAGGCGCCGTCGAGGCTGCTGGTGGTGGCCTGCGCCGGGGTGGCGGCGACCGCGCCGGAGAGCAGCAGGACGAGGGCCGCCAGTGCGGCGAGCACCAGACGGACGGGGCGGGTGTGTGCGGCGGGCATGTCTCTCCCAGGGTCGAGGCCGGACGAGGGGGTGGCACGGGAACGACGGGGCGTGCGGTACCGGGCGGGCAACGGGAGTTGCGGCCCGCCGACGGTTCTAGCGCGGCGTGCTCACGGCCGCCTCGGGCGCCGGTCGAGGCGGGTGGCGCCGCCCGGCAGCGCGCCGCGGTGCCGTGACGCCTGACGGGCGGCGGCGGCCCGCGGGGGAGTGCCGCGGATCACACCGCGGATCGCCCGGTGCGCGAAATGCGCCGGACGCCGTGGCGGTTGGAACCGCACGTATTCCATGCACGTGCACATAACGTCCGCTACCCGCGAGGAACACCCATGACCGTCACCGCGTCCGCCGCCTCCCGCGCGGCCGAGATCCTCTCCCGTCCGGTCACCCTGAACGGCCTGACCGTCCCCAACCGCATCGTGATGGCGCCGATGACGCGCATGTTCTCCCCGGGCGGCGTCCCCGGCGCGGACGTGGAGTCGTACTACGCCCGCCGTGCGGCCGCGGGCGTGGGCCTGATCGTCACCGAGGGCACCTACGTCGGCCACGAGTCCGCCGGGCAGAGCGACCGGGTGCCCCGGTTCCACGGCGAGGAGCAGCTGGCGGGGTGGGCGAAGGTCGCCGAGTCCGTGCACGCGGCGGGCGGCACGATCGTGCCGCAGCTGTGGCACATCGGCATGGTGCGCAACCAGGGAGAGCCGCCCTACGCCGACGCCCCCGCCGTCGGCCCCTCCGGCCTGCGCCTCGACGGCACCGAGGGCGCCGGCCGGGCGATGACCCGGAGCGACCTGGACGAGGTCGTCGGCGCCTTCGCCGAGTCCGCCGCGGCGGCCGAGCGGATCGGCTTCGACGGCGTCGAGCTGCACGGCGCCCACGGCTACCTCGTCGACCAGTTCCTGTGGGCGGGGACGAACCGCCGCACCGACGCCTACGGCGGGGACCCGGTGGCCCGCACGAAGTTCGCGGCGGAGATCGTGGCCGCGGTCCGGGAGCGGGTCTCGGCCGACTTCCCGGTGATCTTCCGCTACTCGCAGTGGAAGCAGGAGGCGTACGACGCGCGGCTCGCCGAGACCCCGGAGGAGCTGGAGTCGATCCTGGCCCCGCTCGCCGCGGCCGGCGTCGACGCCTTCCACGCCTCGACCCGCCGCTACTGGGTGCCGGAGTTCGAGGGCTCGGACCTCAACCTGGCGGGCTGGACCAGGAAGCTCACCGGCCGGCCCACGATCACCGTCGGCTCCGTCGGCCTCGACGGCGACTTCATCCACGCGTTCGCCGGCGAGGGCGCGCCGGTCCAGGGCCTCGACAACCTGCTGGACCGCATGGAGCGCGACGAGTTCGACCTGGTCGCGGTCGGCCGTGCGCTGCTCCAGGACCCGGAGTGGGCGGCGAAGGTCCTCGGCGACCGGTTCTCCGAGCTGAAGCCGTACGACGCGGCGGCGGTGCGGACGCTCAGCTGACGCCGGTCGTCAGCCCGGCCCCGGCCCCGGCCCCCCGGCCCGTCGCGCGCAGCAGCGCGGCGGGCCGTCGCACGCTCCGGTGGCGGCCCGGGCCCGGGCCGTGGTGCGTCGCCCGGGCGGGCGGACGGCCAGGCCGCTCAGGCCGCCGGGCGCAGCGCCGCCGCCTCCCGGGCCTCGTCGTAGCGGTGCAGCACGAGGCGGGCGACGGCCGGGTGGGCGGACAGCGGAGCGCTGGTCCAGGTCGCGGCGGTGGTGGCGGCGCGGCGGGCGAAGAAGCCGGGGGCGAGCAGGTAGCTGGCGAGCGCGGTGCGGGGGTGACCGGCCTCCCGGAGGGCGGCGACGGCCCGGTGCGGGGTGGGCTCGGCGGCGGAGAGGTGGGCGGGGGTGACGG
Organism: Kitasatospora sp. NPDC051705; assembly: GCF_044453265.1. Lineage (NCBI taxonomy): Bacteria > Bacillati > Actinomycetota > Actinomycetes > Kitasatosporales > Streptomycetaceae > Kitasatospora > Kitasatospora sp. NPDC051705. The sequence continues at coordinate 129,463 of NZ_JBITCO010000009.1, read as the reverse complement.
TGCCGCCGAGGCGGGCGGCGAGCAACCGGGCCATCCGGGCGGTGTCGGCGAGGGCGGTCGGGTCGGTGGAGCCGGCGCCGGCGAGGACCACCGGGGCGCCGGGCGGGGCGCCGGCCTCGGCGAGGCGGTCGGCGAGGGCGTCGGCGAGCAGCGGGTGGGGGCCGAGCGCGGGGGCGAGGTGGGAGAGCGGCAGACGGGCGCCGGCCAGGGCCGCGGGCAGGTCGACCCGCACGTGGTGGCCGGTGCCGAGGAGGAGCGGGACGAGGATCGGCCGCGCACCGGAGAGCCGGGCGAGGGCGTCGCCGAGCGAGGGGCGGGCGAGGTCCAGGAAGCAGCAGCGGACGGTCAGTCCGGGCCGGAGGGCGCGGACCAGCCGGAGCAGGGACCGGGTCGAGGCGGCGGCCACCGGGTCCCGGCTGCCGTGGGCGACGGCGAGCAGGACGGGCGGCATCAGCCCGCCGCCAGGCGGTAGCCGCGCTTGGGGACGGTGCGGATCAGGGCGGCGTGCGGCCCGAGCGCGGCCCGCAGCCGGCCGACGGCGGCCTCCACGGCGTGCTCGTCGGCGGTGGCGTCCGGCCAGGCGGCGCGCAGCAGCTCGGCGCGGCTGAGGACGCGGCCGGGCCGTTCGGCGAGGGCGCGCAGGACGGCGGCGCCGCGCGGGCTGAGCCAGTGGCTCTCGCCGTCGACCAGGGCGGCGTTTCCCTGCAGCGTCAGGACCGTTCCGGACAGGGCGAGTTCGCGCCTGCCGCGGTTGGGCAGGGTGTCGGCCAGCAGCCGGACCAGCGAGCCGAGCCGGCCGCGTTCGGGGTGGACGGCGGGCAGGCCGAGGTCGGTGAGCGGCCGGGCGCACAGGGCGCCGACGCAGACCGGCAGGACGTCGGTGCGCAGGGCGTCGACCAGTGCCTCGTACAGGCCCTCGGTCTCCGCGGTGGCCAGCAGGGCGGTGATGGCGGGGGCGCTGGTGAAGGTGAGCGCGTGCACCTGCCGGCGGACGGTCTGGTCGAGCAGGCGCCGCACCGCGCCCGGGTCCTCGGGCTGCGCCCACCGGTAGACCGGGACGGAGATGACCTCGGCGCCGCGTTCGCGCAGCGCGGCGGCGAAGGAGTCCAGGCGCACGCCGTGCTCCTGGACGGCGATCCGGCGCCCGGCGAGCGGGCGGGCGAGCAGCCAGGTGAGCAGTTCGTCGGTGGCCTCGGTGCCGGGGGAGTAGCCCTCGTCGAGCCCGCTGGCGCGCACCGCGCCGGTGGCCTTGGGGCCACGGCTGAGCACGACCGCGCCCCGGCAGGCCAGGGCGAGCTCCGCGCCCCGGCCCCAGCCCTCCGCGGCGCTCATCCAGCCGCGCCAGCCGACGCCGGTGGTGGCGACGACGTAGTCGAGCGGGCCGGCCAGGCAGCGGTCGGTGGCCGCGCGCAGGGCGAGGTCGTCCGCGAGGGGGAGGATGCGCAGCACCGGGGCCTCGACCACCTGGGCGCCGCGCCGGCTGAGCAGGGCGCTGAGCTCCTCGCGGCGGCGCGCCGCGGTGACCCCGACGGTGAAGCCGGTGAGCGGTCCTGGCTGGGTGAGGGTTGCCATGCCGGGAAGCGTGCGGTGCGCGTGTTACGGGGGCGTTGCCCGGCCGTCACCCACAGGTAAGCGAAACCAGGGCTCCGGTTACGGCGGATGTCCGGGAGCGCACCCGGTGGCCCGGGCGCCGTGAGCGAGGCGTACCGCGCCCGCAACACCCGTGACCCGGACCGGAAACAGCGGGCGGTCAGATTTCCGGCATGACGACAAGCACCCACGACCGGATCCGGGACCTCGTCCTCGTCGGCCACGGCATGGTCGGCCAGCGCTTCCTGGAAGCCTGGACGGAGCAGCCCGCGGCACGCGGCTGGCGGGTCACGGTGCTCGCCGAGGAGCCCCGGCCCGCCTACGACCGGGTCCACCTCAGCTCGCTGTTCGACGGCAGCACCCCCGAGGACCTCTCGCTCTGCCCGGACGGCTTCGTCGCCGAGCACGGCGTCGACCTGCGCCTGGGCGACCCGGTCACCGCGATCGACCGGACGGCACGGACCGTCACCACCCGCTCCGGCGCGACCGTCCGCTACGACGCGCTGGTACTGGCCACCGGATCCGTGCCGTTCGTGCCACCGGTGCCCGGCAAGGACGCCCCGGGCTGCCACGTCTACCGCACCGTCGAGGACGTGGCCGCGATCCGGGAGGACGCGGCCACGGCCGGCACCGGCGTGGTGGTCGGCGGCGGGCTGCTCGGACTGGAGGCGGCCGGAGCCCTGCGGGCCGGCGGACTGGCCACCCACGTGGTCGAGTTCGCGCCCCGTCTGATGGCCGTGCAGGTCGACGACGGCGGCGGCGCGGTGCTGCGCCGCAAGATCGAGGACCTCGGCGTGACGGTCCACACCGGCGCCGGCGCGAGCGCCGTGCTGACCGGCCCGGACGGGCGGGTGCGCGGCCTGGCCCTCTCCGACGGGCGGGAACTCGCCGCCGGGCTGGTGGTGTTCTCGGCCGGGGTGCGCGCCCGTGACCAGCTGGCCCGCGACTGCGGCCTGCCGGTCGGCGAGCGCGGCGGCGTCGTCGTCGACGCGCACTGCCGCACCGCCGACCCGGCCGTCCTCGCCGTCGGCGAGTGCGCCCAGGCCGCCGACGGCCGGGTGTACGGCCTGGTCGCCCCCGGCTACCAGATGGCCGAGACCGCGGCCCGCACCCTGGCGGAGCTCGACGGCGAGGGCGCCGGGCGGCTCGGCGAGGGCTTCACCGGCGCCGACACCTCCACCAAGCTGAAGCTGCTCGGCGTCGACGTGGCCAGCTTCGGCGACCCGCACGGCAGCGCCGAGGGCGCGCTCGACGTGCTGTACAGCGACAGCCGCAGCGGGGTCTACCGCAAGCTCGTCATCGGCGCGGACGGCGCGCTGCTCGGCGGCGTCCTGGTCGGCGACACCGACGCCTACGGCACCCTGCGCCCGCTCGCGGTGGCCGGCAAGCCGCTCACCGTCGCCCCCGAACAGCTCGTGCTGCCGGCCGGGTTCGGCGCCGCGGGCCCGGTGGCGCTGCCCGACGACGCGGTGCTCTGCTCCTGCCACAACGTCACCCAGGGCGCCGTCCGCGCGGCCGTCCGCGAGCAGGGCTGCGACGGCGTCGCCGCGGTCAAGAAGTGCACCCGGGCCGGCACCGGCTGCGGCAGCTGCCTCAAGCAGCTCGGCACCGTCGTCACCGAGGAGCTGGAGGCCGCAGGCGTCAGCACCGCCAAGGGGCTCTGTGAGCACTTCGCCCACACCCGCGCCGAGTTGTACGAGATCGCCAGGGTCACCGGCGCCACGACCTTCTCGGAGCTGCGCGACCGCCACGGCTCCGGTGAGGGCTGCGAGGTCTGCAAGCCCACCGTCGCCTCGATCCTGGCCAGCCTCGGCAACGGCCACATCCTGGACGGCGAGCAGGGCGCCCTGCAGGACTCCAACGACCACTTCCTGGCCAACCTCCAGCGCAACGGCTCCTACTCGGTGGTGCCCCGGGTGCCCGGCGGCGAGATCACCCCCGAGGGCCTGATCGTGATCGGCGAGATCGCCCGGGACTTCGGCCTCTACACCAAGATCACCGGCGGACAGCGGATCGACCTCTTCGGCGCCACCGTGGACCAGCTCCCGGTCATCTGGAGCAGGCTGGTCGACGCCGGCTTCGAGTCGGGCCACGCCTACGGCAAGGCGCTGCGCACCGTGAAGTCCTGCGTCGGCGAGACCTGGTGCCGCTACGGGGTGCAGGACTCCACCGCCCTCGCCATCGAACTGGAGCTCCGCTACCGGGGGTTGCGTTCCCCGCACAAGCTCAAGTCCGCCGTCTCCGGCTGTGCCCGGGAGTGCGCCGAGGCCCAGAGCAAGGACTTCGGCGTCATCGCCACCTCGGCCGGCTGGAACCTCTACGTCGGCGGCAACGGCGGCATGACCCCGCGGCACGCCGACCTGCTCGCCGCGGACCTCGACCGCGAGACCCTCATCCGCACCATCGACCGCTACCTGATGTTCTACATCCGCACCGCCGACCGGCTGGAACGCACCTCGGTCTGGCTGGAGCGACTGGAGGGCGGCCTCGACCACCTGCGGGCCGTCGTCCTCGACGACTCGCTCGGCATCGCCGCCGAGCTGGACGACCTGATGGCCCGTCATGTCGGCGCCTACCAGGACGAATGGGCGCAGACCCTCGCCGATCCCGACCGGATGCGTCGCTTCTCCTCCTTCGTCAACGCCCCGGGCACCCCCGACCCCGCGGTGACCTTCGTCCCCGAACGCGGCCAGATCCGCCCCGCCCGCCCCGGCGAGGCCGGACAGACCCTCACCGCCCCGGTCCTGATCGCCGGGGCCCGACTGGAGGTGGTCACCCCGTGACCGTACAGATCCACGACGGTACCGCCTGGCGGACCGCCTGCGCCCTGGAGGACCTGCAACCCGGCCGCGGAGTGGCCGTGTTGCTCCCCGCCGCAGGACAGATCGCGCTGTTCCGCGACGCCGCCGGCACGCTGTACGCCGTCGACAACCTCGACCCGTTCAGCGGTGCGCAGGTGCTCTCCCGCGGTCTGCTCGGCAGCCGCGGCGACCGGCCGACCCTCATCTCGCCGATGTACAAGCAGGTCTACGATCTCACCGACGGCCGCTGCCTGGACGAGGACACCGCCCCCGACGGCGCTCCCGCCGTCCTGCGCCGCTGGCCGGTACGGATCGCCCCGGATGGACTCGCCCCGGAAGGAGAGGCGGCATGACCACCGTCGCCGACGTCAGACAGCCCGCAGCGCTCAGCGGTTGGGATCCGGAGGACGAGGAGTTCTGGGCCCGTGCCGGGGCCCGGATCGCCCGGCGCAACCTGGTCTTCTCCGTCCTCTCCGAGCACATCGGCTTCTCGGTGTGGAGCCTGTGGTCGGTCCTCGTGCTGTTCCTCGGGCCCGAGTACCACATCGACACCGCGGGCAAGTTCACCCTCACCGCGCTGCCGACCGCGCTCGGCGCCCTGCTGCGGCTGCCCTACGCCTTCGCCGTCGCCCGCTTCGGCGGGCGCAACTGGACGGTGGTCAGCGCACTGCTGCTGCTCGTCCCCGCCGCGCTCGCCGCCCTGGTGCTGGAACCCGGGGTCTCCTACGGGACGCTGCTCGCGGTGGCCTGCGTGGCCGGCGTCGGCGGCGGCAACTTCGCCTCCTCGATGGCCAACATCAACGCCTTCTACCCGCACCGGCTCAAGGGCTGGGCGCTCGGCGTCAACGCCGGCGGCGGCAACCTCGGCGTCCCGGCCGTCCAACTGCTCGGCCTCCTCGTGCTGGCCACCGCCGGCGCCGCCCACCCGCGGCTGCTGCCGCTGATCTACCTGCCGCTGATCGTGCTCGCCGCGGCCGGGGCGTGGTGGCGGATGGACAACCTCGCCGTCTCCCCGGCGGGGGAGGGCCGGGCGCTGCGCGAGGTCGCCCGCGACCCGTACGGCTGGGCCGTCTCCACCCTCTACATCGGCACCTTCGGCTCCTTCATCGGCTTCGGCTTCGCCTTCGGGCAGGTGCTCCAGGTGCAGTTCCACGCGCGCTTCGACACCCCGGTCAAGGCCGCCGCGCTCACCTTCCTCGGGCCGCTGCTGGGTTCGCTGCTGCGCCCGGTCGGCGGGCGGCTCGCGGACCGCTTCGGCGGCGCCCGGGTCACCCTCGCCACCTTCGCGGCCATGGGCGCCGGGACGGCCGTGGTGATCACCGCCTCCCGGGCCGGCTCGCTGCCGCTGTTCCTCGGCGGGTTCATCGCCCTGTTCGTGCTCAGCGGCATCGGCAACGGCTCGACGTACAAGATGATCCCCGCCCACTACCAGGCCCTCGCGCGGGCGGCGGTCGCGGCCGGGGCCGACCCGGCGGCCGCCGAGGCCGACTCCCGGCGCCGCGCCGGCGCGCTGATCGGCCTCGCGGGCGCGGTGGGGGCCTTCGGGGGCGTCCTGGTGAACCTGGCGTTCCGGCAGTCCTTCCTGGCCAGCCACAACGGGGACGCCGCCTACCTGGGCTTCCTCGCGGCGTACCTGGGATGCTCGGTGCTCACCTGGGCGGTGTGGCTGCGCCGGCGCTGAGGTCCGTGGCCCGCCCCGGGGCCGCTGGGCCGTCCGTGCGACGACCGGACGGCTCGGCGCGCGGGCCGACGGCCGGGAGGCTAGCGTCGGCCGCAACACGTCCTCGGATCCGGGAGGTTGGCAGTGCAGCGGTGGCTCGTCCTGACGGTTCTCACCACGGCCCTCACCGGCCTCACGGCGCCGGCCCTGGCCGCCGACCCCGATCCCGGCTCCGACCCGGCCGCCGCGGCGCCCGTCACGGTGCCGGTCGCCGATCCCTCGGCGCCGACCGACCCGGGGCCGACGGACCCGGCACCGACCGACCCGGTGCCGGTCACGGACCCGGTGCCGCCCGCCACGGCGGTCACCATCGGCGACGTCCTGATCGACCCGAAGATCCCCGGCCGGGTCCGCTTCAACGTCGGCTACCTCTGCGGGGTCGCCGGCGGGGCCCGCTCGCTGACCGTCTCGGTGGAGCAGAAGGACCCGGAGGACTCCTCCTCGATCGCCTTCGGCTCCAGTCGGACGGCCGAGGCCGACGTCGTCTGCGACGGGACGCCGCAGCAGCGGCAGCTGATCGTCCAGTCCAAGACGGTCAACTGGATCCCGGGCGCACCCGCGACGGTGATCGCCACGGTCGCCGACATCGGCTCCACGCCGCCGGCCTCCGCCGACGCGCGCGCGGTGAACCTCGCCGTCGCCCCGGCGCCGGCCTCCTGACCCCGCCGGACCGCCCCGGCCGCCACCCGACGTGCGGGTGGCGGCCGGCGGCGTGCCCGGGGTGCGGCCGGAGGCGGGAGCGGCGGGCGAGAAGCGGCCGGGGCGGCTCGTCAGTCCGCCGCGTGGACCAACTCCCCGCCCACGTAGGTGCGCAGGACCCGGGCGTCGGCGATCTCCGCGGCCGGGGCGGTGAGGATGTCCCGGTCGAGGACCACCAGGTCGGCGAGCCGCCCGGCCGCGAGGACGCCCGCGTCGTCGTGGCCGTTCACGTGCGCAGACCCGGCCGTGTAGGCGGCGATCGCGGAGGCCAGGTCGAGGCGCTGCTCGGGCAGGAAGACCCGGCCGTCGGAGGCCCCCGGCTCCATCCGGTTGACGGCCACGTGCAGGCCGGCCAGCGGGTCCGGGCTGCTCACCGGCCAGTCGCTGCCCGCGGCCAGGGTCGCCCCCGCGCGTTGCAGCGCGCCGAACGGGTACTGCCAGGCGGCGCGCTCCGGGCCGAGGAACGGGATCGTCAGTTCGTCCATCTGCGGCTCGTGGGCGGCCCACAGCGGCTGGATGTTGGCGATCGCGCCGAGCCGCGCGAAGCGGTCGACGTCCTGCGGGTGGACCACCTGCAGATGGGCGAGGTGGTGCCGGGTGTCCCGCCACCCGTTGGCCGCGCGGGCGGCCTCGACCGCGTCCAGCGCCTCGCGCACCGCCCGGTCGCCGAGGGCGTGGAAGTGCACCTGGAAGCCGAGGGCGTCCAGCTCGGTGACGTGGCCGCGCAGGGCGAGCGGATCCACGAAGCTGAGGCCGGAGTTGGCGGTGGCGCAGCCGCAGCCGTCCAGGTACGGGCTGGTCATCGCGGCGGTGAAGTTCTCCGCGATGCCGTCCTGCATGATCTTCACCGAGCCGGCCCGGAACCGGCCGTGGCTCAGTTCGCTGCGGCGGGCCACGAGTTCGGGGATCTGCTCGGATCCCCGTTCGCGGTCCCACCAGAGCGCCCCGGTGACCCGGGCGGTGAGCGTGCCGGCCCGGGCGGCGGCCAGGTAGGCGTCGGACGGGTCGGGCTGCCCGTTGAACTCGCCGAGCAGCGCGTCCTGCCAGCCGGTGATGCCCAGCGAGTGCAGCAGCCGCTGCGCGCGCAGCAGCCCGGCGAGCCGGTCGGCGGCGGTGGACGGCGGGACCAGCCTGGCGACGAGCGCGGTGGCGCCTTCCTGCAGGGTGCCGCCCGGGGTGCCGTCGGCCTCGCGCTCGATCCGCCCGTCCGCCGGGTCGGGGGTGTCCCGGGTGACGCCGGCGAGCTCCAGGGCGCGGGTGTTCGCCCAGGCGCCGTGGTGGTCGCGGTTGGTGAGGTACACCGGGCGGTCCGGGACGACCGAGTCCAGCAGCCGGCGGCTCGGCAGGCCGCCGTCGAAGCTCTCCATCGACCAGCCGCTGCCGGTGATCCAGGCCTGCTCCGGGTTGGCCTCGGCGTAGGCGCGGATCCGCTCCAGGTAGTCGGCGACGCCGACGGTGCCGGTGAGGTCGCAGCCGGCCAGCTCGGAGCCGCCGTAGACCGCGTGGACGTGCGCGTCCTGGAAGCCCGGCAGCAGCAGCCGGCCGGTGAGGTCCACGACCTCCGTGCCCGGCCCGATCAGCTGCCGGACCTCGTCGTGGCCGACGGCGGTGATCCGCTGTCCGGTCACGGCCAGGCTGGTCGCCCGGGTGCGGGCGGCGTCACCGGTGTGGATCGGGCCGTGGGTGAAGACCAGATCGGCATCGGTCATGGGTGGTGCTCCGTTCTCGGGGGATCAGGGTGGGGCGTCCGGCGGCCGCCGGGCGTCAGCCCGCGTCGCGCAGGAAGTACGGCGAGCGGCGCCGCCAGCGGGCCCAGGCCGCGGCCGGCAGCCCGGTGACGACCATCAACGCCGTCACCGTCAGCTCGAACCACCCGTTGTCGGCGGCCAGTTCGAAGTGGTCGGCGGAGTCGTAGAACGACCAGGCGAGGTAGCCGCCGACGGCGAGCAGCGCCGCGGCGCCCAGCAGCGGACCGACCACCGCCCGCAGCGCCTCGCCCACGCCGGCCCGCAGCAGGTGGCGGAAGCGGACGGCCGCGGCCACGGCGGTCAGCGCGTAGTAGAGGGCGACGACGATGCCGATCGCGTTGACGGCGGCGGATATCAGGTCGTTGACGGTCGGGATGACCAGTGAGGCCACGGCCAGCAGCGCGGCGACGCCGGTGATCAGCAGGGTGCCGACGGCGGGGGTGGCGTGCCGCGGGTGCAGCCGGGTCCAGACCGGGCCGAGGACGCCGTCGCGGCCCATCGCGTACATCCCGCGGGCGGTGGGGATCACCGAGGACTGCAGCGAGGCGACGGCGGAGAACATCAGGGCGATCAGGGGCAGCGCGGCGAGCGGCTGGCGGGCCAGCGCGGCGCCGAAGTACGTCAGCCCGTGCGCGCCGTTGTCGGCCAACTCGCCCAGTGGGAGGACCCGTTGGAAGGCCGTTCCGGCGAGCAGGAACAGCAGCATCATCACCACCAGGGCGACCATGCCGCCGCGCGAGGCGTCCCGGGGGTCGCGCACCTCCTCGCCGACGCTGAACACCGACTCGAAGCCCCAGTAGCAGAACACCGCGAGCACCATGCCCTGGGCGAGCGCGTCGAAGGACGGGATGTCGAACGGGTTGAACCACTGCAGCGAGAACGGCTGGTCGCCGGCGAACAGCCCGTACCCGCAGAAGCCGATCAGCACCACGTACTCGAAGACCAGCAGCGCCTTCTGCAGCCGGGCGGCGAGGTCCAGCCCGCGCACGGCCACCAGCGCCGCCCCGACCAGCACGACCAGGCCGAGCAGCGTGCACTGCACGGTGGAGTCCGCGTCCAGCCGCAGCCCGGCGACGCTGCGCAGGTGCGCCTCGTCGAGCAGCTGGATGACGGCGGAGCCGGTGACGGTCGTGGTGTACGCCATGAAGACGATCGTGCCGACGGTGTTCACCCAGCCGGTCAGGAATCCGAGCCAGGGGCTGAGCGTGCGGCCCACCCAGCGGTAGCTGCTCCCGGCGTCCGGGTCGACGGCGTTCAGCCGCCCGTAGCCGCCGGCGATGGCCAGCACCGGCAGGAAGGCCAGCAGCATGATCGCCGGCAGGTGCAGACCGACCACGCCGGCCATCAGCCCGAGGCCGATGCCGATGCTGCTGGTGGCCGCCGTACTGGAGGCGGCGATCGCCGCCCCGTCCAGCAGCCCGATGGACTTGCGCATCTCGACACGGCTCGCGTCCGCTCTCGGACCGGCACTCTCGTCGTTCACCGTCGATGCCAACGGATCACCGCCTTGGTCGTGGGGGGTGTGCGGGGGGTGCGGTCATGAAACCGGTGCCGCGCAAACACGTCAATGCCGTTGTCATAAGAACCCCCGGCCCGGGTGCCGGGCCCGATTCCGGGCGCCGGGCGCCGGGGTGGGCGGGTGAGCAGGGCTGCTGTCGGGCGCCAGCTTGTTCTACAGTGCTGTAGAACAAGCTGGAGAGGGAACGGGGACGCGCATGGACAGGCCGCTTCGACTGCCGCAGCAGGACCGGGCCGACTTCGAGACGGTGCTGGGCCGGGTGCTCGCCGGGCCGCAGGTGCGGGCGGCCCTGCGGGCGGCGGGCGGCGAGGCGGGCGGGGTCGAGCGGCTGCGGCGCAGCGCCCGGGAGAACGCGGAGTTCGTCCTGGCGGCCGCGGCCCCGGAGTACGAGCGGTACGCGGCGCTGCGCGCGGACGCCGATGCGGTGGCGCGGCTCCCGGTGGACGGCCCGGAGCGGGGGCGGGTCGCCGGGTGGTGGGGGGTGCTGGCGGTGATCGTGCCGGTGGTGGCCGGGGCGGCCGCCGGGGTCCTGTTGCTGCTCGGGTACGTCCTGGGGCTCGACGAGGACGTGGAGGTGCTGGGGCACGCGCTGGTGGGCGCCGGGTGGGTCGCGGCCGGGGTGGCGGCGGTGGCGCTGGCGGTGGGCGGGTTCGGGCTGCTGGGGGCGGCCTCGCGCTCCGGTGCGGGCGAGGCCGGCCAGGAGCCCGGCGGCGTGGGCGAGTTGGCCTCGGCGCGGGACGCCTGGCGGGCCGCGCTGGCCGAACGCGGACTGATGCCGTTCCTGCTCGCGCAGGTGAACGCGGGGGCGCCCGGTCAGCGGCGCTGACCGGGCCCGCGGCCCCGGGCGGTGTCGACCAGCAGGTGGGCGGCGTCCAGCGGGACGGCGAGCCGGCGGGCGATCCAGGGGGCGCTGCGGCCGGTCCGGGCGAGCATCCAGGCCGAGTACAGCTGGCCCAGCTGGGGCGCGTGCGGGCAGAGCAGGAGGGGCCGGACGGCGTCCATCGGGAAGTCGTGCAGCGCCTCGGCGCTGTACTCGCGGCCGTTGGGGCCGGGCGGCGGGAGCGGGAGCGGCCGGCGGGCGTCGAGCCAGCGGCCGAGCAGGACGGCGCCGACGGCGAGCAGGCCGGAGCCGGAGGCGCCGATCAGGATGGCGTGGATGACTGGGCGGTCCTCCTCCTCGGCGAGGCCGAGGGCGAGCTCCTCGGCGACGAGCAGGGCGAGGACGGTGAGCAGGACCGCGGCCTCGCCGGGGCGCGGGTAGGGCCGGGACGTCGTCATGGGGTGCCTCATTCCGCGGCTGTGCGGACCGGGGTGGGGTGAGGGCGGCCGTGGGCGGCGTGGCGGAGCCCGCGGGGCCCTGGTTGTGACGTGGCGTCAGGCTGGTTGCGCGGAGGGCCGGTTCACCGTCTGGGAGAGGCGGACTCGGGGCTTCCGGAGCGGGGTCGGCGGTGCCGGCGGCCCGGACTGCTGGTGTCCATGCGTCTCGCCTCCTTCCGGTCGGGCGCGCCGCGCGGGCGCGTTCGTCGACGGGGCGGGTGCTTCCTCCCAGGCTCCGGACAGCATAGCCCGGCCCGTCGGCGAACTTCGACACGGCTGTCGAAGTTCGAGCCCGGTCGGACCGGCCCGCTGGACGATCGACCAGGTCGCGACGGGCGCGACTGGTGCGGGTGCCCACTCGTGCCAGCGGGCCGGCCCGGCTTCAATCGGCCTACCGAAGGAAATCGACCGGCCGGGGACGGTGCAGCGACATGGATCTGAACACGGTGGCGGAGGTGCGTGACGCCCGCCGCGGCGGCACCTGGCGGCCCGGCGACGCCTGGCTCGGCGGCGGCACCTACCTGTTCTCCGAGTCGCAGCCGCACATCCGCCGGCTGATCGACCTCGGCCGGACGGGCTGGGAGCCGCTCGCCCCCACCCCCGAGGGCGGCCTGGAGATCGCCGCGACCTGCACGATCGCCCAACTGTCCCGCTTCGCCGAGACGCTGGACCGGCCGGCCGCGCCGCTGTTCGAGCAGTGCTGCCGGGCGTTCCTCGCCTCCTGGAAGATCTGGAACATGGCCACCGTCGGCGGCAACCTCTGCAACGGGCTGCCCGCCGGGCCGATGATCTCGCTGACCGCCGCCCTGGACGGGCGCTGCCTGCTGCGGGCCCCGTCCGGTGAGCAACGCAGCGTCCCGGTGGCCGAGTTCGTCACCGGAGCCGGCGTCAAGGACCTGCGGCCGGGCGAGCTGCTGCGCTCGATCACGCTGCCCGCCCGCGCACTGGAGAGCCGGACGGCGTTCCGGCAGGCCTCGCTCTACGGGCTGGGGCGGTCCGGCGCCCTGCTGATCGGCACCGTCGACCCGGTGGACGGCTCGCTGACCATCACCGTGACCGCCTCCACCGTGCGCCCGATCCGGCTCTGGTTCCCGCCCCGGCCCAACGCCGCGGCCGTCGAGGAGGCCGTCCGGGACGGCATCCGGGCGGAGGAGTACTTCGACGACATCCACGGGCTGCCCGCCTGGCGGCGCCACATGACCTTCCGCTTCGCGGAGCAGATCCGCGCCGAACTGGCCTAGGGCGTGCTCGGGTGTCAGCGGGCCGGCAGCGGGAGCGGCGCGCCGTTGCGGGCCGGGAGCTCGAGCCGGGTCAGCAGCGCGGACGGCGCCACCTCGACGACCCGGCAGCCCGCGCGGTGCCGGCAGTACCGGGCCACCGAGCCGTGCCGCAGGCGCTCCAGGCGGCGGCGGGTGGCGGCGCCGAGGACGAGCAGGTCGTCCGCCCCGGTGACGGCGCCGACCAGCGCGGGCCCCGGCTCGGCGTCGACCACCAGCGGGTGGACGACCACCCCGGACGGGTAGCCGCCGTAGGCCTGCTCGAAGGCCACGTCCAGCCGCCGCCGCGCGGCGTGCTCCAGCTCGTCGCGCCCCCGGAGGTCGCCCCGCTCGCCCGCCGTCCACGCGGCGACGGGCACCAGCAGCGCCCGCGCGCGGGCCGCCTCCCCGACGGCGTGGTAGAGGGCGGCCAGGCTGCTCAGTGACCCGTTCAGGCCGACGATCACTCGGGTGGTCCCGGTCATGGCCGTTCGCCTCCGTCTGTCCGGTGCCGCACTCCCCGTTTCGGATGACTCCAGTGAACCCCGGAACCCGCCCGTCCGTACCGCTGTTGACACCACCATGACGCCCGCCGCACACCTCCTGACGGACTGCTGACGCCGGGGCCCGCACACGCCCGGGCGGCCCGCGGCACGGGCCGGTGCCGGTCCGTCCCGTCCCGACCCGGCCGGTGTCAGGGCGGCGTCAAGGTCGGCGGCCGGGGCGTAGGCCCTGCGTCAAGGACGGGTGCGGCCGGTGCGCGGAGGGTCTCCACTGGAGGAGCCCGGCCGCACGGCCGCCATCCGAAGGGACCGCACCATGACCACCGCGACCACCACCGCCGACACCGACGCGCCGCTGGGGCGCCCCGTCCGCCTGCTGCCCGTCACCGGCCGCCGGGACCGGCCCGAGCCGCCCGAGCCGTCCCCCGCGCCGGGCGTCGGGCCGGAGGGCGGCCACGACCGCACCCGGCCGGCGCACTGCCGGTTCGCCATGCACGTCGAGGACTGACCGGCACCGTCGAGGACCGACCGGCACCGTCCGCGCCAGGCGGGGCCAGGCGGGGCCAGGTGGGACCGACCAGCACCGTCGACGCCCGTCGAGGACAGCCCCGAGCACCGACCCGACCGCGCGCCACCGGCACCACACCCACAGGAGCAGCCGTCATGACCCAGCTCAGCACCCCGGCCGTCCCCACCCCCGCCCCCGCGACGGCCGCCGAGGGCCTCGGCGGCCCCTGGCCGGCCTCGGCGCGGTCCGGCCCGGGTGGCGAGGTGCTGGTCGGCGGAGTCGGACTGGCCGAGGCCGCCGAGCGGTTCGGCACCCCGCTGTACGTGCTGGACGAGGCCGAGGTCCGTTCCCGGGCCCGGGCCTACCGCCGGGCGCTGCCGCACGCCGAGGTGCTGTACGCGGCGAAGGCCTTCCTGTGCAGCGCGATGGCCGACTGGGTCGCCGAGGAGGGCCTGGGCCTCGACGTCTGCTCCTCCGGCGAGCTCTGGCTGGCCGCCTCGGCCGGCTTCCCCCCGCAGCGGATCCTGCTGCACGGCAACGCCAAGTCGCCGGAGGAGCTGCGGCTGGCACGGCGGCTGCGGGTCGGCCGGATCGTCATCGACGGACCGGCGGAGATCGCCCGGCTGGCGGCGCTGGTCGCCGCCGACGCCCCGCAGCGCGTGCTGGTCCGGGTGGTGCCCGGGATCGCGGCCGGGCACCACCCGGCGGTGCGGACGGGCGTCGGCGGGCAGAAGTTCGGCTTCCCGGTGGACGGTGGCGACGCGGCCGGGGCGATCGCCCGGGTCCTGGACCAGCCCGGGCTCGAACTCGTCGGCCTGCACTGTCACCTGGGCTCGCAGATCACCGCGGTGGAGCCCTACCTGGAGGCGGTGGACGCCCTGGTGCGGCTGCTCGCCGAGGTGCGGGAGCGGCACGGCGTCGTCCTGCCCGAGCTGGACCTCGGCGGCGGCCACGGCATCCGCTACCTGCCCGGGGACGCGGAACTGGACGTCGCGGACTTCGCCGCCCGGGTGACGGAGCGGCTGGCGCTGCGCTGCGCCGGGGCCGGCCTGGCGGTGCCGCGCCTGGTCGTCGAGCCGGGCCGGGCACTGGTCGGGCCGGCCGCGGTGGCGGTCTACCGGGTGCTGTCGGTGAAGCACACGGCGGACGGCCGCTGCTTCGCGGCGGTGGACGGCGGCATGAGCGACAACCCGCGCCCGGCGCTGTACGGATCGCCGTACAGCGTGCGGCTGGTGGGGCGGCGGTCGACGGCCGGGGAGGCCCGGGTGGACGTGGTGGGCCGGCACTGCGAGGCCGGCGACGTGCTGGTGCGGGACGCCGTCCTGCCCGCCGACCTGCGGCCGGGGGACCTGCTGGCGGTGCCCGCGGCGGGCGCGTACCAGCTGTCCATGGCCTCCGGCTACAACCTGGTGGGCCGTCCGGCGGTGGCGGCGGTGAAGGACGGCCGGGCGCGGCTGCTGATCCGCCGCGAGACCGTGGAGGACTTCCGCGCCCGGGAGGTCGGCCGCTGACCCGCGGCCACAGCGACCCGGGGGCAGTCGTTGACGGAGCATCAGAAACGGTGCGTGCCGAGGTCGCGGACGGTGTCGGCGAGCGCGCGGATCGCCTCGTTCTCCGACGCGGTCCGCCAGACCAGCGCGTAGGAGAGGGTCGCCAGGTCGGGGACGGGTATCCAGCGGATGTTCGGCATGCCCCAGTGCCGGGTGACGTGGCTGGGGAAGCCGTGGACGATCTCGCCCATGCCGACCCGGTTGATCAGCTCCTCCGCGTTGGTCACCGGCTCGCCGCGCTCGATCGCCCGGCCCCGGGAGGTGTGGAAGGGCAGGTAGCCGTCCTCCCAGTAGTCCGGCATCGCGGGCGGCATGGCGTGCTGGAAGTCGGCGAACATGTCCAGCCGCGCGGTGGTCCGGTCGGCGAGCTCGTGGTCGGCGGACACGGCGAGGATCCGGGGGTCCGTCAGCAGGACCGGGCCGACGGTGAAGTCCGGTTCCTCCACGGGCAGCCAGACCACGAGGACGTCCAGGTCGCCGTCCCGGAGCCGGCCGAACGGATCGAGGTACACCAGCTGGCGGACCTCCAGCTCCCACTGCGGGTGCCGCCGGCGGAACTCCTTCCAGTAGCCGTGCAGGTCGACGACGTTGAACGGCATCATGCCGACGCGGAGCCGGCCGGTGGCGCCGCGCGCGGCCAGCCGGGCGCGGTCCAGGGACGCGTGCAGGCCCGCGTAGACCGGTTGCAGGTCGTCGCGCAGCTGGCGCCCGACGGCGGTCAGGCGCACGGTGCGGCTGGTGCGCTCGAACAGGGGGGCGCCGATGCGCCGCTCCTGCGTCCTGATGGCCTGGCTGACCCGGGCCTGGGAGAGCCGGACCCGTTCCGCGGTCCGGCCGAAGTGCAGTTCCTCGGCCAGCGTCAGGAAGATCTCGATCTCCCGAAGCTCCATGACGCCCCTCCCGGTGCCCCCTC
The DNA here is from genome assembly GCF_044453265.1 of Kitasatospora sp. NPDC051705. Taxonomy (NCBI): domain Bacteria; kingdom Bacillati; phylum Actinomycetota; class Actinomycetes; order Kitasatosporales; family Streptomycetaceae; genus Kitasatospora; species Kitasatospora sp. NPDC051705. The sequence continues at coordinate 113,339 of NZ_JBITCO010000009.1, read as the reverse complement.
CCGCCGGCCCGGCGGCCGCCGGGGCCGCAGAAGTATACGGTGATCGTTTCTCCTGCCCGGCCGGCTGTCGAGGGGTCAGAACCGCTTCTCCACGGGGGAAGCCGACGTGGTCGGGTCCCCGGCCGGCCGGGCCCGCCGCGCGGCGCCCCCGGTCGGCCGTTCAGGCCTTGCCCGGGGCGTCCCAGGCGTCGCAGTACTCGATGTGGATCTCGCGGGCGTTGCCGAGGACGCCGTCGTTGGTGTGCAGTTCCGTGCAGTAGTGCGGGCGTCCCGGGTGGAGCGGCGCGTGGACCGGGCCCTCGCGGGCGACGTCGAGGAAGTGCCGTGCCGTCTCCCGGAAGACCTTGGCGCTGCCGGTCATGAACAGCGTCTCGGCGTGGAGGTGCTGGTGGAACAGGTCGCGGTTCTCCCGGTGGTGCCGGGCCGCGAAGTCGGGCTCCGTGCCGGCGTCGTGGTCCGCCTCGGGCAGGTCCGCGGTCCCGGGGCGGCCGGGGCCGAGGCGGCCGCGCAGCTGCTTCCAGCGCGCGGGGGCGAACCGCAGCGAGTGGTGCAGGAGGACAAGGTCGAGGTACCGGCCGGCGCCGTCCGGTTCCGCCCCGGCCGGCGGGCGGTTGGCCCGCAGCGGCAGGTGGATCAGCGAGCGCGGTGAGCGGGCGGCGAGCAGCCACAGTCCGGCGACGGTCAGGGCGGCGGTGTGGTCGAGGTACGCGCCCAGGTACCGGTCGTGGTCGACGAGCAGGGCGCGGGCCGGCGGCCGGGCGGGCCGGACGACCCGGAACTCGTCGGCTCCCAGGCGGGCCCGGTGGACGGCGACGGACAGTTTCACGGCTTCTCCGGTGTGCTGCTGCGGCGAGGGTGCTCGACCCCCGCGGTGTGCTCGAGCTCCCCGCGCGGGACGGCCCGCCCTCGGACTGTCCGGTGGGCGCGCACCGGTGCGGCGGCCGGCGGCCCCGCTCGGTATGACCATGATCACACCGAATCCCGGCTTCCCTGCACGGGCCCCCACCGCATCTGTCCCTGCGGGGGGTCTGTATGCCCACGAGTGAGTCGGAGGCGGGATTGTGCGTGCTGATCGGGCCGGCGGGGACGGGACGTCCGGGCGGCGTCGGTGGATCGACTACCCGCGCCGCGGGCGGCGCGGGGTGCGCCGCTGGCTGCCGTCCTGGCGGCTGCTGCTCCTGGTGTCGGGGGCCGCGGCGGCGGCGCCGGTCGGGCTGGTGGCCTGGTTCTTCGTCCGGACGGCCGTCCCGGAGGACCTGAACTCCTTCGCGACCCAGCAGAACAACGTCTACTACTGGGCGGACGGCACCGAGATGGCGCGGGTGGGCCAGATCAACCGGCAGGAGGTGCCGCTGGACCGGGTGCCGGAGCCGGTGCAGTGGGCCGTGCTGGCGGCCGAGAACGAGACCTTCTACGAGGATCCGGGGATCTCGCTCACCGGCATCGGCCGCGCGGTCGTGCAGATGGTCTCGGGCGGCGACACCCAGGGCGGCTCGACGATCACCCAGCAGTACGTCAAGAACATCTACCTGAACCAGCGCCAGGACGTGTCCCGCAAGGCGCGCGAGATGGTCATCGCGATCAAGCTGGACCACCGGATGAGCAAGCAGGACATCCTGGCCGGGTACCTGAACACCAGCTGGTTCGGGCGCGGCAGTTACGGCATCGAGCGGGCCGCGGCCGCGTACTACGGCAAGGACGTCTCGGAGCTCGATCCGAGCGAGGGGGCGTTCCTGGCCGCCGTGCTGAACGGGGCCGGGCAGTTCGATCCGGCGATCGGCGCGGACAACCGCCGCCGGGCCGAGGACAGGTGGTCCTGGATCCTGGACCGGATGGTCGAGGTCGGCCGGCTCTCCGCCGCCGAACGCGCCCGGTACACGGTCTTCCCCGAGCCGAGGCCGCAGCCGAGGGCGGCGGGGCTGAGCGGCCAGATCGGCTACCTGGTGGACATGGCCAGGAGCTACGCGGAGAGCCACGCCGACATCACCGCGGCCCAGTTCGACCTCGGCGGCCACCAGGTCTTCACCACTTTCGAGAAGCCGCGGGTCGATGCCCTGGCCGCGGCCGTGCAGGACGCCACCAGCGGCGTCGACCCCGGCCGCCGGGAGGCCGACCGGCTGCTGCGGGTCGGTGCTGCCTCGGTGGCCCTGGACGGGAGGATGGTCGCGCTGTACGGCGGCCCCGACTACCTCAAGCAGGGCTTCGACAACGCCAACGCCACGACGGTGCCGGTGGGTTCGGCCTTCACGCCGCTGGTGTACGCGGCGGGGCTCAGCCAGGGCGTGCAGCGCCGCCGGGGCGGCGCCCGCACCCCGGTGCTGCCCACGACGACCTACGACGGCGACAACGGCGTCAAGGTGATGACCCCGGAGGGGCCGTACTGGGGCAGCGACGGCAAGATCGTGAGGACCGTGAACGAGGGCGGCCGGGACTGGGGCACGGTGACCCTCAGGAACGCGGTGGAGCAGTCCGTCGACGGGCCGCTGGTGCAGCTCGGGATGGACGTCGGCCTGGAGCAGGTGCAGCGCACCGCCGTTGACCTGGGCCTGCTGCCGGGCAGCATGGGGGACTTGGTGCCGGCCTTCGCGGCCGGGAACTCCACCCCGAGCGCGATCCGGACCGCGGGCGCCTACACCGCCTTCGCCGGGGGCGGCAGCCGGACGGACCCGTACTCGGTGCTGCGGATCACCCGCAACGGCGAACCGCTCGCGCTGCGCCTGCCGGCGCCGGTGCGGGCGCTGCCCGCGGCCGCCGCGGGGGAGGTGGACGCGGCGCTCAAGGGCGCGGTGCGCACCGGGAGCGCCCGCCCGGCGGCGGAGGCCGGGCCCGACCTGGCCGGGAAGCCCGGCACCACGCCGGACCGCACCGCCGGGTGGTGGGTCGGTTACGACGGGCGGACGTCCACGGCGGTGACGGTCTTCCGGGCGGACCTGAAGGACATGAAGCTGCTCTCCCTGGAGGGGGTGGGCGGTGCCGCCCCGGACACCCCGGACTCCGTGCTGCCGGGCCGGATCTGGACCTCGTACACCAGGGCGACCGGCGGCCGGTAGGGCGGTGGTGACCGGCCGCGGCGGGCGGCGGTCCGGTGGCGCCCCCGCCGTCGCAGGCCCGTCGCGGGCCGTGGTGGCCGTGGCGCCGGCACCACGGCCACCACAGCGGGGTCAGCGGGTCGGCCGTGACCAGTCCCCGGGCTGCCCCGGGTCCAGCCGGCGCAGCTTGTCGAGCACCTTGGGGTCCTGGGCGTCCAGCCAGTCGGCGACCTCGCGGAAGGAGACGCAGCGGACGCCGTCGCGTCTGCAGACGCTCCTCATCACGTCCTCGACGGCCTGCATGTAGATGCCGCCGTTCCAGGTCTCGAAGTGGTTCCCGATGAAGAGCGGGGCCCGGCTGCCGTTGTAGACCCGTTCGAAGCCGCTGAGGTAGCTGTCCCTGGTCTCCTTCTCCCAGGCGGCGTACTTCCTGGGGTCGCCCTCGGAGGTGTTCCCGGACTGGCCGGCGAGGAAGTTGAAGTCCATCGAGAGGCCCTGGGCCGACCGGCCTGGGTAGGGCAGCAGCTGGAGCGGGAAGTTCCAGAGGCCCTCCTTCTTTCCGGGCCAGACCTGGAACTCGCCCGGTGAGCTGGCGTCGTACCGGAAACCCATGGCCTTCTCGGCCGGGAGCAGCGCCTGCTGACCCTCCAGGCAGGGGGCCCGGCCGCCGACGAGCTCCTTGGTGTAGTCGAAGGGCAGCGCCGGGAGGTTCTTGAGGCCGGTGTTGGTCTTCCAGTGGGTGACGAAGGAGACGGCCTGGTCGAGCTCGCTCCGCCACTCCTCGGTGGTCCAGTCCTTTCCGCCCTTGGCGTTGCAGAAGTGCCCGTTGAAGTGCGTGCCGATCTCGTTGCCCTCCTGCCAGGCGAGGCGCAGTTGCTCCAGGGTGTCCTTGATGTGGCCGTCGGTGGCGAAGTCGATGGAGGCGGTGCCGGGGTCGTGCCGCGGCGGGTGGTACAGGGTGCGCTTGGCCTTCGGCAGGGTGTAGATGCCGCTGAGGAAGAAGGTCATCCGGGCGTTGTTCTCCGCACCGAGCCTGCGGAAGCGGGAGAACAGGTGGTCGTCGCCCTCCAGGGCGCCGTCCCAGGAGAAGACCACGAACTGCGGGGGCTTCTCGCCGGGTTTCAGCTTCTCGGGCTTGAGCGGCCCGGGCTGGGGGCCGGTGTCGGAGGTGGAGCCGTCGCCGAGCACCCTGACCCGGCCGTCCCAGGCCGGTGTGGGGGCGGGTGGCCCGGACGGCGTGGCCGCTGCGGCCCCGGCGCCCCCGGCCGGGCCGTCCGCGGCAGAGGTTTCGGCCCCGGCGGTCTCGGCGGCCCCTGCCTCGGCGGGTCTGTCCTGCGGGCCGGAGCCGTCCGCGGCCAGGGAGAGGGCCGCGAGGACCCCCACCGCCAGCAGGGCGGCCACGCCACGGGCGGTCCGCACACTGTCCTCCGCTTCCCCGACGCCGCGGTCCCGAGTTCCTGCACCACGGGTTTGACGCTGCGTCAGCTGTAGTTCGAATACGTCGACCTGTCACTGATGAAGATCACCTGGGGCCTCGTTCGGGTTGTCAGGGGATTCGCCGGGGTCGGAGCGGGCGGATAACGGAACGGTTTCGGAGCCGGTTCTCCGCGTGCCGGGGTCTTGACGGCGCGGGGAGGGTGGGCGTTTGCTGTGACCCGCCCGTTCGAACCTGTTTGGTTCTGGTTTCTTTTGTGTGTTTGAACGTTCAAATCGAACCCGGGCTTCCGCGATGCCCTGAGCGGCCCCACCCATCCCCCTTCACTCCGCCCCCACCTCGTGCCACCCCGTCGAGAGGAATGCAATGTCACACCTTTCCCGTCGCGACCTGCTCCGCGCCTCGGGCGCGGGCCTGCTGGCCCTGGCCGCCGGCGGCACGCTCGCGGCCTGCGGCGACTCCGGCTCGGGCGGCGGCTCCGGCGGGGACGCCGAGACCGGCACGATCACCGTCTGGTCCTGGGCCACGGCCGCCGCCGCCCTGCGCGGGGTCGTCCCGGCCTTCGAGAAGGACAACCCGGGCATCAAGGTCGACGTCCAGGACATCGGCAACCCCGCCATCTGGGACAAGATCACCGTCGGCCTCGCGGCCGGCGGCCAGGGCCTCGGCGACGTCCTGCACATCGGCTGCGACTACCTCCCGGGATACCTGGAGAAGTTCCCCGGCGGCCTCGCCGACCTCTCCGCGTTCGGCGCCGACGCCCATCGCGACAAGTTCGCCAAGGGCCTGTGGCCGGTCGTCAGCGGCAAGGACGGCCACGCCTACGCGCTGCCCTGGGAGGTCAACCCGCTCGGCTTCTTCTACCGCAAGGACTACTTCGACAAGGCCGGCGTCGACCCGGCCACCCTCGCCACCTGGGACGACCTGATCGCGATCGCCGACCGGTTCAAGGCCGCCAACCCCGGCATCTCGCTGATCGGCATCAACAAGGCCGCCAACCCCAGCCCCGACCTGGACTTCCTGCAGTCCCTGATGCAGCTCCAGGGCGCCTTCTACTTCGACCTCCAGGGCAAGGTCACCCTCGGCTCCGAGCCCGACGTCCGCGCCCTGGCCACCCTCAAGCGCCTCGACGACGCGGGGCTGGTCGCCGACGCCCCCGGCGACCAGGGCTGGTCCACCCTGATGAAGGCCGGCAAGCTCGCCATCGCCCCGATGCCCGCCTGGGCCGCGCACTACCTGGAGACCAAGTTCGCCGACCAGAGCGGCAACTGGCGCCTCGCCAAGCCCCCGGCCGTCACCGCCGGCGGGAAGCGCACCGCCCTGGTCAACTCCACCCACCTGGCCGTCGCCGGCTCCAGCCCGCGCCGCCGCGCCGCCTGGAAGTTCGTCGAGTACGCGCTCACCCGCCCCGCCTCCGTCAACAGCATGTTCGACGCCGGCGGCGTCTTCCCCGCCCTCACCGAGGCCTACGGCGACCCGATGTACGCCAAGCCCAGCGCGTACTTCGGCGGCCAGCCGGTCCTGCGGACCTTCGCCGAGCTCGCCACCGACGGCGGCGACCCGACCAACTACTCCGGGGACTACGCCCGCGCCCTCAAGCTCGCCAGCGACGCCCAGACCAAGGTCTTCCTCAAGGGCGGCGACCCGGCGGCCGTCCTCCAGGACGCCGCCAAGCAGCTCGCCCAGCAGACCGGACGCGGCATCGCATGACCACCGCCACCCGACCCGCCGTCCCGACCCGGCCCGGCGCCCCGGCCGGGCCGGCCGCCGAGCGGGCCCACCGCCGGGCCCGGCGGCGGCGCACCGCCCTGCCGTACCTCCTGCTCGCCCCCGCCCTGATCGCCTTCGGGCTGTTCAAGGCCTACCCGATCGTCGACTCGCTGCTGCTGTCGTTCACCACCGGATCCGGCGCCGCCACCCGCGGCGCCGGCCTGGCCAACTACCGTCGGCTGCTGGACGACCCGCTGTTCTGGACGGCGCTGGGCAACACCGCGCAGATCCTCGTCGTCCAGGTGCCGCTGATGCTCGGGCTGGCCCTGCTGATGGCCGTCGGCATCAACTCCGTCCTGGTCCGCTGGCGGGCCGTCTGGCGGCTCGGCGTCTTCATGCCGGCCGTCACCGGCCTGGTCGCCACCGGCGTGATGTTCGCCTTCCTGCTCAACACCGACCACGGCGCGGTCAACTGGCTGCTGGACGCCGTCGGCCTGCCCACCGTCGACTGGCTCGGGCAGCCGTTCTGGGCCCGGATGTCCGTCGTCCTGGTGCTCACCTGGCACTACACCGGGTACAACGCGGTGATCTACCTGGCCGGCCTGCAGGGCATCCCCAGGGAGCTGTACGAGGCCGCGATGGTCGACGGCGCGGGCCCCGTCCGGCGCTTCACCGCCATCACCGTCCCGGCGCTGCGCCCGGTGCTGCTGTTCACCGTCGTGCTGTCCACCATCGGCACGCTCCAGCTCTTCGACGAGCCCTACGTGCTGACCGGCGGCGGGCCGGACAACGCGAGCCTGACCGTCTCCATGTACCTGTACCAGAACGGCTTCCGGTACTTCGACTTCGGCTACGCCTCCGCCATCGCCTACGCGCTCACCCTGCTGGTGTCGGTGCTCGGCGCGGTCCAGATGCGCCTGATGGGAGAGCGCGACAAGTGAAGTCCACGAAACTGCGGGGCTGGCCGCTGACCTTCCTGCTGGCGGGCGTCACCGGCCTGTCCGTCGGCCCGTTCTACTGGCTGGTGATCGCCACCACCCGCAAGGACTCCGAGATCTTCGACTGGCCGCCCAAGCTGCTGCCCGGCGGGGCCCTCGGCGACAACCTCGAACGCCTCCAGCACAAGATCGGCCTGCTCCGGGTCGTCGGCAACTCGCTGCTGGTCGCCGGCGTGCAGACCGCCGGTGCGCTGGTCGTCGCGCTGCTGGCCGGCTACGCCTTCGCCAAGTTCCGCTTCCGCGGGCGGAGCCTGCTCTTCGGGCTGCTGCTCTCCACCCTCGTGGTGCCCGAACAGGTCATGCTGGTCCCGCTGTTCAAGATGATGATGAGCTTCGGCCTGCTCGACTCCTACCAGGCGATCATCCTGCCCGGGCTCTGCGTGCCGTTCGCGATCTTCCTGATGCGGCAGTCCCTCACCAGCCTGCCCGACGAACTGCTGGACGCCGCCCGGGTCGACGGCGCGGGCGAGCTGCGGGTCCTGTGGAGCGTCGTCGTCCCGGTCATGCGGCCGGTGCTGGCGGCTCTGTCGATCTTCCTGTTCCTCGGCTCCTGGAACCAGTTCGTCTGGCCGCTGATCGCGCTGCGCAGCCCGGAGATGCACACCCTCCCGGTGGCCATCGCGACGCTCTACGGCAACAAGAGCACCACCGACTACGGCGCGATCCTCTCCGGCACCGCGCTGTCCACCCTGCCGATGATGGTCCTCTTCCTGGTCCTCCAGCGGCAGTTCATCTCCGGCCTGCTGGCCGGCGCCACGAAAGGCTGAGCATGACCGAGATCTGGGAACCGCACGCCCCCGCCGCGGCCGGCGGCCTGCGTCCGCTGCCCGCCCAGGGCCTGGACCTGCGGGTCAGCGGCGCGGCGACGGCCCGCGAGGTGGGCGACGGCATCCTCGAGGTGACCGCCGAGGGCGAGGGCGAGGTCCGGATCGAGTGGCGCCTGCCGTGCGTCGACGCCACCGCCTTCTGGACCCCGGAGCCGCGCGGCACCGGCTGGCTGCCCGCCGCCTGGAGCGCCCCGCGCCGCACCAGCCTGGCCAACGGCGCGCCGATCGCCGCCCTGATCGGCACCGGCGACGTGGCGCTCTGCGCCTTCGCCGCCGAGCGTGCCGACGTCCTGGCCGGCGCCGGAGTGCTCGAGGAGACCGGCGAGTTCCGGTTCTGGGCCCAGGCCGCCGGCCGGCTCACCGTCCGCATCGACACCTCGCGCCGCCACTTCGCCCGCTGCCTGGCCGGCCTCGCCGCCTGGTGGTGGACCGGCCGCGAGGCCGACATCCCGCCGGCCGCCCGCCGCCCCGCCTACTCCACCTGGTACTCGATGCACCAGGACGTCTCGCCGGAGGCGGTGGAGACGCAGGCCGCGCTCGGCAAGGAGCTCGGCATGGACGTCATCATCGTCGACGACGGGTGGATGACCGCCGACCGCACCCGCGGCTACGCGCACTGCGGGGACTGGGAGCCGGTCTCGCTGCCCGACACCGCCGCCCACGTGCGGCGCGTCCACGACCTCGGCGTGCAGTACCTGCTCTGGTACGCGCTGCCGTTCATCGGCAAGGACAGCGCCGCCTTCGAGCGGATCGGCGGGTACGCGCTCGCCGACGCCGCCCACATGGGCGCGATCGTCGCCGACCCGCGCCACCCGGAGGTCCGCGAGTTCCTGATCGGCCGGCTCGCCCGGGCCGTCGAGGAGTGGGGCATGGACGGGCTCAAGGTCGACTTCGTCGACTGGTTCGCCCGCGCCGACGCCCCGCCCGCCGGGCCCGGAGCGGACTGCGAGAGCGTCGACGAGGGCGTGGAGCGGCTGCTCGCCGGGATCCGCCGCCGGATCGCCGCGGTGAAGCCGGAGGCGATGATCGAGTACCGCCAGCCGTACGTCAGCCCCGACCTGTGGCCGTACGTCACCATGATCCGCGCCACCGACTGCCCGCTCAGCCCGCAGGAGAACCGCCAGCGCACCGTCGACGTGCGGCTCGCCGCCGGGCCCGTCCCGGTCCACGCCGACATGCTGATGTGGCACCCGGCCGAGCCGCCGGAGCAGATCGCCTGCCACCTGATCAACGTGCTGTTCTCGGTGCCGCAGGTGTCCGTCGACCTCGCGGCGCAGAGCACCGCCCAGCGCGAGGCGATCGCCTTCTGGCTCGGCGTCTTCCGCGAGCACGCGGGCACCCTGCAGCTCGGCGAACTGCGCCCGGCCCGGCCGGACCTCGGCTACCCGATGGTCACCGCCGTCGGCGGCGGCACCGTCGCGGTCGCCCGCTACGCCGCGCTGCCGGTGGACGTCTCCGGGGACGGCTGGCGCACCCTGCTGGTCGCCAACGCCGACGCCGACCCGGACGTCCGGCTCACCGGCGGCAGCGGGACGGCCGAGGCCACCGTGCAGGACGCCCGGGGGCGTATCGTCCGGCAGGGCGGGATCGACCTCGGCGGGGCGGGCGTCGTGCCCGTGCCGCGCGGTGGACTGCTGACCCTGCGCCGCCCGGCGGTCTGACCGACCGGCCGTCCGAGAAACCGTGCTGGGAGCTGCGATGCCCGAGGGAACCCGCCGACCGCGCCGCGGCGCCACCACGATCGAGGAGGTCGCGCGTGCGGCCGGGGTGTCCCGGCAGACCGTCTCCAACGCGCTCAACGCGCCCCAGCGGGTCCGCCCGGACACCCTGGAGCGGGTGCGCACGGCCGTCCGCGAGCTCGGCTACCAGCCCGACCAGTCGGCCCGGTCGCTGCGCAGCGGCGCCCGGCGCACCCTCGGCTACCTCGCCCCGGTGGACGACCCCCTCGACCCCAACCCGCTGATGGCCGGCTTCCTGGAGGCCCTGGTCGACGCGGCCGGGGCCCGGGGCCAGCGGGTGCTGCTGTTCCGCCCGGCCCCGGGCGGCACCGACCCGCTGGCCGCCATCGACGAACTGGTGGCGGCCCGTCAGGTCGACGGACTGGTCCTCGCCGACGTGCTGCGCGACGACCCCCGGATCGCGCACGCGGCCCGGGTCGGCGTCCCGTTCGTCGCCTTCGGACGGACCGGCCCGGGGGAACCGCAGCACTGGGTGGACATCGCCAACGACACGGCGACCGCCGCGGTGGTGCGCCACCTGGCGGGGCTGGGCCACCGGCGGATCGGCTACCTCGGCCGCGCCGAGGAGCTGCCGTGGATGGCCGCCCGGCGGGCCGGCTTCCTCGCCGAGGCGCGGCGGCTCGGCCTCTCCGCGGTGACGGCGGCGCGCCCGGACGTGGCGGCGGTGCGGGAGCTGCTGGGCGGGCGGGAGCGGCCGACGGCCTTCGTGGCGGGCAGCGACCTGCTGGCGCTGGACGTCTACGAGGCGGTGCGGGCCGAGGGGTTGGCGGTCGGGCCCGCCGGGGTGGCCGTCACCGGCTTCCACGACACGCCGCTCTGCCGGCACCTGCACCCCGCGCTCACCTCGGTGCGGCTGCCGCTGCGGGCGATCGCGGTCGCGCTGGTGGAGCGGCTGCTCGACCAGGTGCGGGGCGGCGGGGCGCCGGGGGAGGGGCTGGAGCTGCCGGCCGAGCTGGTGGTGCGGGCCAGCTCGGGGTGAGCGGCGACGGCGTCCGCTACGGGGTGCCCCGGCCGGCCTCGCCGCCGCCGGTGCCGGCACTGCCACCGGCAGCGGCAGCGGCAGCGCCACCGGCACCGCCCTCGCCGGAGGCTGCCACGATCAGCTCGCCGACCAGCCCGGCCGCCGCCGCCCGGTGCTCGGCCGGCAGCGCGTCGTCGGTGACCAGCACGTCCAGTTGGTCCAGTTCGGCGAAGGAGGCCAGGCCGACCGCGTTCCACTTGGTGTGGTCGGCCACCACGACCACCCGCCGGGCGGACTGCAGGAAGGTCCGGTTGGTCTCCGCCTCGGCGAGGTTCGGGGTGGTCAGCCCGGTCTCGGCGGACAGCCCGTGGCAGCCCAAGACCAGCACGTTGACGTGCAGGGAGCGGATCGCCTGGTCGGCGACCGGTCCGACCAGCGCGTCCGAGGGGGTGCGGACGCCGCCGGTGCGGATCACCGTGGCGGTGGCGGGCGTGCCGTCCTCGTCGGGCTGCTCCAGCAGCTCGGCGATCCGCAGCGAGTTGGTGACCACGGTGAGGCCCTCGACGGCGCGCAGGTGCCGGGCGACCGCGAAGGTGGTCGTCCCGGCCGCCAGTCCGACGGCCGAGCCGGGCGGCACCAGGGCGGCGGCGGCCCGGGCGATCGCCTCCTTGGCGGGCAGCTCCCAGTGCGCCTTGGTCTCGAACCCGGGCTCGCCGCTGGCCGGCGCCTCGATCCGCACCGCCCCGCCGTGCACCTTGTGCACCAGCCCGCGGCGGGCCAGCGCGTCCAGGTCGCGGCGGATCGTCATGTCGGACACCCCGAGGTCCCGGACGAGCTCGGTCACCCTGACACCGCCGCGCGCGCGGACCTGCTCCAGGATCAGCACGCGGCGCTGCCCGGCGAGCGGTTGGGCGCTGTCAGCCATCGGGGGGCCTCCTCGGGGTGGGGGTGGTCCGACCGGTCACGGTCACCGCCATCATGGCAGGCGCGGACGGCTTCCGGACAGCCAGGTCTGATGGATAATGTTGGATAATGTTGTTTCGTGTCGGATAGCTAGCCCGAAGAGAGGGACGAAGGCCATGGCCGGGACCCTGACCCAGCCCACCGCCAGGACCGTGACCACACTCGCGGACGGGCGGCAGCTGATCTACTACGACAGCGGGGAGGCCGTCCCCCGGGACGCCGTCGACCGCCGACCGCTCGACCCGCCCGCCCACGGCTCCGAGATCCGGCTCGACCCGGCCACCGGGGACTGGGTCACCATCGCCGCCCACCGCCAGGCCCGCACCTACCAGCCACCCGCCGAGGAGTGCCCGCTCTGCCCGTCCCGGGACGGCCGGCTCAGCGAGATCCCGGCCGAGGACTACCAGGTGGCCGTCTTCGAGAACCGCTTCCCCGCCCTGGCCGGGACGGCGGCACCGGTGCACCCGGCAGACGGGCCGTGGACCAGCGGCCCCGGCACCGGCCGCTGCGAGGTCGTCTGCTTCACCGCCGACCACGACGCCTCCTTCGCCGACCTCGACGAACGACGCGCCCGTCTCGTCCTCGACGCCTGGACCGACCGCACCGCCGAACTCGCCGCCCTGCCCGGCGTCCGGCAGGTCTACTGCTTCGAGAACCGCGGCGCCGAGATCGGCGTCACCCTCGCCCACCCGCACGGGCAGATCTACGCCTTCCCCTTCACCACCCCGCGCACCGAACGGATGGCCGCCCGCGCCGAGCGGCACCGCGCCGCCACCGGCCGCAACCTCTTCGAGGACCTCGTCGCCGCCGAACGCGCCGACGGCGCCCGGGTGGTGCTCACCGGCGAGCACTGGACGGCCTTCGTCCCCTACGCCGCCCGCTGGCCCTACGAGGTGCACCTCCACCCGCACCGCAGGGTGCCCGACCTCACCGCCCTCGACGAGGCGCAGCGCGCCGAGTTCCCCGGCCTGTACCTGGAGCTGCTGCGCCGCTTCGACCGCCTCTTCGGCGGCGGCCGCACCCCCTACATCTCCGCCTGGCACCAGGCCCCCGCCGGGCGGCGCGACGAACTCGCCCTGCACCTGGAGCTGTTCACCATCCGGCGCACCGCCGACAAGCTCAAGTACCTGGCCGGGGTCGAGTCCGGCATGGACGCCTTCGTCAACGACGTCACCCCCGAGGACGCGGCCCGACGGCTGCGGGAGGCCACCCCGTGAACACCGAGCACCCCGCGGACACCGCGAGCACCCTGGCGAGCACCGCGCACCCCGTGAACACCGCGCCGAACACCCCGCCGGCCACCTTCGAGGAGCTCTACGGCCACGCCCCCGAGGGCGAGTGGGCCGCCCCCGGCCGGGTCAACCTGATCGGTGAACACACCGACTACAACCTCGGGTTCGTCCTCCCGATCGCCCTCCCGCAGACCGTCCGCGCCCAGGCCCGGCGCCGCGCGGACGGCGTGCTGCGGCTCTGGTCCGCCCAGGGCGACGCCGCGGTCACCGAACTGCGGGTCGCCGACCTCGCCCCCGGCTCCGTCGCCGGCTGGGCGGCCTACCCGGCCGCCGTGGTGTGGACCCTGCGCGAGGCCGGGCACCCGGTCGACGGCGCCGACCTCCGGTTCGACGGCGACGTGCCCGGCGGCGCCGGCCTCTCCTCCTCGGCCGCCCTGGAGTGCGCCGTCGCGCTCGCCTGCAACGACCTGTACGGGCTCGGCCTCACCGCGCCCGAACTCGCCCTGCTCGCCCAGCGGGCCGAGAACGCGTTCGTCGGCGTCCCCTGCGGGGTCATGGACCAGACGGCCTCGATGTGCTGCCGCCCGGGCGCGGCCCTGCACCTGGACAGCCGGGACCTCGCCATGCGGCAGGTGCCGTTCGACCTCGCCGGCGCCGGACTCGCCCTGCTGGTGCTCGACACCCGGGTCAAGCACGACCTCGGCGACGGCGCCTACGCCGCGCTGCGGGCCGGCTGCGAACGGGCCGCCGCCCTGCTCGGCCTGCCCGCCCTGCGCGCGCTCGGGCCGGCCGACCTGCCGGGCGCCCTGGCCCGGCTCCCCGCGGAACTGCGGCCGCTGGTCCGGCACGTGGTCACCGAGAACGAGCGCGTCACGGCCGCCGTCGCCCACCTGGACGCCGGCGACCTCGCCGCGCTCGGCCCGATCCTCACCGCCGGACACGCCTCGCTGCGCGACGACTACCGGGTCTCCTGCCCGGAGACCGACCTCGCGGTCGAGGCCGCCGTCGCCGCCGGCGCCCACGGCGCGCGGATGACCGGCGGCGGCTTCGGCGGGTCCGTCATCGCCCTCGTCGACGAGGACGCCGCCGAGCACGTCGCCGCCGCCGTCACCGCCGCCTTCCGCGCCGCGGGACACCGGGCCCCGCGCACCCTGACCGCCGTCCCGGCGGAGGGGGCGCGCCGCCTCTCCTAGGGTCCGTCGGGCGCGGGTCGGGCGCGGGTCCGGGCGCGGGCCAGGCTCGGGTCCGGGCGCTCGGGTCCGCGCCCGGCCCCTGGTCAGGCGCGGTGCGCCGCCGGGCGCTCCGGGGAGGCCTCCGCGAGCGCCCGGGTCACGGCCGCCACCCCGGCGCGCAGCCCGTACACCGGGGTGCCCGGCTGCTGCCGCCAGGAGTCGTCGATGCCGCCCGCGTCGACGGTGTCGAAGCCCAGCTCCTCGATCAGCGAGCGCACCACGCGCTTGGCCGCCTCGTCGTCCGCGGCCACCGGGACGGCGAGGCGCTCCGGGTCACCCGCCGGGCGCGGGCGGTCCACGATGTCCTGCGCGTAGGTGCCGTTGAAGGCCTTCACCACCGGGTGGCCGAGCCGGCGCTCCGTCCACCGGCTCTCCGTCAGCCCGCCGTCCTCGATCTCGTCGATCCGGCCGTCGCGCTCCTTCGGGTAGTAGTTGCCGGTGTCGATCACCACGACGCCCTCGCCCAGCCCGCCCAGCAGCCCGGCGGGCAGGTCCGGCACGTTCTTCAGCGGCACCGTGACCACCACGACCTCCGCACCCTCGACGGCCTCGACGGCCGTGACGGCCTTCGCGCCGGTCTCCTCGACCAGGGCGCCGAGTGTCTCCGGGCCGCGCGAGTTCGCCACCGACACGTCGTGCCCCAGCGCCGTCAGCCGCCGGGTCAGGTTGCCGCCGATGTTGCCCGCGCCGATGATGCCGATCTTCATGGGAAGCCCCTCTTCACGCGTCGCTCCGTACCCGTCGCCCAGCCCCAACGACCGGCCGGCCGATCCGATTCCCGCCCCGGAGAGGCGTTCGCGGCCGCGCGGAGGCCCGGAACCTGGTCCTGGCAGGGCCAGGCACGGCGGCGCGCCGAGGGGCGAGAATCACCCGTATGAGCACCCTGAGCGAGTTCCTCCGCACCCGCCGCGGCCAGCTGCGCCCCGAGGACGTCGACCTGCCCGACTACGGCGGCCGCCGCCGGGTCGCCGGGCTGCGCCGCGAGGAGCTCGCCCACCTCGCAGGGGTCAGCGTCGACTACTACACCCGGCTCGAACAGGGCCGCGTCGGCAACCCGTCGGAGGCCGTCCTCGACGCCGTCGCCCGCGCCCTGCGCCTGGCCCCCGACGAGGCCGGCCACCTGCACCGCCTCGCCCGCCCCGCCGGCCGCACCGCCCGCCCCCGCCGCACCGCGCGCCAGCAGCCCCGGCCGTCCCTGCTGCGCCTGCTGGAGCAACTCGACCACACCCCGGCCCTGGTGATGGGCCACCGGATGGACGTGCTGGCCTGGAACCGCGCCGCCGTCGCCCTCCTCGGCGACTACGCCGCGCTCGCCCCCGAGGACCGCAACATCGCGCGGATCACCTTCCTCGACCCGGCCTCGCGCGAGCTCTACGCGAACTGGGAGACCTGCTCGCGCGAGAACGTCGCCTTCCTCCACCTGGAGGCCGGCCGCCGCCCCGACGACCCCGGGCTGGCCGAACTCGTCGGTCAACTCTCCCTCCGGAGCGAGGAGTTCCGGCGGCTGTGGGCGGAGCACCCGGTCGCCGACAAGACCTCCGGCCGGAAGGTCTTCCAGCACCCCGTGGTCGGGCCGCTGGACCTCGTCTACGACACCCTCCGCCCCGCCGACGACCCCGGCCAGGCCCTGATCACCTACACCGCCGACCCCGGCACCCCCTCCGACGACGCCCTGCGCCTCCTCCTCTCCTGGTCCGCCCACCCCCACCCCGAGTCGCCGGCCACCCGCGCGGCGCTGCCCGAGTCGCCGGGCCGGCCCTGAGCGGTGGTCCGGGGCCGCGCCACGCCGTGAGGCGGACGGTGCCGCGGCGTCAGGATCCCGCCGCCGCGGCGGAACCGGCGGTTGCACCGGCTGCACCGGACGTGCCGGACGGGTACCCGCGGCCACCCTGGCGCGGCGCCCCGGGCTGCCGTACCGTCCGTCCACGTGACCCTCGACCAGGCGCGGCAGGAACGGGTGAACCGGATCTTCCTGCCCGCCACCTACGCCGACGGCGTGCCGTACGGGCTGTTCCGGGAGCTGCGGGCCGAGGCGCCGGTCTGGTGGGTTGAGGAGCCCGCGGTCGGCGACTGGCCGGCCGGGCGCGGCTACTGGGCGGTGCTGCGGCACGCGGACGTGAAGCACGTGCTGCGCAGCCCCGAGCTGTACTCCTCCCACCTCGGCGCGACCCAGATCCGCGACCCGGACTCCCCGGCCGACCTGGACTTCGCCCGCGCCATGATGCTCAACCAGGACCCGCCCGACCACGCGCGGCTGCGCCGGATCGTCGCCGCCGCGTTCACCCCGCGCGCCGTGGCCGAGCTGGCCGAGGCCGTCGACGCCCGGGCCCGGGAGCTGGTCGAGGCCGTGCGACCGGCCGGCTCCGCGGACTTCGTCCGGCTCGCCGCCGACCTGCCGGTGTGGACCCTCGCCCGGGTGATGGGCGTGCCGGAACAGGACCGGGGGCTGCTGCTGGACTGGGCGAACCGGGTGATCGGCTACCAGGACGACGACTACGCGGGCTCCGGCACCACCGACCCGGCGGGGCTGACCGACCTCGGCCGCGCCGCCCTGGCGCACCGCCCCACCAGCCGGACCGCTCCGGACGGGCGCCCCGTCAACCCGCGCTCGCGGGCCGCCCTCGCCGACATGTTCGCCTACGCGCACGCCCTGGCCCGCCGCCCCCGGTCCGGCGGCGGCATCCTCGCCCGGACCCTCGCGGCGGGCCTGAGCGCGGCGGAGTTCGAGACGATGTTCTTCCTCTTCGCCGTCGCCGGGAACGAGACCGTCCGCAACGGCCTGCCCGGCGGCCTGCACGCGCTGCTCGCCGACCCGGACCAGTACCGACTGCTGTGCGAGCGGCCCGAAACGACGGGCTCGGCGGTGGAGGAGCTGCTCCGCTACTGGCCGCCGGTCATCGACTTCCGCCGGACGGCGACCCGGGACGTCGAGCTCGGCGGTCGGTCGATCCGCCGCGGGGACAAGGTGGTGGTCTACCACGCCTCCGCGAACCGGGACGAGGCGGTGTTCCCCGAACCGGACCGCCTCGACGTCACCCGCACCCCGAACGACCACGTCAGCTTCGGGTTCGGCCCGCACTTCTGCCCGGGCGCCCGACTGGCCCGCCTGCAGATGCGATCGGTGCTGCGTCACGTGGCCGAGCTGCTGCCCGGGCTGGAACCGGTGCCCGGGCGGCCGCCGCGACGGCTGGTCTCCAACTTCCAGAACGGTCTGAAGAGCCTGCCGGTCCGCTGGCCGGTCGGGTGACCGGCGGGCAGGCGGGCAGGCGGGCGGGACGGGCACGGGCCGGGTGCCGCCGGCCGGTCGCCGGGGGAGGGGTGCCGGGGGTCAGCCGGCGCAGGTCGGGCAGAGCCCCCGGTAGGTGACCTCGGCGTCGGAGACGGCGAAGCCGAAGCGCTGGTCGGCCGGGAGGTCGGCGAGCGGGTCGCCGACGGGGTGGACGTCGCGGATGGTGCCGCAGCGGGTGCAGACCAGGTGCTGGTGGGGGTGGTGGGCGTTGGGGTCGTAGCGCTTGGCGCGGCCGTCGGTGGCGACCTCGATGACCTCGCCGAGGGTGACCAGCTCGCCGAGGGTGTTGTACACGGTGGCCCGGGAGATCTCGGGCAGCCGCTCGGCGGCTCTGGCGTGCACCTCGTCGGCGGTCAGGTGAACGTGTTCGCCGTCCAGGACCTCCGCCACGACACGCCGCTGCGAGGTGAGTCGCCAGCCGCGCCCGCGCAGCCGCTCCAGCAGGTCACTCATATCGGTTCACCTATTCAGGTCAATGGGAAGACCGGATTTTACCAACCGTTGTCGGCTTCTCTCCGAATCCCGATCGGATATGGGTTTGGTGTCTTTCTTGACTTGGATTGCGTCCATCGTAGGATCGGCTCCGGCGATAGCCTAGGTAGCAGAAGACACCGTGATCCGCCTTGTAGGGAAGGATTCCCATGTCTGAGAACCACGATGCAGTCGTTGTCGACGCGAAGGCGGAGGGCTGCCCGGTGAACCACGGGCGGGCACTGCACCCGACCCAGGGCGGCGGGAACCGCCAGTGGTGGCCGGAACGGCTCAACCTGAAGATCCTCGCCAAGAACCCGGCCGTCGCGAACCCGCTCGGCGGGGACTTCGACTACGCCGCGGCGTTCAGCGCGCTCGACCTCCCGGCCGTCAAGCGGGACATCTCCGAGGTGCTCACCACGTCCAAGGACTGGTGGCCGGCGGACTACGGCAACTACGGCCCGTTCATGATCCGGATGGCCTGGCACAGCGCCGGCACCTACCGCATCCGCGACGGCCGCGGCGGTGCCGGCGGCGGCCAGCAGCGGTTCGCCCCGCTGAACAGCTGGCCCGACAACGCCAGCCTGGACAAGGCCCGCCGCCTGCTGTGGCCGGTGAAGAAGAAGTACGGCAGGAGCCTCTCCTGGGCCGACCTGATCGTCCTGGCCGGCAACGTGGCCCTGGAGGACATGGGCCTCACCACCTTCGGCTTCGGCGGCGGCCGCGTCGACGAGTGGGAGCCGGACGAGGACGTCTACTGGGGCCCGGAGACCACCTGGCTCGGCGACGAGCGCTACACCGGCGACCGCGAGCTGGAGAACCCGCTCGCCGCCGTCCAGATGGGCCTGATCTACGTCAACCCCGAGGGCCCCAACGGCAACCCGGACCCGATCGCCGCCGCCCGCGACATCCGCGAGACCTTCTACCGGATGGCGATGAACGACGAGGAGACCGTCGCGCTGATCGCCGGCGGCCACACCTTCGGCAAGACCCACGGCGCCGGCCCCGCGGACAACGTCGGCCCCGACCCCGAGGCCGCGCCGATCGAGCAGCAGGGCCTCGGCTGGAAGAGCTCCTACGGCACCGGCGTCGGCGGCGACGCCATCACCTCCGGCCTGGAGGGCGCCTGGACCGCCACCCCGACCACCTGGGACAACAGCTTCTTCGAGACGCTGTTCGGCTACGAGTGGGAGCTCACCAAGAGCCCCGCCGGCGCCCACCAGTGGAAGCCCAAGGACGGCGCCGGCGCGGGCACCGTCCCGGACGCGCACGACCCGGCCCGGCGGCACGCCCCGGTGATGCTCACCACCGACCTCTCGCTGCGCTTCGACCCGATCTACGAGCCGATCTCCCGGCGCTTCCTGGAGAACCCCGACCAGCTCGCCGACGCGTTCGCCCGCGCCTGGTACAAGCTCACCCACCGTGACATGGGCCCGGTGGTGCGCTACCTCGGCCCCGAGGTGCCGAGCGAGGTGCTGCTGTGGCAGGACCCGCTGCCGGCCGCCACCTACCAGGCGGTCGACGCCGCCGACGTCGCCGACCTCAAGCAGCGGATCGCCGCCACCGGCCTGTCGGTGGCCGAGCTGGTCTCCACCGCCTGGGCGGCCGCCTCCTCCTTCCGCAGCAGCGACAAGCGCGGCGGTGCCAACGGCGCCCGGATCCGGCTCCAGCCGCAGATCGGCTGGGAGGTCAACGAGCCCGACCGGCTGGCCGCGGTGCTGCGCACCCTGGAGGGCGTGCAGCAGGAGTTCAACGGACGGGCCGGGGCGAAGCAGGTCTCGCTGGCCGACCTGATCGTGCTGGCCGGCGCCGTCGGTGTCGAGCAGGCCGCCGAGGCGGCCGGCCACGCCGTCGAGGTGCCGTTCACCCCGGGCCGGGTGGACGCCACCCAGGAGCTCACCGACGTCGACTCCTTCGCCGCGCTGGAGCCCTCGGCCGACGGCTTCCGCAACTGGGTCGGCAAGGGCAACCGCCTGCCGGCCGAGTTCCTGCTCCTCGACAAGGCCAACCTGCTGAGCCTCAGCGCCCCCGAACTGACCGTGCTCGTCGGCGGTCTGCGGGTGCTGGGCGCCAACCACGGGCAGTCCGCGCTGGGCGTCCTCACCGACACCCCCGGGGCGCTGACGAACGACTTCTTCGTCAACCTGCTCGACCTGGACACCAGCTGGAAGGCCACGTCCGAGGACGCGCACACCTTCGAGGGCCGGGACGCGAGCGGCGCGGTCCGGTGGACCGGCAGCCGGGCCGACCTGGTCTTCGGCTCCAACTCCGAACTGCGCGCCGTCGCCGAGGTCTACGCGAGCGACGACGCCGGGGCGAAGTTCGTGACGGACTTCGTCGCGGCCTGGGCCAAGGTCATGGAGCTGGACCGGTTCGACCTGGTCTGATCGCGGTGGAGTGATCACGATCGGGTCTTGCCGGCCGGGTGATTCCGGCTGAGTGGTCACGGCCGGGTGGTCACAGCCCGGTGATCACGGCCGGGTGGTCACGGCCGTGGGTTCCCGCTCGACGCGGGACGGGGCCCGGGGGTTCGCCCCCGGGCCCCGTCGTGCGTCCGGGCGGCACGGCGGCGCGGCGGCGGGCCGGGGCGGGTGCTCAGGCGTCGTCGGCGGCCTTCCGCTCCCCGGCGGGCCCGTCCGGGGCCGCCGCCGTTCCGGTCTCCGCCGCGGCCTGCCCCTCCGCGGCCCGCTGTTCCTCGGCCCGTTGCTCCTCGGCCTTGTGCTGGGCGGCCCGGAGCTGCTCGGTGAAGGTCTGCGCGTCGATGCGCTCGACGGCGGCCCCGTGCCCGGCGGCCAGCTCGTCGGCCGGGCCGGGGGAGGCCTCCCGGAGCTCCAGGACGATCATGGCGCCGCCGTCCGGGACGCGCGGCGACAGCATGATCAGCCCGGCGCCGCCCTCCGTCGCGTAGTGCTCCTCGGCGGCGTTGCCGATCGCCGCGCCCGCGGCGAAGCCCAGCAGGACGCCGATCGGGCCGCCGAGCATCCCGACCAGGCCGCCGAGGACGCCGGACCCGACGGTCGTGACGCCCGCGCCCTTGGTGAAGGTGTCCCGGACCTCCAGCAGCCCGTCGGCGCTGCGCTCCAGGGCCGCCGCCTGTCGCAGGCCCGGCAGCCGCTGCGCCTCGTCGAAGGCCGGGCGCCACTCGTCGGCGCTCGGAAGGGTCAGCAGGACGACGTTGTGCTGGTCGCTCATCGCACTCCGTTCGGGCCGGGGCCGGGTGCGGCCACGGGGGTGTCCGGGTTCCCATCGTGACCCTCGGTGCCCGGCCCGGCCACAGGAGCGACGGGCGGCGGGGCCTGCCCGGCCGGGCCCGTTGAAACCAGGGGCCCGGCCGGGGCGCCCGCCACCGCCCGGATTCCGGACAGGTCTGGGCCACCGCCGGCGGCGTCCGGCGGTCCACCCGCCCCGGGCGCCCTCCTGACGGCTCCCGGCGATCGCCCGAGGCAGGGTGGCCGCCCGCGTCCGGAGAACCACGTCCGCCAAATGATCGGTACCGCCGGAACCTCCCGCCGCATCCGGTCGGCGGGATCAGCGGGCTCGTCCGGATGCCCCGGCACCCGGCCGCGCAGCCCCGGTGTCCGCGGACGCTTCCGGTGATCGGCCGCCACCAACTCGCCGTCGCCGACACGGAATCGCCCGGATCGAGTGAGACCGGCCGGGACACGCCGGGCGGCCCCGCGCACCGCTGCCAGGATCGGGGTCCGCACCGGCAGCCCGCCCCTTCGCAGAGTGCCCACCGGCACCGCTGCCGCCCCGCCACGCCCGTCCGGCGGTGAGGGCTGCCCGCGTGCGGATCCGCCGCGGCCACAGGCCGCCGTACCAGGGAGCAGGGAGCCACCGTGTCCGAGCAGTTCGTGAAACCCGCCGAACCCCGTACCGAAGCCCCGCCGGAGCACCGGCCCGAGGAGCACCCCGCGGAACAGCCGGACGAGCACCACGAGGAACACCACGAGGACCAGCACGAGGAGGAGCTGCGCCTGCGGTTCCCCGGCGACCGCCGGGCCCGGGCCGGCGCCTCGATGTCCGCCGGCGCGATGCTGCGCCGCCTGCCCCACCTGGTGCGTCGGGCGCTGGCGCTGGCCTGGTCGGCCGACCGGGTGTCGACCGTGCTGCTGCTGGTCTGCCAGGCCCTCGCGGGCGTGTTCGGTGCGCTCGCGCTGTACGCCACCACCGGCACCCTGGACGCGCTGCTGGTGGCGGGCCCGGTGGGGGAGCACCTGCGGGCGGCCGCGCCGTCGCTGCTGCTGCTGACCGCGTCCGCGGGGCTGCGCGCCGTGCTGGGGATCGCGGTGGTCGGCCTGTCCGGCCGGGTGTCGCCGCGGATCACCCGGGAGGCGGAGCTGGCGCTGATCGCCGCCGGGTGCGCGGCCGAGCTGAAGGCGTACGACGAGCCCGCGTACAACGAGCAGTGGGAGGCCGCCGACCGCGGCGCCTCGACCACGCCCGACCTGCTGTCGAACGCCCAGGACGTGATCGCCTCCACGGTCTCGCTGGCGGCCGCGGCCGGCGTCCTGGCGACCCTCCACCCCTGGCTGGTGCCGCTGCTGCTGCTCGGCTCGGTGCCGACCGGGGTGGCCGCCGTGAGGACCGCGCGGATCCACTACCTGGCCGCGGTGACCACCAACGAGGACCGCGGGGCGCTGCGCGTCTACCGCTGGTTCCTGGTCGACAAGACCCGTGCCGACCAAGTCCGTTCGGACCAGGTGACCCCGTTCCTGATGGCGAAGTACCGCCGGGCGGAGGCCAAGATCGTCGAGGCGACCGACCGGGCCACCCGGGAGGCGGCGAAGGTGTCACTGCTGGCCGCGCTCGGCACCGGGGCGGGCCACGCGCTGATCTGGGGCGCCCTGCTCTACCTGGTGGCGAGCGGGCGGATCGACCTGGCCGCCGCCGGAACGGCCACCTTCGCGCTGCGCACCGCGTCGTCCGGCCTGCAGGGCCTGGTCGGCAACGGCGCCCGGCTCTACCGGATGGGCCTCTACCTGGACGACTACTTCACCTTCCTGGACGAGGCCGGCGGCCACCGGATCCGGCGCGGCCGGCTGCTGCCCGGGGCGCCGCGGCTGGTCGAGGTCGTGGACCTCGGCCACGTCTACCCCGGCGAGCAGCAGGAGCCGGCGCTGCGCGGCGTCAGCATGACCCTGCGGGCCGGTGAGGTGGTCGCGGTGATCGGCCAGAACGGCAGCGGGAAGTCGACGTTGCTGAAGCTGCTCTCCGGCCTCTACCTGCCGCAGTCCGGCCGGATCAGCTGGGACGGCGTGCCGGTCGAGGAGCTGGACGCCGAGGGGATGTGGGCGCGGGTGGCCCGGGTGCCGCAGGAGTTCGCCCGCTGGCCGCTCGGGGCGGCCGAGAACATCCACCTGGGGCACCTCACCGACCGGCTGATGGCGGACGTGGAGCTGGCGGCGGCCCGGACCGGCTTCGACGAGGTGGTGTCCCGGCTGCGCTCGGGCTGGCGCACCCTGCTCGCCCAGGGCTGGTGGGGCGGGGCCGAGCTGTCCGGCGGCGGCTGGCAGCGCGCGGCCGTCGCCCGGGCGCTGTACCGCACGGTGCGCAGCCCGGGTCTGCTGATCCTGGACGAGCCGACCTCTGACCTGGACCCGCGCGCCGAGCACCGCATCCTGCACGCGCTGCGCGCCCTCGCCCCCGGGCGGATCACCCTCCTCGTCACCCACAACATCGCCAACGCGGCGGTGGCCGACCGGGTGATCGTGATGGACGCCGGCCGGATCGTGCAGACCGGCACCTGGGCCGAGCTGGCCGCCCGCCCGGACGGGCTGTTCCGCGAACTGCTGGACCTCCAGCGGGACCGCGCCGTCCCCGCCCAGCGGACCGGGGAGCCGGCGTGAGGGAGGATGGCGGTATGGAGCTGAGGATCGAGGCCACCGACCTGCCGGGGCGCGAGTGCGGCGCCACCCCGGGATTCCCGGGCTACCGCGACATCCACGTCGCCGTCCAACGCCGGGGGCGCCCGGCCGAGTTGCTCGACCTGCACCCCGGTGACGCGGCGCGCGCCGGCTGGTCGCTGGAGTGCGAGGCGAGGCCGCTGCCGGGCGGCGGGGCGGACATCACCGGTCGCTACGTCCAGGGCGGCCCCGGCGGCCGGTTCGTCTACCTCAACTGGGTGACCGGGGACGGCGACGGCTGGTCGCTGTTCCGTCGGGCGAAGCTGATGCTGGCGGCGGTCGACCGGGAGACGGTCGAGGCGGCCGTGGCGGGCGGCCTGCTGGTGGCCCGGCTGCGGCTGACGGACGCCAAGGGGCACCCGCTGTGCGCCGCGGTGCGTCCGCCGCTGGTGGCCTGGTCGGCGGGGGAGCGGCCGGCGGCGGACTGACGGCGCGACGCCGGAGGGCGGCGCCGACCGGCGGGGTGCCGACCGGCGGGTGCCGGAAAGCGGGTGCCGGACGGCAGGTGCCGGAAAGCGAGTGGGCCCCGCGTCGCCGCGGGGCCCACCCTTCGTGCGGTGAAGGTCAGTTGTACGTGGTGGTGACGGTCACGCCGCTGAAGCCCTGCTGCCCGTAGAGGCTGAAGTACACCCAGCCGGACGGCGGGTTGGCGACGGTGAGCGTCTCGCCGTTCCCGGCGTTGGTGGACCTGGCGAGGTTGGCGCCGGTGGTGGCCCATGCGCCGCCGTTGTAGTACAGGTCGGCGTTGCCGGTGCCGCCGGCGGTGGTGATGGTCAGCTGCTTCACCCCGGCCGGCAGGTACAGGAAGCTGTAGCTGTAGTTGCCGGTGGTGGCGGCGACGTTGTCCCGGCGGCAGTTCTTGTCGAACTGCCGGGTGTCGGCGGCGGTGCAGAGCGGGGCCTGGTTGGTAGGCAGCGAGCCGCAGTTGTCGACGGCGCAGGCCTTGAGCCAGGTGGCGAAGTCGGCGTCGTACGAGGTGCCGATGGTGTTCTTGAGGATGGCGCGGGCGCCGTTCCAGTCCCCGACGCGGTACTTGGCGAGCAGCGCGTCGACGTCCTGCGGGTGCGACTGGAGCATGTAACGGACCGCCAGGTAGCCCCAGTTGTAGATCCGGGTCGAGTCCGCGTTGTCGTAGGTGCTGTCGAACAGGGTGCTCAGCGCGTAGGTGCCCTTGCCGGCCTGGGCGACGGCGTCGTCGTAGTGGACGCCCCGGTAGCTGTACGAGACGTACTCGGCGAGGCCCTCGACCCACCAGATGGTGGGGGTGGTCATCCCGGCGTCGAAGTCGCCGTAGAAGTCGTAGCGGCCGTCGAGGTAGTGGGTGTACTCGTGGTTGAGGTTCCAGATCTGGAAGGACGGGCGCAGCCAGGACGCCTCGTGGGCGATGAAGCGGGCCTGGTTGCCGGCCGCGTCGGGCTTGCCCTCCTCGTACATGCCGCCGTTGTCGACCGCGATGTGGTACATCAGCCAGGCGTAGAGGCTGTAGTTGTAGTAGTCGTCGAAGACGACGACCTCGAGGCTGGTGTTGTTGTCGTTGGCGACCGGGCCGTTGTCCTTGACCACCTTGTGGAAGAACTGGTCCTGGTTGACGAGGCTGGTGCAGGTGTCGGCGAGCTGCTGCGCGGTCATGTCCTGGGCGCGGATGCGCAGGTTGGCGTTGCAGGTGTGGTCGACGGTCAGTACGAGCGGGACGAGCCGGGTCGGCAGGTCGCAGGTGCCGTAGTAGGCGCAGTTGCCGGCGTCCTTGTTCTCCGCGAACCAGACCAGGTTCATGGTGAGCGGACCGGTCGCCCCGACCAGCGGGTAGCGGTTGACCAGGTCCTTGACGATCGGCCGGCCCTGGGCCTTGAGCGCGTCGGTGACGAGCAGGTTGCCGATCTGGATGCCGATCGAGGTGACCAGGTCACCGCCGTTGAGCTGCGAGGCGTTGCGGGTGACGAACGAGGCCATGGTGGTGGCGAAGTCCGGGTCGGCCTGCAGCGCGGCGGTGAAGGCCGGCAGGTCGAAGCCGCGCGAGATGACGGTCTCGGTGTTGGCGACGGCGGTGGCCATCGAGCCGGTCCAGGTGCTGGTGTAGCCGGCCAGCAGACGCTTGACGACGCCGGTGTAGCGGGCGTTCTCCTGGGCGCTGTCGATCAGCGTGACGGCCTCGGCGAGGGTCTGGCCGTTGGCCTCGGTGACGTCCTTGCTGTGCGGGGCGGCGAAGAACCCGTCGAGGGCGCCGCGGATCGCGCCCTGCAGGGCGGTGCCGTACTGGCCGACGACGTCCGAGTGGTACCACTGGACGTAGTAGCCGGCGCGCAGGAACAGCACCAGCTGGCCGGCCGCGGTCGAGTCGTCCCCGGGGTAGCTCGGTGCGACGTCGCGCAGGGCGTTGGCGACGGTCACCATCTGGGCCTCGTTGAAGGCGCCCCTGGCGTCGTTGCCGGTCAGCGTGAACAGCGAGTTGACGCAGTCCAGGCTCGCGGCCTTGACCTGCTGGACCAGCGCGGCGCCGGAGGTGCCGGTGAAGGCGGAGACGTCGCAGCCGGTGCCGGCCGCGGCGGCCGAGAACTGCTTCGGCGCCTTGGCGGCGGTGCCCGTGCCGACGGCACTGCCCGCGCTCGGGGCCTTGGCCTTGCCCTGGGAGTCCGCCGCCAGCGGGCGGGGGTCCTTGGGCGTGTCGGGCGACTTGGGCACGGGGATCGCCTGCGGCGCGGCCGACGCGCCGGCGGCCTTGGTGGCCGTCCTGGCGGCCGCGGCCGGGGTGGTGACCGGCGTGGAGCCGCCACCGCCGGCCGCATGGGCCTGCGGTGCGAACAGGCCGAGTGCGAGGAAGAACGCGGCACCGAGCGCGGGCAGCTTGCGCGCCTGCGCCGTGGATATCCGGAAGGGACGCATCTGTGGGGGCCTCCGGGGCCGTTGAGGGTCGTCGTGTGGTTGGGGACACACGATCGCCTGATGTGTGACATGTAAAATGTCACAGGCTGGCGACCGGGGGAAGGCCCGGGTGTGAATTTCCGCCCGGCGAGACCGAACCGTTGCCGGGGCGGACGTGCCGTCAGGCCGGCCCCGGCGCCCGGGCGTCCCCTTCGTTCCGGTTCGGCCCCTGATGACCCGCGGGAACCCGGCGGCCTCCCGTGACGCCCCGTGACGTGAGGTGACGTGAGGAATAAGCAGGAGCCCATGCTTCGTTCCTGCAACTCATACGCAATAGTGTGGTGCCGGCACGATCACCACCGTTCAACCCGCCGAAAGGGGCCGTGTCCTGATGGGCACCTACTCGCTTCCCGACCTGCCGTACGACTACTCCGCACTCGAGCGGGCGATGTCGGCCGAGATCCTGGAGCTCCACCACTCCAAGCACCACGCCGCCTACGTCAAGGGCGCCAACGACACCCTGGAGCAGCTCGCCGAGGCGCGCGACAAGGACCAGCTCGGCGGCCTGGTCGGCCTGCAGAAGACCTTCGCCTTCCACCTGTCCGGCCACGTGCTGCACTCGCTGTTCTGGCAGAACCTCTCCCCGGAGGGCGGCGACCGCCCCGAGGGCGAGCTCGCCGACGCCATCACCGAGCACTTCGGCAGCTTCGAGGCCTTCAGGAAGCAGCTCACCACCGCCACCACCGGCGTCCAGGGCTCCGGCTGGGGCATCCTCTCCTGGGAGCCGCTCGGCAAGCGCCTGATCGTCGAGCAGGTCTACGACCACCACGGCAACGTCGGCCAGGGCACCACCCCGCTGCTCGCCTTCGACGCCTGGGAGCACGCGTACTACCTGCAGTACCGCAACGTCCGCCCCGACTACGTCACCCGCCTGTGGGACGTCGTCAACTGGCAGGACGTCTCGGCCCGCTTCGCGGCCGTCCAGGGCGCCTGACCCTCACCGGGTGAGCGGGAGGGCCCCGGACCGGTCGGGCGGTCCGGGGCCCTCCCCGTCGCCGGTGCCCGTCGCCCCGTCACCTGCCGTGGCCCCGTGGCCCGTCGTCGCCCTCCGTTCGCAACGACGGGCGAATCCGTGGAACCCCGCCGACCCGGCTCACGTCATCACCCTCGAAGAGTTCGCACACAGGCGGGGGATCGGTCGGACGATGGACGTCAAAGCGCGCATGCAGGACCTGAGCGGCAGTCGGGTGGCCGTCGCCGTGGCCGCCCTCGCCCTGACCGCCAGTGTCTGGGGGGTCGCGACCCTCACCGACTCGGACAGCGCACCCCGGCAGGACATCGCCCACGGACAGGGCTCCGCCGCCGGCGGCACCGGCGGGGACGGCTCCCACGGCGGGGACGGAGCCCAGGGCGGCGACGGCGGCACCCAGCAGGGCGGCATACCCGACGGCATAGCCCACGCCTCCGAGAGCGGAGGCAACGCCGTCAACATCACCATCGACGACGGCCCCGACCCCACCTGGACCCCGAAGGTCCTCGACGTGCTCAAGCGGCACGGCGTCAAGGCGACGTTCTGCATGATCGGCCCGCAGGCCAAGGCCCACCCCGACCTCGTCAAGCAGGTCGTCGCGGCCGGCCACCGGCTCTGCGACCACACCGTGGACCACGACACCTCCATGGACAAGAAGCCCGTCGCCTACCAGGAGAAGCAGATCCTGGACGCGAAGAAGATGATCGAGGACGCCGCGGGCGGCGCCAAGGTGCTCTACTACCGGGCTCCCGGCGGCTCGTTCACGCCCGACAGCCGGCGCATCGCCGCCGCGAACGGCCTGCGCCCGCTCGGCTGGAACGTCGACTCCAAGGACTTCGACAAGCCCGGCACCGCCACCATCGTCGCCACCGTCAAGAAGGAGATGCGCCTCGGCCCGACCGTCCTCTTCCACGACGGCGGCGGCGACCGCCAGCAGACCGTCGAAGCCCTCGACCAGGTCCTCACCTGGCTGAAGGACCAGGGCCGCCCCACCGGCTTCCCCGTCCAGTCCACCCCCTGAGACTCCGGCCTCCCCGCGGGAAGAGGCCGCACGGTCCGGCTTCATGGGGGCGTGCAGGCCTGCTGCGTTCGTGCAGCAGGCCTCGGATCACGCGGGGGCGTGCTGCCGCCTAGGGCAAGGGCCACGCGTTCTCCGGGTCGTCGAGCCAGGCGGTCTGACCCTCGGCCGTGACGGTCAGGCCCAGCCGGTCCGGCCCGGGGCGGCTGTTGTCGAGCCACCACGCGTGGGCCGTCTCGACCTCCTCCCACACCCGCCGCGGACCGTGCTGCCACACCGTGTACCGCTCGGTGTTCTGCGTGCCGTCCCAGTCGACGGCCGCCCAGGAATCGCCGCTCGTCGTGGACACCCAGAGGCGGGTGTCCACATCGTCGAGGTGCGGGTCGTGGTGCCAGGCGTACCAGAGGTCACCCAGGCGATGGCCGAGCGCGAACTGGGTCTCGAACGCGGAGTCGGCGACTGCCCAGGGGGAGAGGGCGGTCGTGCACTCATCCGGGACGTGCTCGTCCATGACCACGTCCCGGAAGAGGAACAGGTCGCGGCGTTGGGTACGCATCAGCATGAAGGCGCTGTCGGGAGTGAAGCGGCCCGTGGCGGTGCCGTGGTCCTCGACGGTGAGACGGAGCAGGCCGCCACAGATCCACGGGTTCTGCCAGGGCGCGAGCACCGCACCACCGGGCCTGGTCTGGGAGACCCAGGAGTACGGGATCCGCTCGACCGAGCAGGTGGCGATCACCCGGTCGTACGGGGCTTCGGGGACCCAGCCCAGGGTTCCGTCTCCGCAGACGACGGCCGGGGCATAGCCGGCCGTCTTGAGGTTGGAACGCGCGGCCTCCGCGACGGCGGGGTCGATCTCGACCGTGGTCACGTTCACGTCGCCCAGCCGGTGGGAGAGCAGCGCGGCGTTGAACCCGGTGCCGGCGCCGATCTCCAGGACCCGCATCCCGGGTGCGAGGTCGAGGAGTTCGAGCATCGTGAACACGATCGCCGGCGCCGAGGCAGAGGAGGACGGCAGGGCGTCGGTCAGGTCCGCCGGTTCTCGCCCGTCGTTGAGCTGTGTCACGACGGGCGCGTCCTCGTAGGCGGCCGCGAACCAGCGCTCCGGCTCCTGCTGACGGTCACAGGGGGTCAGGTCGTCGTCGATCCAGATCCGATCGGGGAGGAAGAGGTGGCGCGGCGTAGCCTCGGCAGCCCTGCGCCACTCGGGAGCCACCTCGTGCCCGAGGAAGTGGGTGACGGCCCGGAGCAGGCCGGACGTGCCGGCCTGCTCCGGGACGCTCCGGTCAGTGGTCACTTGCCCTTGCCGCCCGCCTTTCCGTGCTTGCCGGTCTTCGAACCGGACGAGGTGTCCGGGTTCGACGTGGCCGTGCCGAAGTCCTTCTTGCCCGCATGGCTCCCCTGGCCGCCGTCATTGGCGCCACTGCCGCCTCCGGAGCTCCCGCCCTTGCCGGTTCCCCATCCCATGGGTGCCTCCTACCTGATGGGCGTGACGGTCGTGGTCGTGGTGCTGCCGGCCCTGCCGCTGACCGGGAACACCGGCCCCGGTCCGGGCGGTGCCGGAGGCGAGGGCGGTTTGGGCGGGGGAGTGCTCATGACGATGCTCCTCTTGCTGACGCGGTCGATTGCCATGACCGATGCAGCGCCGGCGAGTTGGGTGCAGGGCGCCGAGAGGCGCTCGTGCAGCGGTCACTCCTCCAGGATCGGGTCACTGACCGTGAATGCCGATATCCAAGGGGTAATCTCACTCTGGGATGGATCGACCGACAGGGGCGCACCTCATGGGAACCGCACTCGAGCCGATCAGGCTGCCCGACCTGGCCTGGCAGAACGAGCAGGCGCGGCACGCACTGCGCGACCGCGACGTTGCCGCTCTGTTCCGCTACGTGCAGCACCACAGCGGGGCAAGTCAGGCTCGCCTGGCGGTCCAGGTGGGAATGACGCAAGGCCGGGTGAACGAGATCATCAACGGTCGCCGGCTGGTCACGAAGATGGAGGTCTTCGAGCGGATCGCCGACGGACTCAACCTCCCGGACGACGCGCGACGTCTCATGGGCCTGGCGCCGAGATCGGACCGTCGACGTGTTCCCGGAACGGCGTTCGACCTGGCCGCGTTTCCCGAAATCGTGCGCGTATACAGCGAACAGGCGTCGGCGACCGCCGAGATCCAGCAGGCGGCGAGGTCGGCAACCGAACTGGACGTCCTTGCCGTTCGCGGCCTCGGCCTCCTCGCCCTACGAGACTCCTTGCTGCGCCGACACCTGGGCGGCGACGGTGAGTCCGCGCCCCGCCTACGGGTATTGCTCCTGGATCCGGAGTCGCCGGCCGTTGCCGTTCGGGCGGCCGAGATCGGCGAGTCCACTGCCTCCCTCGTCGGAGGTATCCGGCTGGCAGAAGCCCGACTGCGGGAGCTCTCCCGGGTCGGGCGGGTCGAGCTGTACCGGTACTGCACCCTCCCGGTGTGGCGGACCATCAGGCTGGATCGCACGCTCTTCGTCGGATCGTTCGACGCGGATTGGGAAGGGCACGAGTCGGCAACCTATAAGGTGCTGCCCACCCCGCACGGTCCCCTCTACCGGGGTTGGCGTCGCCAGTTCGAGGTGATGGTGGACAGTGCCGAGCGCGTGTTCTGACGGAGGGAGCATCATGGCGATCGAGGCGGAGCTCAAGGCGGTCGTTCGCGACCCGGAGGGCGTGCTCGAGCAGCTGGAGGACCGCTATGGCGCGGGTCGGGCGGAGGTCTACCGCGACACGTACTACGACGTGCCGGACGGGAGCCTGATGGGGGCCGACCGCGAGCTGCGGATCCGTACGGTGCACAGCCCGGACGCCACGCGTACCGTGCTCACCTACAAGGGCGCCCGGGTGGACGAGGCCTCCGGGTCGAAGCCGGAGGCGGAGACCAGGGTCGAGGATGCCGACGCGATCCACGAGATCGTGCGGGGCCTGGGTTTCGTTCCGCGGATCGCCTTCGAGAAGCGGTGTCGCAACTACGGTTTCCGGCGTGACGGGCGCGGTCTGCTGGCCACCCTCGTCCGTGTACCGGAGCTGGACGGTGCGACGTTCATCGAGGTGGAGACGCTGGCTGCCGCGGAGGCGGACCTCGTGCCGGCGCTCGGTTCGGTCCGTGCCGTCCTGGCCGAACTAGGTATCGGGGAAGAGGACTTGACCAGCGAGTTGTACACGGATGCCGTTGCGGCGGCGAGGCCGGTCTGACCGCATGGTGCCGTGCCGCCCCGCCTCCCGCGGTCGGGGGGCGGGGCGGCACAAGGCTGTCCGGGAGTGCCCGGTCCGGTCCGGTGGCCTCCGCGGCCTACGGCTGCGGTCCTTGTGGCCACGGTGCCGTGACCTCCAGGGTGGCCTTCATGACCTGGGCGCCGCGGGCGACCCGGGGGCGGACCTGGTCGGCCAGCTCGTGCGGGAGGACGTCGGTGGTCCAGACGAGGCGGCAGCGGGCGTCGTCCTCGGGGACGACCTGGAAGGAGGCGTGGTGGTGGGTGAGGGGGAGGGTGAAGCCCTCGACGGCGGAGTACGCGAGGCGGCGCAGGTCGTCGTCGACGCTGACGATCAGCTCGCGGATGACCGTGCCGCCGGGCATGGTGAGGTGCCGTACGTCTCCCTCGACGCGGGTGTCGAGGACGTAGCCGGGGATAAGTCGCCGGTGGACGGCACCGACGTCCCGGACGGCGTCCCAGACCCGGTCCGCGGGGGCGTCGACCGGGACGTCCTGGACGATGGTGGCCACGTGCTACGCCTCCTGGTGCCCGGTGCCGAAGAAGCCGTCGAGGAGCTGCTGCGCGGCCAGTCCGGCCGGTAGGGTTCCGGCCCGGACTCGGGACTCCAACTCGGGTGCGAGGCGCTGCACTTCGGGGTGTTCGTGCAGCCGCGCGAAGAGCTGGTCGTGGACCATGGACCAGGTCCACTCGACCTGCTGCTCCCGCCGCTTCGCCGCCAGCGCGCCGGTGGCGTCCAGCACCTTGCGGTGCTGCTGCAGCCGTTCCCACAGCACGTCGAGGCCGGCGCCGTCGCGCCCGCTGCAGGTGAGGACGGGCGGGGTCCACGCGGCGTCCGGGGGCTGCAACAGCCTGAGGGCGCCGGAGAGTTCGCGGGCGGCGGCCTTGGCGTCGGTTTCGTGCGGGCCGTCGGCCTTGTTCACGGCGATGACGTCCGCGAGCTCCAGCACGCCCTTCTTGATGCCCTGCAGCTGGTCGCCGGTGCGGGCCAGGCTGAGCAGCAGGAAGGTGTCGACCATGCCCGCCACCGTCGTCTCGGACTGGCCGACGCCGACCGTCTCGATCAGCACCACGTCGTAGCCGGCGGCCTCCATGACCACCATGGACTCCCGGGTGGCCTTGGCGACGCCGCCGAGCGTCCCGGAGGTCGGCGAGGGACGCACGAAGGCGTGCGGGTCGACGGCGAGGCGTTCCATCCGGGTCTTGTCGCCGAGGATGGAGCCGCCGGTGCGGCTGGACGTCGGGTCGACGGCGAGGACCGCGACCCGGTGGCCCTGCCCGGTGAGCATGGTGCCGAAGGAGTCGATGAAGGTGGACTTGCCGACGCCGGGCACGCCGGTGATGCCGACCCGGACGGCTCCTCCCGCGTGCGGGAGGAGCCGCTGGAGCAGCTGCTGGGCGAGCGCCCGGTGGTCGGGCCGGCTGGACTCGACGAGGGTGACGGCGCGTGCGATCCAGGCGCGTGAGCCGTCCAGGACACCGTCGGCGTACTGGTCGAGGTCGATCGTCCGGGGTGGCATCGGGTCAGCGGCTCACAGTTCGTGGCCGAGGTCGGCCGCCAGCGACTTCAGCAGGTCGTAGGCGGCGTCGGGGATGACGGTGCCGGGCGGGAAGACGGCCGCCGCGCCGGCCTCGTACAGCGCGTCGAAGTCCTGCGGGGGGATGACCCCGCCGACGACGATGGTGATGTCCTCCCGGCCGGCCTCGGCGAGCGCGGTGCGCAGCGCGGGGACGAGGGTGAGGTGCCCGGCGGCCAGCGAGGAGACGCCGACGATGTGGACGTCGGCCTCGACGGCCTGGCGGGCGACCTCGTCCGGGGTCTGGAACAGCGGGCCGACGTCGACGGTGAAGCCGAGGTCGGCGAAGGCGGTGGCGATGACCTTCTGACCGCGGTCGTGCCCGTCCTGGCCCATCTTTGCGACCAGGATGCGCGGGCGGCGGCCCTCGGCGCGCTCGAACCGCTCGACGAGGTCGCGGGTGCGCTGGAGGGGGGCGGAGGGGCCGGCTTCGTCTCGGTACACACCGGAGATGGTACGGATCTGGCCGGAGTGGCGGCCGTACACCTTCTCGAGGGCGTCGGAGATCTCGCCGACGGTGGCCTTGGCGCGGGCGGCGTTGACGGCCAGGTGCAGCAGGTTGCCGTCGAGGGAGCCGCCGCGCTGCGGGCCGGCCTCGGCGGCGCGGGTCAGGGCGCGCAGCGCGTCCTGGGTGGCGGCCTCGTCGCGTTCCTCGCGGAGCCGCCGCAGCTTCTCGATCTGGCGGGCGCGCACCGAGGAGTTGTCGACCTTGAGGACCTCGATCTGCTCGTCGCTGTCGACCCGGTACTTGTTGACGCCGATGACGGGCTGGCGGCCGGAGTCGATGCGGGCCTGGGTGCGGGCGGCGGCCTCCTCGACGCGGAGCTTGGGGATGCCCGCGTCGATGGCCTTGGCCATGCCGCCGGCGGCCTCGACCTCCTGGATGTGCTCCCAGGCCCGGCGGGCCAGGTCGTGGGTGAGCTTCTCGACGTACGCGGAGCCGCCCCACGGGTCGATGACGCGGCAGGTGCCGGACTCCTGCTGGAGCAGCAGCTGGGTGTTGCGCGCGATGCGGGCGGAGAAGTCGGTGGGCAGCGCGAGCGCCTCGTCGAGGGCGTTGGTGTGCAGTGACTGGGTGTGCCCCTGGGTCGCGGCCATCGCCTCGACGCAGGTGCGGGTGACGTTGTTGAACACGTCCTGGGCGGTGAGCGACCAGCCGGAGGTCTGCGAGTGGGTGCGCAGGGACAGCGACTTGGCGTTCTTGGGGTCGAACTGCTTGACCAGCTTGGCCCAGAGCAGCCGGGCCGCGCGGAGCTTGGCGACCTCCATGAAGAAGTTCATGCCGATCGCCCAGAAGAACGACAGCCGCGGCGCGAAGGCGTCCACGTCCAGGCCGACGTCCAGGCCGGCGCGCAGGTACTCGACGCCGTCGGCCAGGGTGTAGGCGAGCTCCAGGTCGGCGGTGGCCCCGGCCTCCTGGATGTGGTAGCCGGAGATGGAGATCGAGTTGTACCGGGGCATCTTCTGCGAGGTGTACGCGAAGATGTCCGAGATGATCCGCATCGACGGCTGCGGCGGGTAGATGTAGGTGTTGCGGACCATGAACTCCTTGAGGATGTCGTTCTGGATGGTCCCGGCCAGCTTCTCGGGCGGTACGCCCTGTTCCTCGGCGGCCACGATGTACAGCGCGAGAACGGGCAGCACGGCGCCGTTCATGGTCATCGACACCGACATCCGGTCGAGCGGGATGCCGTCGAAGAGCTGGCGCATGTCGTAGATGGAGTCGATGGCGACGCCCGCCATGCCGACGTCGCCGGTGACGCGCGGGTGGTCGCTGTCGTAGCCGCGGTGGGTCGGCAGGTCGAAGGCGACGGAGAGGCCCTTCTGGCCGGCCGCGAGGTTGCGGCGGTAGAAGGCGTTGGACTCCTCGGCGGTGGAGAAGCCGGCGTACTGGCGGACGGTCCACGGCTGGTTGACGTACATGGTCGGGTAGGGCCCGCGCAGGTACGGGGCGACGCCCGGGTAGGTCTGCAGGAAGTCGAGCCCGTCGAGGTCGGCCGGGGTGTAGAGCGGCTTGACGCCGATGCCCTCGGGGGTGTCCCAGGTGAGCTCGTCGACGTCCTTGCCGGTGGACTGCCGCCAGGCGGCCTGCCACTGCTCGTCGGTGACGTCCGGGGCGGTGTCGCCGTCCAGCCCGATTCCGGTGAAGTCGGGGATCATCACGCCACCTTGCTCTCGTCGGTGATCTCGTTCAGCAGTCCGGTCAGCGTGGCGACGGCGTCGCCGCCCGCGAAGACGAAGTCGTCGACGCCGGCGGGGGCGGTGCCGGGCCGGCCGGCCAGCAGCACCCTGCGGGCGCCCGCCTCCCTGAGGGCGGCCGCGACGGCCTCGGCGTGTTCGCCGTACAGCGCGTCGCTGGAGCAGAGGCAGGCGACGGTGGCGCCGGAGGCGGTGAAGGCCGCGGCGAGGGCGGCCGGGTCGACGCCCTCGGCGGCGGTGGTCGCGATGCCGCCGGCCTGGAACAGGTTGGCGGCGAAGGTGGTGCGCGCGGTGTGGGCGGCGGCGGTGCCGATGGAGGCGAGGAACAGCGCGGGCCGGGTGCCGGTGGCGGCGAGGTGGGCGTCGGAGCGGTCCCGCAGGGCCTCGTAGGCCTCGGCGCGGCGCACCTGCGGCAAGCCGCCGCCGGGGGCGGCCGGGGCCGGGCGGCGGACCAGCGGCTGCTCGTCGAGGTGGGGGAACTCGCTGACGCCGGTGACGGGTTCGCGCCGCTTGGCGAGCTTGACGGAGCGCTGCGCCCAGGTCGCGGCGATCCGCTCGCCGACCAGGCCGGAGCCGAGCGCGGCCTGCTGGCCGCCGGCCTGCTCGATCTCCTGGAACCAGGCCCAGGCGGCCCGGGCGAGCTCCTCGCCGAGCTGTTCGACGTACCAGGAGCCGCCGGCCGGGTCGATCACCCGGGCCAGGTGGGACTCCTCCAGCAGGATCGACTGGGTGTTGCGAGCGATCCTGCGGGCGAAGGCGTCCGGCAGTCCGAGGGCGCTGTCGAAGGGCAGCACGGTGACGGCGTCGGCGCCGCCGACGCCGGCGGCGAGGCAGGCGACGGTGGTGCGCAGCATGTTCACCCACGGGTCGCGGGCGGTCATCATCACCCGGGAGGTGACGGCGTGCTGGCGCTGCGCGGAGGCCTCGGGGGAGGCGCCGGACACCTCGGCGACGCGGGCCCAGAGGCGGCGCGCGGCGCGGAACTTGGCGATGGTGAGGAACTGGTCGGCGTCGGCGGCGTAGCGGAACTCCAGCTGGCCGAGCGCCGCGTCGACGGACAGCCCGGCGGCGGTGAGCGCGCGCAGGTAGGCGACGCCGGTGGCGAGGGCGCAGCCGAGCTCCTGCGCGGGGGAGGCGCCGGCCTCGTGGTAGGGCAGGGCGTCGACGGTCAGCGCCCGCAGGCCGGGGTGGTCGGCGGCGCAGCGGGTGGCGAGGGCGGTGGCCTCGGCGAGCAGCGCGGCGGTGCGCCCGGTGTCGCCGGTGCGGGCCTGGAGGCCGAGCGGGTCGGCGCCGAGGTTGCCGGTGGCGGCGCCGGGGGAGACCTCGCGCTCCTGGTACAGGGTGAACAACTGCTCGGCGGCGGCGGTGAATTCGGGTCCGGCGTCGAGGACGACGGCGGCCAGGTCCAGGTACACGCCGGTGAGCGCCTCGGGCAGGGCGGTGACCGGGAGGGCGTCGCCGCCGATCTCCAGCCAGAGCGAGCCGACGCCGTTCTCGAGGTCGGCGAGGACGGCCTCGTTGGTGCGGGTGCGGTCCGGGTCGGCGTGCCGCTGGCGGACGTCCCAGCCGGAGACGGCGGAGCCCTGCGGCCGGCCGCCGCGCACGAAGGGCGCGAAGCCCGGGTAGCCGGGCTCGGCGGAGGTGTCGTCGGCGGTGTACAGCGGCCGGGCGCGCAGCCCGTCCGGGAGCTCGGTGGTGAGCGCCTGCTCGGCGGCGGGGCCGTCCGCGGGCTGTGCGCCGGACTTGCGCAGCACGCCCTCGACGAGCTGCTGCCACTGCTCACGGTGCGCGGCCGGGAACTCGGCGGCGAGGGGGAGCCCTTCGGGCGGGACCTTCATGTCCGCAGGTTAGCGCTCGTTCGCAGGCACGCAGGAGGGGCGACCCGTGTGACCTTTCCCTCGATTTAGCGGACCGTTAGCACTCCGGGCGGCGGGGAGTGCCGTAGCGGGTGGCACCCGAGGTCAGAGGTGGTGTCGCGGGTCGTGGGAGGGGGTCGGGGGCGGGGGTCGCGGAAGGGGGATTGCGGAACCCCGCGGGTCATCTATTAAGTTACTTCGAAGAAGGTGGGTGGGGAGCTCCTCCCCCGTGCGCCCCCGTGCGCCCCCGCCCGTCCTTCACCCTGCTCCGGCCGCTGCCGGGGCCGCGCCCTGACCCCCCTGAAGGAGCCCATCGCCCATGGGAAAGCGCCGCAAGCCCAGCCCTCCGAGCCGGGCACGCCTGGCGGTCCTCACGACGGCCGTGGCCGGCGGCGCGGTGTTCGGCGCCGGCACCGCCAACGCCGAGCCCACCCCCAGCCTCGCCTCCGTCAAGGAGCAGGTGGAGCAGCTCAACGAGGAGGCCGAGCAGGCCATCGAGCGCCACAACGGCTTCCAGGAGAAGCAGCAGAAGCTCCAGGGCGAGGCCAACCGGATCCAGGAGAAGGTGGCCCGCGGGCAGGAGGCGATGAACGAACTGCGCACCCGGCTCGGCGCGGTGGCCGCCGACCAGTACCGCAGCAACGGCATGGACCCGTCCTTCCAGCTGATGCTCGACTCGGACCCGGCGGGGTACCTGGAACGGGCCGCGGTGCAGAACCAGGTCGCCGGCTCCCAGGCCGACCTGCTGAAGCAGGCCCAGGGCGAGCAGCGCAAGCTCGACCAGGACCGCGCCGAGGCCACCGCCACCCTCGCCGCGCTCGACTCGGTCGGCGCCCAGCTGGCCGAGCAGAAGAAGGACATTCAGACCAAGCTGGCCGCGGCCCAGGCGATGCTCAACAAGCTCAGCGCCGAGGACCGCGCCAAGATCAACGCCCAGCAGTCCGCCGAGAAGGCCAAGGCCGAGGCCCAGCGGGCGGCCGCCACCGACCGCGCCTCCCGCTCCGCCGAGCGCCCCGACATGAACGCCCCGGCGCCGCCAGCCGGCGGCCGGGCCGCCGCCATCGTCCAGTTCGCCTCCGCCCAGCTCGGCAAGCCGTACGGCTGGGCCAAGAGCGGCCCCGCCAGCTTCGACTGCTCCGGGCTCACCAGCTCCGCCTACCGCGCGGCGGGCGTGACGATCTCCCGGACGTCCCAGGCGCAGTGGAACGACGGCCCGCACGTCGACCGCGCCAACCTCCAGCCCGGCGACCTGGTCTTCTTCTACAACGACCTGCACCACGTCGGCCTGTACATCGGCGACGGCAAGATGATCCACGCCCCGCGCACCGGCAAGAACATCGAGGTGCTGCCGATCTCCGCGATGCCGTACATGGGCGCCGTCCGGCCGTAGCCGGCCCGGCGGGTCCCGCCGGGCCGGGACACCGCGCGTCCCCAAGGCCCGTCGGGCCCCGAAGCCCGTCGGACCCCGAAGCCCGTCGGACGTCGGGCCCGTCGGTTCCTACGGATGCGGCGCGCAGGCCAGCAGGTAGGGCAGCAGCGGGGCCGCCAGCACGGCGGTGCGCCAGGCGAGCCGGTCGCGCCGGTGGGCCGGGCCGGGCCGGGCCAGCCGCTGGACCCGGGCCAGGACGCCGGTGGAGGCCACCGCCAGCGCGGCCTCCGGGGGCCCGGCGGACGTGGCCAGGACGCAGAGCGCGGAGGCCAGTTCGGTGCGGGACGCCCGCGCCAGCGCCGCGTCGTCGGCCGCCATCTCCAGCAGCAGCGCCACCTGCGCCCGCCCGAGCCGGGCCAGCGGCAGCCGGCCGAACAGCAGCGCGAAGGTGTCGGCCGGCAGCCGGAACAGGTGGTGGCGGCCCCGGAGGTGGCCGTGCTCGTGGGCCACGGCCGCCGCCAGCTGCCGCTCGTCGAGCAGGCGCAGCGCCCCGCGGGACAGCACCACGCGGGAGCGGCGGCCCGGCAGGCAGTAGACGGTGGGCCGGGCGTGCTCCAGCACCAGGGCGTCCCAGCGCCCGTCCCGGACGGCGACCACGTCCAGCAGCGCCCGGTGCCGCCGCCGCACCCGCCCGGCGCGCACCCCGACGGCCGCCACCACCGTGCCGGGCACGGCCCCGGCGGCGGCCAGCAGCCACCAGTCGTGGGTGTGCGGGAGGACGGGCCCGGTCGGCTCGGTGTGCGGGAAGAGGCCGACCAGACCGGCCGGCTCGCGGGCGAACGGCTCCACCGTGTGGTGCGCCGCGAGCAGCAGCGCGACCAGGAACGAGGCCATCAGCGCCAGCCAGAGCGCCGCCGCGGCGGTCGGCCGGGTCTGGAGCCGCGCCTGGAGCCGGGCGGAACGGGTGAGCCACCGGGGCAGCAGGGCCCCGGTCACGGCCAGGTGGAGGCCGAGCAGCGCCAGGGTCACGCGGTGCCCCGGTCCTTCACCTGCTCCAGCGCCGCCAGCAGGGCGGAGGCCTCGTCACCGCTGATCCCCTCGACGAAGTGCAGCAGTGCGCCGGCCCGGTCCGGGGTGGTCTCCAGGGCCTGGTGCATCAGCTGCGCGGTGTACGCCTCCCGGGTGCAGGCCGGCTCGTACACCCAGGCCCGGCCGACCTTGTCCCGGCGCAGCCAGCCCTTGGTGTGCAGGATGTCGGCCACCGTGGTGACGGTGGTGTACGCGACGGGGCGCTGCCGCTGCAGGTCGTCCACGACCTCGCGCACGGTGGCCGGCCGGCCCCAGGACCACAGCCGGTCCATGATCTCGGCCTCCAGATCGCCGAACCCGCGCAGCACCGCCGAGCCCTCCCTCGTCACCCGCGGACGCCTTCCGCCCGCCGAACCCGCCCATGGTACGGGCGCCCGGTGCGGGGCGCCCGCCGACTCCGGCGCACGGCAGCGGCGCGCGCCCGCCCCCGGCGGACGGGGACGGGCGCGCGGGGACGGACCGGAGGGGACGGCCGGCCGTTCAGCGGCCGGTCAGGAGAGCCGCCGGCCCAGCCGGACCCGCGACCGGGTGAGCAGCGCCGCGAGCAGCCCGGCCAGCACCGGCAGCACCAGGGTGATCAGCAGCAGCTGCCCCCACGGCGCGGTGATCAGCGCAGGCTTGGCGCCGACGCCGCTCGCCCGGGACTTCAGCAGCCCCACCGCCGGGACGAAGCCGTTGACCGCCCCGAG
Organism: Kitasatospora sp. NPDC051705; assembly: GCF_044453265.1. Classification (NCBI taxonomy): domain Bacteria; kingdom Bacillati; phylum Actinomycetota; class Actinomycetes; order Kitasatosporales; family Streptomycetaceae; genus Kitasatospora; species Kitasatospora sp. NPDC051705. The sequence continues at coordinate 72,631 of NZ_JBITCO010000009.1, read as the reverse complement.
CAGCGCCCCCAGCAGGGCGATCAGGGCGCACTGCAGGCCGGCCAGGGTCCGCCGGATGCCGGGCGGTGCGCCGACGGCGGCCAGGGTGGCCTGGTCCTGCCGGGAGTCGGCGGCGGCCAGGCCGGTGGCGATCCCGGCGGCGCCGAGGACGACCAGGGCGGCGAAGCCGCCGAGCGCGAGGGTCTGGGCGTCACCCTTCGGCTGGTAGCCGCGTTCCACGTCCAGCTGGGCGGCGCGGTCCAGGCGGATCGCGGCGGCCTCGGCGCGCTGCTGCGCCTTGCGGTCCGGCGGGGTGGCGGGCAGCCAGAGCGAGCCGGTCGGTCGGGCGTCGAGTCCGAGGGCGGGCAGCGCGGAGGGGAGCACCAGGGCCTGGCCGTAGCGGGCGGCGTCCGGGGCGTCGACGAGGGTGGCGTCGACGGTGACCTCCTGGAGGTCCGGCTTGGGGATCTCGCCGGGCTTGAGCGGGGCGCCGCCGCCTCCGCGCAGCTCGAGCACGGCCTTGCCGTCGCCGGCCAGCAGCTCGGGCGCGAAGACGAGGACCCGGCCGGCGGCGAGGGCCCGTTCGGCGGCCGGGTCGTGGACGCCGAAGCGGGCGCGCAGCACGGTGGCGTCGCCGGCGGCCAGCCGCGGCGGGCCGGTGGGCGTGCGCTGCTGCCCGGTGTCCTTGAGCTGGACGAGGCTGGAGCAGTTCGGGCAGAACCGGTAGATCGCGTCGGCGAGGTCGGCGCGCGCGCCCAGCCCGGTCAGTTCGCGTTCCGTCTCGGAGCGCAGCCGGGCGAGCTGGTCGCCGTCGGCGACGGAGCTCAGCTGGACGGCGCCGTACGGGGCCTGCGGCCGGTAGTCGCGCCGGTTCTCGGCGTCGGTGCTGGTGGTGTAGACGCCGATGGCGACGGAGCCGGCCACGGCGGCCATCACCGCGGCGATCGCCGGGGCGGTGCGCGAGCGGTGCCGGGCCGAGTCGCGCAGGGCGAGCCGGGCGGTGAGCGGCATCCGCCGGGCGGCCCGGCCGACCAGCGCGACCAGCACCGGCGTGCAGGCGAGCAGGCCGAGTTCGGCCGTGACGGAGCCCGCCAGCACGGTGAGCGTGCGGGTGTCGTAGGTGCTGACCACGGGCAGGCCGCGCGGCACCGAGGCGGCGCCGTAGAGCGCCAGGGCCGCTCCGGCGGCGAGCATCAGCAGGCCGAGGACGGTGACCCGGCGATTCGGGGGGCGCACGGTGTCGCGGTCGGCGAGTCCGGCGGTGATGCTTCGGCGGGAGGCCTGGAGGGCGGGCAGCGCGGCGGCGAGGAGGGCGGTGGCGAGCCCGATCCCGGCGATGGCGAGCAGGTCCAGCGGCGGCGCCGCGAAGTGTCCGAAGCGGGAGCCCCCGATCCGCTCGATCCACGGGCGGAGCGCGGCGACCAGTCCGATGCCGGCGGCCACGCCGACCGCCGCGCCGACCAGTCCGAGGACGAGGCCGCCGCCGAGCACCACCGCGCCGACGTGCGACCGCCGGCCGCCGGCGGCGCCGAGCAGGGCGAGCTGACGGCGGGCGCGGCGGGCGCCGACCGCGAAGGCGGGCCCGGCGAGCAGGGCGACTTCGAGCAGTCCCATGCCGGTGACGGTGGCCACCACGACCTTGGTGGTGTTGCCGGCCGCGGCGTCGGCGGTGCGGTACGCGTCCCGGTAGTAGGGGACGGCGCCGCGCGGCGGCGGGTCGAGCGCGACCGAGCGGGCGGTGAGGGTGAGGCCGTGGGCGTTGAACTCCTGCACCTTCGCCCAGTCGAGGCGGGCCCCGGCCGGGAGGCGGACAAGCCAGGCGCCGGGCCCGGCGTCCCGCCGGTCGCCCCCCGGTGCTCCGGCGGCCGCCCCGGTGGGTTGCGCGGGCGGTGCGGCGGCGGCCAGCTGGTCGATCAACCCGCCGGGGAGGGCGACGAGTTCGACGCGGCCGAGGTCGCCCGGGTGCTCGACGACGCCGGTGATGGTGAGGGTCGTGCCGGGCAGCCCCTGGAGGGTGGTGGTGGCGCCGGTCGCGAGGCCTGCGCGGTCCAGGAAGGCCCGGGTGGCGGCGACCTCGCCCGGTGCGCTCGGGGCGCGGCCGCCGGTCAGGTCGAGCCGGCCGTGCCAGATCGGGTCGCTGAGGTCGGCTTCGGCGAGGAGGGTGCGGACCAGTCCCTCCGGCGAGGTCGCCCCGGTCTCCGGGCCGGAGCGCGCGGGGGTGAGGGTGCTGCCGGGCGGCAGCAGGGCGGTGGCCAGGGCCAGCGGGCCGGTGGTGGCGGCCCTCTGCTGTTCGGCGGTCGGTGCCGCGCCCTCGCGGGGTCCGACGGCGAGGCTGCCGTCCTCGGCGATCGGGGCCTGTTCGACGGTGCGGCCGGGGGAGTGGGCGGTGACCAGGGCGTCCGCGCCGCCCACCACCCGCTCGACCCGTTCGGCCGGGCTGAGCTGTCCGCTGCGGTGGACGACGTCGGCGCCGGTGACGCCGAGGACGGGCAGCGCGATCATGGCCGCGATCAGGGCGCTGCGGCCCTTGGCGCGGACGGCGTCGCGGCGGGCGATGCGCAGCGTGACCCGCCACGCGCCGAGCCTCATCGGGCCGCTCCCCGGACCTCGCGGCCGACCAGTGGCCGGACGTCGGAGCCGCGCACGGTGGTGGTGGCCTCGACCGCGCCGTCCCGGAGGTGGACGACGCGGTCGGCCCAGCCGGCGTAGCCCGCTTCGTGGGTGACCATCATGGCGGCGGCGCCGGCGTCGCAGCGGGCGCGCAGCACGGCGAGGACGGCCTCGCCGGTGGTGGAGTCGAGGGCGCCGGTGGGTTCGTCGGCGAGGACGAGGCGGCGGTCGCCGATCAGGGCGCGGGCGATGGCGACGCGCTGCTGCTGGCCGCCGGACATGTCGTCGGGGAAGCGGTCGGCGAGCTCGGGGATGCCGAGCTCCTCCAGGGCGGCGTGCGCCTCGCGGCGGGCGGCGCGGGCGGAGAGGCCGTCGAGTTCGCGGGGCAGCGAGACGTTCTCGGCGGCGGTGAGCGCCGGGATCAGGTTGTAGTCCTGGAAGACGTACCCGATGGAACGCCGCCGCAGGTCGGCGAGTCGGCGCCGGCCGAGGGTGCCGAGGGTGACCCCTTCGACGACCACCTGGCCGCTGCTGGGGGCGTCCAGGCCGCCGGCCAGGGTGAGCAGGGTCGACTTGCCGGAGCCGGACGGGCCCATGACGGCGACGAACTCGCCGGGTCGGACGGCGAGTTCGACGCCCCTGAGGGCGTGCACCTCGGCCGCGCCGCGGCCGTGCACCCGGGTGACGTCGGCCAGGTGCAGGACCGGCGCGGGACTGTTCGGATCGGTGTGGGACACACTTCCCCCTCGTGCGCTGTTCAGCGGAATATGTCGCTGAACTATATATGCCGGAGACGCGAGCGTGTAGGCGGTCCGGGTCGGTCAAGGTTCTACAAAGGTGTAAAAGTTCGGCCCCGGAACCGCCCCCGGGCCGCTGAAGAGGGGCTATGCTTGCCGAGGTTTGCAAGGCACCTCGTTCGGTGAGGCGTCTTCACGGACACAGGCCACTGACCCGACGACGTCGAGAGACGCCCAGGTTCAGGACAGGTCTTCCCGAGTTAAGGGTTGACCCCAAGTGGCTTCCGACCCGCCGGGCCGGACACGCCGTGGAGTGCCAAAGCTCTGACGAGTTGGGGTGTGCCGGTCCCGTCGCGGGCGCCGGTCCGCTCCTTGCCGTGTCGCGATGCGGCGCACGTACGGTGCGCCCCCGGCCGGGAGGAGGCGAGAGACATGGACTGCAGTAGTCCGGGCCACAGTCGCCCCCGCACCCGCATGCTCTCGATCACCTCCGGCACGCGCTGACCGACCCCCCTGTCGCACACCACCTCTGACGTTTCGTCAGGCGCCCGACCGCGCCCTGACGCAGGCGATCGGACGCACCGTCATGCCCGCACGGCCGCCGCCGCTCAGCGCCGCCGTGCGGTCCGGTGCCGTGCCCGCAGGGGCCCCGCCGCATGCCCCGGCCCGCCCCCGCGCAGGGGGCAGGGAGGACCCGTCATGACCGACACGATGCTCGACCCGACCGTCCCCACCGCCCGCACCGCCGTGCTCGACGACGCCCACACCGGCGACATCAAGGGCGCGCTCGGCACCATCCGACTCGACGACACCACCCCGCGCCACGCGCTCTCCGCCCGCTTCAGGACGCTGCTCGCCGTCATCGGCCCCGGCCTGATCGTGATGGTCGGCGACAACGACGCGGGCGCCTTCTCCACCTACGGGCAGGCCGGCCAGAACTACGGCACCCAGCTGCTGTGGACGCTGCTGCTGCTGGTCCCCGTGCTGTACGTCAACCAGGAGATGGTGCTGCGGCTCGGCGCCGTCACCGGGGTCGGCCACGCCCGGCTGATCCTGGAGCGCTTCGGGAGGTTCTGGGGCGCCTTCAGCGTCATCGACCTCTTCCTGCTGAACGCGCTGACCCTGGTCACCGAGTTCATCGGCGTCACCCTCGCGGCGGGCTACCTCGGTCTGCCGAAGGCGGCCTCGGTGGTGCTGGCCGCCGCCGTCATCATCGCCTCGGCCTTCACCGGCTCCTTCCAGCGCTTCGAGCGGGTCGCCGTCACCCTGTGCGCGGGCTCGCTGCTGCTGGTGCCGGTCTACTTCCTGGTCCACCCGAAGACCTCACAGATGGCGCACGACCTCACGGTGCCGGGCATGCCCGGGGGTTCGGGACAGCTCGCGGCCGTGATGCTGGTCATCATCTCCATCGTCGGCACCACCGTGGCCCCCTGGCAGCTGTTCTTCCAGCAGTCGTACGTCATCGACAAGCGGATCACCCCGCGGTTCATGACGTACGAGAAGGTCGACCTGTGGATCGGGATCGTCGTCGTGATCGTCGGCGCCGCCGCGATGATCGGCATCACCGCCGCGGCCTTCGCGGGCACCGACGGCGCGGGCGGGTTCTCCGACGCCGGTGCGGTGGCGCGCGGCATCGAGGCCAGGGCCGGCCACCTGGCGGGCGTGCTGTTCGCCGTCGCGCTGCTGGACGCCTCGATCATCGGCGCCTTCGCCGTCTCGCTCTCCACCGCCTACGCCATCGGCGACGTCTTCGGGATCCGGCACTCGCTGCACCGGGGCGTCAAGGGCGCCAAGGGCTTCTACGGCATCTACGCCGGGCTGGTCACCGTGGCCGCCGCGATCACCCTGCTGTCCACCGAGTACACCCAGGGCCTGATGACCCAGTTCGTCCAGGTGCTGGCCGGCGTCCTGCTGCCCTCCGCCACCGTGTTCCTGCTGCTGCTCTGCAACGACCGCGAGGTGCTCGGCCCCTGGGTCAACGGGCCGCGGACGAACGCCTTCACCTCGGCCGTGGTGGGCGTCCTGGTGATGCTGTCGCTGATCCTCACCGCCTCCGTGGTCTGGCCGGGCATCAGCTCGCGGGCGATCCTGTGGATCATGACGGGCTGCGGCGTGGCGGGCGTCCTCGTCGCCGGGTACGCCTTCGCCGCGGGCCGCCCGGCCGGCGCGGAGGGCCCGGCCGAGCGCACCGGCGGCCGGGGGCGCCCGGGGCCGGAGGCCAGGGGCGAGTGGCGGATGCCGCCGCTGGACACCCTGGCGAAGCCGGTGATGTCCACCACCCGCAAGGTCGGCATGGGCGCCCTGCGCGCCTACCTGCTGCTGGCGATGGTGATGGTCATCATCAAGATCGTCCAGACCGCCCTGGGTCACTGAGTCCAGACCGCCCCGGCGGGCGGGCAGCAGCCCGCGGCCCGTCCGCCCCCGAGCGAAGGAGGTGCCGTCGTGCACACCCTGACCACCGTCGACTTCCTGGTCCGGCTCGCCACCGGTATCGCCTGCGGCGCGCTGATCGGCATCGAACGCCAGTGGCGGGCCCGGATGGCCGGCCTGCGCACCAACGCCCTGGTCGCCGCCGGGGCGACCCTGTTCGTCCTGTACAGCGAGGCCGTCGTCGACGTCGGCAGCCCCACCCGGGTCGCCTCCTACGTCGTCTCGGGCATCGGGTTCCTCGGCGGCGGCGTCATCCTGCGCGACGGAGCCGGCGTCCGTGGCCTCAACACGGCGGCCACCCTGTGGTGTTCGGCGGCCGTCGGGGTGCTCGCCGCGGCCGGCAAGCTCGAACTGGCCGTCCTCGGCACCCTGGCCGTGCTCGCCGTCCACCTCGTCCTGCGCCCGGCCGGGCGGCTGCTCGACCGGGCGCCGCAGTCCGGCAGCGACCCGGACTCCACCAACCGGGCCACCGTCCACGTGGAGTGCGAGCGCACCTCGGAGACCCACATCCGCGCCCTGCTGCTGCAGGCCCTGGCCGCCTCCGGCCTCGCCCCCACCGGTCTGCGCGCCCGGCGCGCCGACCACGGGGAGGCCACCAGTCTGCGCGCCACCGTCGCCGTCACCGGACAGGTCGCCCCCGCCCTCGAACAGGTCGTCAGCCGGCTCTCCCTCGAACCCGGCGTCCGTGACCTGCACTGGCACCTGGAGGAGGAGCCCGACGACCCGGACCGCCCGGCGCTCGCCTAGGGCGCGTCTTTCGGATCACGCCAGGCGGTCGCCGCCGGGGCACGCACTCCCCCAGCCTTCGGCCGGGGGTACCCCCACGCCGGCTTCTCGTCAGTCGCCGATGCTCCGCATGGACTCCCTCCTCGGCGCCGCCGATGCACGCACCCCAACGACGCCCGCTGATCCGACGTGATCCGAAAGACGCGCCCTAGCACGAGCCCGGCGACCGGGACGGCCCGCGGAGCGGAGGTACCGTCACGCCAACGACCCAGCACCGACACCGGGAGGTCCGATGCCCACACCCGACCCCAGGCACGGACCGCTCGTGCCGATGCTGCTGGTGCTCACCCTCGTCACCGGCGTGGTGGACGCGGTCAGCTACCTCGAACTCGGGCACGTCTTCGTCGCCAACATGACCGGCAACGTGGTCTTCCTCGGCTTCGCCCTGGCCGGCGCCCCCGGACTCTCCGCCACCGCCTCGCTGGCCGCCCTCGGCGCCTTCCTGCTGGGCGCGCTGGCCGGCGGCCGCCTCGCGGAGCGGCTGCCCGGCCACCGCGGGCACCTACTGAGCACGGCGGTCACCGCGCAGGCGGTGCTCGTCGCGGCGGGCACCGTCCTGGCGGCCGTCGCCGGGCACGGCTCCGACCCGGTCCGCTACACCCTGATCGGCCTGCTCGGCTTCGCGATGGGCGGGCAGAACGCGGTGGTGCGCTCGCTCAAGGTGCCGGACCTGACCACCACGGTGCTCACCATGACCATCACCGCCCTCGCCGCCGACCGCACCGGGCCGCGCCGGCTGGCCTCCGCGGCCTGGATGTTCGCCGGTGCGCTGCTCGGCGCCGTGCTCGTCCTGCACACCGACGTCCCCGCCGCGCTGGCCCTGGCGGTGGCCCTCCTCGTCCTGGTCGCCGCGCTCACCCACCGGGCCGCCCGGCCGCACGCCGCGCCGCCCGGCTGGACCGACCCGCTCTGAGGCGCCGGCCCGGGCCGCATCAGGGCAGTTCGGGCCAGGTCGGGCCGAGTCATGGCGTCGGGTCAGTCGTCCTGGCGGTGGCCGGCGCGGCCGCTCCAGAGGGGTTCGAGGCGGGCCCAGTCGCGGCTCCAGGCCTCGTCGGTGCGGCGCTCCAGCGTGTGCAGGCGCAGCCGCAGGGCGAGGACGAGCAGGGCCAGCAGGGCGAGCAGGGCGCCGAGGCTGGTGCAGGCGGCCGAGACGGCGATCGCGGTGTGGTCGAGCGGGGGCCCGGTCGGCTCCCCGGCCCGGTCGACCCAGACGGGCAGCACCGACCCGGCGGTGGTCGCGCGCGGCGCCTGGACGGTCCCGGTGTGCGGGACGCCGTCGGGGGACGTCCAGCGGGCCTCGACGTCGACGCGGTCGTGGTGCCTGCCGCCGAAGCGGCTGCCGGAGACGGCGCGGTGGTCCTCGGGGACGCTCAGCACGACGGCGTCCACGACGCGCAGCAGCCCGCGGTCGGCGTCGGCCCGGGGAACGGCGGTCCGGTAGCCGACCAGGGCGCCGCCGGCGGTCAGCGCCAGGGCGAGCAGCGCCCCGAGGAGGGCGGCCAGCCAGGCGCGGGAGCGGGCCCGGTCGACGGGCCGGAGCAGGGGGTCGGTTCCGGCGCCGAGGGCCCACCGCAGCCGGCGGCCGGTTCGCCGCAGGGGCGAGGCGGGCCGGGCCGGGCGCGGTGAGTCGGGCACGGTGACGGCTCCTCAGTGGCGTCGGGGCGGAACGGCGGTGGCGCCCGCCGGAGTTCTTCACCCAATCTCCCCCGGTGGACGCCCGGGCACAAGAGTCGTGCGGGCTCGTACCACCGGGACCATCGGGACCACCGGCCCGGGCCCGCGCCGGACGGGCCGGGACCACCGGAGCGGTCGAGGGCCGCCCGCATCCGGGACGTTCGGCCCTCGGCAGCCGGTGCGCGTCCGGGGCAGGCTTGGTCCGGCCGCCCCCTCGTGCCGGGGCGCGGCCGGGTCCGGTCGACCGTGGGGGTGCCGGGCCGGGTGCGGTGCAGGGGTCGGACGTGGGGCCGCCTCCTGCCCGCCCGCACCCTCTCCTCGGTGTTTCCGCAGCTCATGGGCGTATTCTCGCCAGCTATACACTCGGAGTATACGCCTGGGGTATGGTCTCCCCATGAGTGTTCCTTTGACCCTGTTGGGGCTGCTGGAGCGAGAGCCGAGCCACGGCTACGACCTCAAGCGCGACTACGACGAGTTCTTCGGGCGGGGGAAGCCCCTGCCGTACGGTCAGGTGTACGCGACCCTCGGCCGGCTGGCCCGGGACGGCAAGGTGGTGGCCGGCGAGGCCGAGCCCGGCGACGGGCCCGAGCGCAAGCGCTACGTGATCACCGAGGCGGGGGTGACGGAGTTCGAGACCTGGCTCAAGGACCCGGTCGCACCCGAACCCACCCTGCAGAGCACGCTGTTCACCAAGGTGGTGCTGGCCCTGATGCTGGGCCGCGATGCCGAGGAGTACCTGGACACCCAGCGCGCCGCCCACCTGCGCCGGATGCGCGAACTCACCGAACTGCGCCGCAGCGGCGCCCTGGTGGACGCGCTGCTCGCCGACCACGGGCTGTTCCACCTTGAGGCGGACCTGCGCTGGATCGACCTCACCGCCGCCCGCCTGGACGCGCTCGCCGAGGCGGTGCGCCCGTGACCGCCGTGATCGAGGCCCGCGACGTCACCCTCGCCTTCGGCGAGACGCCCGCCCTGCGCGGGGCCAGCCTGTCCGTGGCGGCCGGCGAGGTGCTCGCCGTCATGGGCCCCAGCGGCTCGGGGAAGTCGACCTTACTGCACTGCCTGGCCGGCATCCTGGTGCCGGACGCGGGCGAGGTGCACTTCAACGGGCAGCGCCTGGACACCATGCCCGAGTCCCGACGCAGCGCCCTGCGCCGGGACGCGTTCGGCTTCGTCTTCCAGTTCGGCCAGCTCGTGCCGGAGTTGACGGCGGAGGAGAACGTCGCCCTGCCGCTGCTGCTGAACGGAGTGCGGCGGGCGTCCGCGCTGGCCGAGGCCCGGCCCTGGTTCGCCCGGCTCGGCCTGGACGGCATGGAGCAACGCCGCTCCGGTGAGCTGTCGGGCGGTCAGGCCCAGCGCGTCGCCCTGGCACGCGGCCTGGTGGCCCGTCCGCAGGTGCTGTTCGCCGACGAGCCGACCGGCGCGCTGGACTCGCTGACCGGCGAGCAGGTCATGGAGCTGATGGTCGACTCGGCCCGCGAGCAGGGCACCACCGTCATCCTGGTCACCCACGAGCCGCGGGTCGCCTCCTACGCCGACCGCGAGGCCGTCGTGCGCGACGGCCGGGCCCGGACGATCTCCGCCGGCGCGGTGGTCCGGTGATCCTCTTCTCGCTCCGCCTGGCCGTCAGCGGCGGCCGCGAGGCCGTCGCCCGCCTGGTCATGATCGCGGCCGCCGTGGCGATCGGCGTCGGCCTGCTGCTGTCCACGCTCGCCGGCGTCAACGCGATCGGCAAGGCCAACGAGCGCCAGCACTGGATGAACACCGGGACGAAGAGCCGCACCGACACCGCCCCGGTCGACCCGCTCTGGTGGTACGCCCACGACGACTACTACCAGGGCCGGAGGATCTTCGAGGTCGACGTCGCGGCCACCGGGCCCACCTCGCCCGTCCCGCCCGGCCTGGACCGGCTGCCGGCGCCCGGCGAGTACTACGCCTCACCCGCACTGGCGAAGCTGCTCCGCGGCGTCCCGGGCGTCCAGCTCGCGGACCGCCTCCCGGGCCGGTCGGCCGGCGTCCTGGGCGACGCCGCACTGCCCTCCCCGGACACCCTCACGGTCATCGTCGGGCGCACCGCCGAGGAGGTCGCGGCCGCGCCGCGGGCCACCCGGGTCACCACCATCGCCACCGGCGTCCCCGCCGAGTGCGACAGCGACTGCTACGGCGAGGGCGTGCGCGGCGACGCGATGACGCTGATCCTCTCCACGGTGGCGGGCGCGCTGATCTTCCCGGTGCTGATCTTCATCGGCACCGCGACCCGGCTGTCCGCCGCCACCCGCGAGCAGCGCTTCGCCGCGATGCGGCTGGTCGGCGCGACCCCCGGGCAGATCTCGGTGGTCTCGGCGGTCGAGTCCACGGTGGCCTCGGTGATCGGCACCGCCGCCGGCTTCGGCCTCTCCTACGCGCTGCGCCCGCTGGTGGCTGCCGTGCCCTTCACGGGGGACCGCTTCTTCGCCGGCGACCTCGGGCTGGGCGCGCCGCAGGCCCTCGGGGTGGCCCTGGGCGTGCCCGTCGCCGCGGCGCTGGCCGCCCGGCTCGCCCTGCGCCGGGTCACCATCTCGCCGCTGGGCGTCTCCCGGCGGGTGACGCCGAAGCCGCCGCGGGCCTGGCGGCTCGTCCCGCTGGCGCTCGGCCTGGTCGAGCTCGGGGTCTTCGTGGGCCACCGGCCGGCCACCACCAACGGGCAGACCGCCGCCTACCTCACCGGCTTCCTGCTGGTGATGCTCGGGCTGGTGGTCGCCGGACCGTGGCTGACCATGGCCGCCGCCCGGGCAGTGGCCCGGCGCACCAGCCGCCCGGCCGCGCTGATCGCGGTGCGCCGGCTCGCGGACGACCCGAAGGCCGGGTTCCGCTCGGTGGCGGGCCTGGTGCTGGCCCTGTTCGTCACCACGGCGACGGTCTGCATCATCGGCACCATCAACGACAACCGCGGCGCTCTGAGCGGCGATCCGAAGACCCGCGCCTCGGTCGTCCACACCTCCCGGGACATCCTGGACCCGCAGGCGATCGACCGGGTCTCCGACGGCCTGCTGGCGGACGCCCGGGCCGTCCCCGGCTTCCGCGGGCTCGCACTGGCGCACACCAACCCGACCGGGGTCGGCCGGGACCCGTCGGACCCGCCCCGCTTCGCACCGGCGCTGGTGCTCTGCTCGGAGCTGGCGCAGGTGCCGGTGCTCGGCCACTGCGCCCCCGGGGCGAGCGTCGCGGCCGTCCCGGTGTTCCAGTTCGTCAGCCTGCACGCGGCGGCCGAGGAGCAGGAGTGGCCGGCCGTGCCGGTCCCCGCGGAGGAGGTCGCCGGGCTGCCGGTGAAGATGATCTACGCGACCACCGACGGCTCGTCCGCCGCGATGGAGCAGCTGCGCACCCTCTTCACCAGGGCCTATCCGACCTTCCAGGCCCGGATGGTCCAGGACTGGGGCACCGCCTTCCAGAAGGAGCTCGCCGGTTGGCGCCAGCTGGCCGACGTGGTGCTGCTGACCACCCTGCCGATCGCCGGCTGCAGCCTCGCGGTCAGCGTGGTGGCCGGACTCTCCGACCGCCGCCGGCCGTTCGCGATGCTGCGGCTGACCGGAGCCCCGCTGGGGCTGCTGCAACGGGTGATCGGCCTGGAGAGCGCGCTGCCGCTGCTGCTGGTGTCGGGGGTGGCCATCGGGACGGGCTTCGCGGCGGCGGCCATGTTCCTCAAGTCGCAGATGGAGTACGACCTGGTGTCGCCGGGCGCGGTCTACTACGGGCTGACGGCCTTCGGGCTGGTCGCCTCGCTGGGGATCATCGCCTCGACGCTGCCGTTGCTGAAGCGGATCACCGGGCCCGAGGCGGCCCGCAACGGCTGACGGCCGCCACGGCCGGGGTCGTCCCCGCGACGGCTGACCCGCCGTGGGCGGACCACGCCCCCGCGACGGCCGGTGCCCCGGGACCACAGGGGAGTCCCGGGGCACCGGCGCGTCCCGTGCCCGGACGGCCGCGGCGCGCCGTCAGCCGACCGGGTAGCCGTGCGTCCCCGGGCGGCGGGTGACGCCGGCGCCCGGCAGCCAGCTGTCCAGCACCAGCCCGGACGGGTAGAACATCGGCTCCGGCAGGGCGTCCACCGGGAAGCGCTCCCAGCCGCCGCAGGCGTGCGGCTCGGTGACGACGGCCTCGGCCAGGCTCGGCGGCGCCAGCACGGCGGCGGTCAGCCGGGGCCGGCCGAGCTCGTGGTCGAGCAGCAGAGCGAGCACCCGCATCTCCCCGGCGGCCAGCACGATGCCGGTCTCCTCGGCGAGCTCCCGCGCCGCGGTCTCCTCGAAGGACTCGCCCGGATCGACCTTCCCGCCCGGAAGGCTCCAGGTGGGCGGTTCACCGGCGGTGGTCCGACGGCCGATCAGGACCCGGCCGTCGCCGGTGGGCACGATGATCCCGGCGCCGAGCAGCGGTGCGTGGGTCAACTCGCGTTCTCCTTCGGTGGTCACCAGTTGGAGCGGTCGTAGTCCTTGAGGAAGCAGCCGTACAGGTCCTCGCCCTGCTCACCGCGGACGATCGGGTCGTACACCCGGGCGGCGCCGTCGACCAGGTCGAGCGGGGCGTGGAAGCCCTCGTCGGCGAGACGCATCTTGTCCGGGTGCGGCCGCTCGTCGGTGATCCAGCCGGTGTCGACGGCGGTCATCAGGATGCCGTCGGCCTCGAACATCTCCTGCGCGCTGGTGCGGGTGAGCATGTTGAGCGCGGCCTTGGCCATGTTGGTGTGCGGGTGGCCGGCGCCCTTGTAGCCGCGGTGGAACACGCCCTCCATCGCGGAGACGTTGACCACGTACTTGCGGCGCGAGGCCGAGGCGGCCATCGCCGGACGCAGCCGGCTGATCAGGATGAACGGCGCGGTGGAGTTGCAGAGCTGCACCTCCAGCAGCTCGATCGGGCCGACCTCGCTGACGGTCTGCACCCAGCTGTTGGTGGGTGCGAGGTCGGGCACCAGGCCGCCGGCGTCGATCGCGGTGCCGGCCGCGATCCGGTCGGGCGTCGCCGAGCCGGTGACCAGGGCCAGCGAGGTGACGTCCTCGGCGGCCATCCGCCGGTCGTCCTCGCCCGCCTGGTGGGGGAGCGCGGGCAGGTCGACGCTGCCGCTGCCGAACCGCCCGATGGTGGTGGACTGCGGCAGTTCGCCGGCCGGCAGCGGCGCGGACTCGGCGGCGATCAGCTCGCGGTAGGACTCCGGCGGGCGCCGGACGGTCTGCGCGGCGTTGTTGATCAGGATGTCCAGCGGGCCGTCCGCGGCGACCTCGTCGGCGAGCGCCAGGACCTGGGCCGGGTCGCGCAGGTCGATGCCGACGACCTTGAGGCGGTGGATCCAGTCGGCGCTGTCCGGCATCGCGGTGAAGCGGCGGATCGCGTCGTTGGGGAAGCGCGTGGTGATGGTGGTGTGGGCGCCGTCGCGCAGCAGCATCAGCGCGATGTACATCCCGATCTTGGCCCGGCCGCCGGTGAGCAGCGCGCGCTTGCCGGTGAGGTCGGCCCGGGCGTCCCGGTGGGCCCGGTTCTTCGCCGCGCAGGGCTGGCACAGGTTGTGGTAGAACGCGTCGACCTCGACGTACCGGCCCTTGCAGGTGTAGCAGGAGCGGGGCCGCTCGAGGATGCCGGCGATCTCGGTGGTGGTGGCCGTGGTCAGACCGAAGGCGCCGGCGGTCTCGTCGTCGATCCGGGTGGGGGCGCCGGTGGCGGTGCGGGCGGTCACCGCACGGTCGTTGGCGGTCTTGCGGGCCCGGGTCTCCTGGCGGCGGCGCTGCTTGAGGGTGCGGAACACCCCGCCGACGGCCTGGCGGACGGTGATCGCGTCCGGGTGGTCGACGTGCAGTCCGTCGAGCTCGGCGAGCACGTCCAGGCAGAGCCGCAGGCGCTCGGGGTCGAGGCCGGGACCGTAGTCGATCTCCTCCTCGGTGTCCGTGCCGCCCTGGTCCTGCTCGATGTCCACGCCCGCCGTCATGCCTGTCGCCGCTTCCCGATCGCCTCGCCGTTACCGCGTGAATGCTACGGGAGTGGCCCCGGCCGGGGCGAAAGGCCGATCTTTTGGATGATCCTCCATGTCTACGCGCGGAGCTTTGATCATGGTTTGTGCACAGCGCCAGCAATCGCCCCCGAACTGGCTTTTGCCCCCACCGTCCCGGAGAATCGAACGTTGGGTGCGGGGCGCCCGAGTGCGCCCCGCGGCACCGCCGCAACCGCACCCGAGGTGTAATTTCTCCCAGCCAGAGAGCCCCCCTTCATGCGCTTCCTGAACGACCTCAAGCCCTCGTACGACCTCACGTACGACGACGTCTTCATGGTCCCCAGCCGTTCCGCCGTGGGCTCCCGGCAGGGCGTCGACCTCTCCTCCAACGACGGCACCGGCACCACCATCCCGCTCGTCGTCGCCAACATGACCGCCATCGCCGGCCGCCGGATGGCCGAGACCGTCGCCCGCCGCGGCGGCCTGGTCGCCATCCCGCAGGACATCCCGACCGAGGTCATCGCCGAGGTCGTCTCCTGGGTCAAGCAGCGCCACCTGGTCTTCGACACCCCCATCACCCTCGCCCCCGGCGCCACCGTCGCGGAGGCGCTGTCGCTGCTGCCCAAGCGCGCGCACGGCGCCCTCGTGGTCGTCGAGGACGGCCGCCCGGTCGGCGTCGTCAGCGACTCCGACTGCCAGGGCGTGGACCGCTTCACCAGCCTCGCCGACATCATGTCCCGCGACCTGCTGCTGCTGGCCGAGGACGTCGACCCGCGCGCCGCCTTCGAGAAGCTCACCGAGGCGCACCGCAAGCTCGCCCCCGTCGTCGACGGCGACGGCCGGCTGGTCGGCATCCTGACCCGCAAGGGCGCGCTGCGCGCCACCCTCTACACCCCGGCCGTGGACGCCGCCGGCAAGCTGCGGATCGCCGCCACCGTCGGCATCAACGGCGACGTCGCCGGCAAGGCCAAGGCCCTGATCGAGGCCGGCGCCGACGTGCTGGTGGTCGACACCGCGCACGGCCACCAGGAGTCGATGATCAGCGCGCTCCGCGCCGTCCGCGGCCTGGACCCGCAGATCCCGATCGTGGCCGGCAACGTCGTCTCCGCCGCCGGTGTCCGCGACCTCGTCGAGGCCGGTGCCGACATCCTCAAGGTCGGCGTCGGCCCGGGCGCCATGTGCACCACCCGGATGATGACCGGCGTCGGCCGCCCGCAGTTCTCCGCCGTCCTGGAGTGCGCCGCCGAGGCCCGCCGCCTCGGCAAGCACGTCTGGGCCGACGGTGGCGTGCGCCACCCGCGCGACGTCGCCATGGCGCTGGCCGCCGGTGCCTCCAACGTGATGATCGGCTCCTGGTTCGCCGGCACCTACGAGTCCCCGGGCGACCTCCAGACCTCCGCCGACGGCCGCCAGTACAAGGAGAGCTTCGGCATGGCCTCGGCCCGCGCCGTCAGCAACCGCACGGCCCAGGACTCCTCCTACGACCGCGCCCGCAAGGCGCTGTTCGAGGAGGGCATCTCGCACTCCCGGATGTTCCTGGACCCGGCCCGCCCCGGCGTCGAGGACCTGATCGACTCGATCATCGCCGGCGTGCGCAGCTCTTGCACCTACGCGGGCGCGAACAGCCTCGAGGACTTCCACGAGAAGGCGATCATCGGCGTCCAGAGCGCTGCCGGCTACGCCGAGGGCAAGCCGCTGCACTCCAGCTGGGCCTGATCGACCGACCACCCCGCCCGCGGCCGGCCGACCCCGTACCCCCGGGGCCGGCCGGTCGCGGCCGTTCGCCGCCGGCGCCCGGGCCGGGCCGTCCTGCTGCCGGTCAGCCCAGCTCGTAGTCCAGGACGTAGCGGTGGGTGCCGTCCTCGGCGACCGTCAGGTGGAACTCCCCGGTCAGACCGGCCAGCTCGCCCGCACCCGTGCCCGGCACCACCCGGATCGTCGTGCCGCCGGTGTCCCACGCCGAGTGCTGCAGGACGAACGAGCCCTTCCGCCCGTCCAGCTCGCCCGTCACGTGCTCCACCGCGACGTACGAGGCCGGGGCGCCCGACGGCCCCCCGACCGAGAGCATCCGCACCTCGCTGCCGCCCGACAGGCCACCCGTGAACGCCTTGGCGATCCGGATCCGGCCGAAGGCGGCCCCCTCCCGCTCCTCCGTCTCGACCGGCTCGAACGCCGTCACCTCGAACGACCCGCTGGCCCTGCCACCCATGGCACCGTCCCCTCGACGATCCGTCCCGCCCGGCACCCCGCCGGCCGTGCACCGAGCCTTGCACACGGCACTGACAGCGCCGCCCCTCACGCCGCCCCTCACGTCTCCCAGCGGATCGCGAGCAGTGCCGCGTCGTCGGTCAGACCGGCGGCACCGACCCACTCCCCGACGTCCGCGAGCAGTCCGTCCAGCAGGTCGGCCGGGCTCCCCGCGGGCAGCCCCGGCAGCCGGTCCTCCAAGGGGTAGAAGACGCCCCCGGCGCCCCGCGCCTCCGTCACCCCGTCGGTGTGCAGCAACAACAGGTCCCCCGGGCGGGCCTCGAACCGGCCCGCGGGGTACCCGCCGCCGGTCAGTCCCAGCAGCCCCAGCGGCGGCGCGGCCGCCGGCGGCGCCAGCGCGCTCACCCGGCCCTCCCGGCGCAGCAGCGGCGGCGGATGGCCGCAGTTCACCAGAGCGACCGGCTCCCGCCCCGGCGGCACCGACAGCAGCAGCGCGGTGGCGAAGCGCCCCTCCCCGGGGCGGGCGGCCAGCGCGGCGTCCAGCCGCTCGGCGAGCCGCCCGAGATCGGCCTCGGTGCGGGCCGCCTCGCGGAACACCCCCAGCACGTCCGCCGCCGTCTCCACCGCCGGCAGGCCGTGCCCCTGCACGTCCCCGAGCAGGATCCGCACCCCGTGCCGGGTCTCCACCAGGGCGTAGAGGTCCCCGCCGATCCGAGCCTCGGCGGCCGCGGCGACGTAGCGCACGGCGACCCGCAACGGCCCGATCCGCTCCGGCGGCGGGCGCAGCAGGGCGCGCTGCGCCGCCTCCGCCACCGTGCGGACCTGGAAGAGCTCCCGCTCCCGCGCCGCCACCAGCACCACGTTGGCGGCGCTGGCCAGCGTCGCGGCGAGGACGGTGATCAGTGCGGTGAGGTGGACCTCGGTCGGCAGCTCGGTGTTGGTGGTCTCCAGCAGCCCGACGGCCACCACCGCCAGCCCGCCCGCCGCCAGCGGCACCCGGGCACTGCGGGTGGTCGCCCCCGCCAGCACCGGCGCCACCGCCAGCACGGGGGACAGCGTCGTCCCCGGCCCGCTGACCAGATCGGCCACCACGGCGGCGACCAGCAGCAGGAACGCGCAGAGCAACAGCAGCCGGGTGCGCCGCGGCAGGTGCAGCGGCGGCATCCCGTCCGGCCCGTCGGCGCGCACGTGTCCTCCCGGTTGGAAAGGGCCCCACCCGGCTGGAAAGGGCCCCACCGTCCACTCTCTCCGGGCTCCCCACGGGCGGCACCTCGGGCCGGCCGGGGCCGCCCGGACCCGCCGACTAGGCTGGGCCCCGAGATGAGACGCAAGAGCCGCCGCCCGGCCTCCCCCCTCCCGCAGCGCCGCGGCGTCGACCCGGTGCACCTGCGGCTGCCGCTGGAAGGCCCCTGGCCGACCGTCCGCGACTACCTGCTCGAACGGCTCGCCGCGGTCGGCGCCGAGCGGATCGACACGGCGCTGCGGGGCCGGGAGATCGTCGGCGCGGACGGACCGGTCGCCCCCGACGAGCCGTTCCGGCCCGGCACCCACCTGTGGTTCTACCGCGACCTCCCGGACGAGGCCCCGGTCCCGTTCGAGCTGGCCGTGCTGCACCGGGACGAGCACCTGGTCGTCGTCGACAAGCCGCACTTCCTGGCCACCACGCCGCGCGGCCGGCACGTCGTCGAGACCGCGCTGTCCCGGCTGCGGCACGACCTCGACCTGCCCGAGCTCAGCCCCGCGCACCGGCTCGACCGGCTCACCGCCGGCCTGGCCGTGTTCGTGGTGCGGCCCGCCGACCGCGGCGCCTACCAGACGCTGTTCCGCGACCGGCTGGTCCACAAGGAGTACCGGGCCGTCGCCCCGTACGACCCCGAGCTGGACCTGCCGCGCACCGTGCGCAGCCACATCCTCAAGGAGCGCGGCGTGATCGCGGCCCGCGAGCTCGACGCGCCCCCGAACAGCGAGAGCCGGATCGACCTGCCGGAGCACCGCGACGGCCTCGGCCACTACCGCCTGCGGCCGCTGAGCGGACGCACCCACCAGCTGCGACTGCACATGAGCGGGCTCGGGGTGCCGATCCTCGGCGACCCGGTCTACCCGGTGGTGCTGCCCGAACCGGCCCCGGACGACTTCCGCCGCCCGCTCCAACTGCTCGCCTCGGCCGTCGAGTTCACCGACCCGCTCACCGGCCGGGAGCACCGCTTCGAGACCCGCCGCACGCTCGCCGCCTGGACCGACCCGCACCACTGGCAGGACGGCTCCCCGAGCGGGGCCTGAGACCGGCCCCGGGCCGCGTCCGTCCGGCGGCCAGGGTCTAGGGCCAACGGAGGAGCGGGTCCCGGTTCCGGCGGCCGATCCGGCCGGGGCCCCGGCGGGGCGAGGGTGGGGGCATGAACGCAGCACAGCACACCGCTCCCGACCCCGCCCCCACGTCCGCCCCCGTCGCCGTGGTCACCGGGGCCTCCCGCGGCCTCGGCCTCGCCCTCGCCCGGGCCCTCGCCGCGGACGGCTGGCAGCTGGTGGTCACCGCCCGCGGCGAGGCCGAACTCGCCGCCGCCGCGGCGGACCTGGCCGCCGTCACCGAGGTCGTCGCCCTCCCCGGCTCGGTCGTCGACGACGACCACCGCGCCCGCCTGGCCGAGGCCGCCGCGGGGCTCGGCGGCGCCGACCTCCTGATCAACAACGCCGGTACGCTCAACGGCGCGAGCACCCCCGGCGCCGACCCGCTGCCCCGGCTGGCCGACTTCCCGCTGCCCGACCTGCTGGAGGCCTTCGAGGTCAACGCGCTCGCCCCGATCGCCCTCACCCAGCTGCTCCTGCCGCAGCTGCGCGCCCGCGCCGGCGCCGTGCTCAACATCAGCTCGGACGCCGCCGTGGTGGCCTACCCCGGCTGGGGCGGCTACGGCGCCGGCAAGGCGGCGCTCGACCTCGCCACCGCCGTACTCGCCCGGGAGGAGCCGCAGTTGCGGGTCTGGGCGGTGGATCCGGGCAGCATGCGCACCCGGATGTTCCAGGAGGCCAGCCCCGGCGAGGACATCTCCGGCGAGCCGCTGCCCGAGGACGTGGCGCCCGTGCTGCTCGGCCTGCTGCGCGACGGCGCCGCCTCCGGCCGCTACCGCGCCGCGGACCTGGCGGCCGCCCGGGGCGGGCGATGACCACCCTCGCGGAGGTGCGGCTCGACGTCGCCGTTCCGCCCGAACTCTCCGCCCGCGCACCGGCGGAGGCGCGCGGCGGGGCGCGGGACGGGGTGCGGATGCTGGTCGGCCGGCGCGACCGGGGGAGCGTCGAGCACCACCGCTTCACCGACCTGCCCGGGGTGCTGCGCCCCGGCGACCTGCTGGTGGTCAACAACTCGGCCACCCTCCCGGCGGCGCTGCCAGGTCGGCTGCCGGACGGCACGGCGGTCGCCCTGCACCTGTCCTCCGCGCAGCCCGACGAACGCGGCGGCCACCTGGTCGAGTTGCGCCGGGCGATGCCGGGCCGGGCGGCCGCCTACTACCCGCCGGCGGAGACCCCGGCCCGCCCCGGACTGCGGATCACCCTGCCCGCGGGCGGCGTGGCCGAGCTGACCGGGCCCTTCACGGCCCGGCTCTGGTACGCCCGACTCGTGCTCCCCGCCCCGCTGCCGGACTACCTCGACCGGCACGGCCGGGCGATCCGCTACGGCTACGTGGACCGCGACTGGCCGATCGAGGCCTACCAGACGGTCTTCGCCACCGTCCCCGGCAGCAGCGAGATGCCCAGTGCGGCACGTCCGTTCAGCGCCGAGGTGGTGGCCCGGCTGGCCGGGCGCGGGGTGCTGCTCGCGCCCGTCACCCTGCACACCGGGGTGGCCTCGCCGGAGGCCCACGAGGCGCCGTACGCCGAGTGGTTCCACGTCCCGGCGGCCACCGCCGGCCTGGTGGGGCACGTCCGGTCGGGCGGCGGGCGGGTGATCGCGGTCGGGACCACGGTGGTGCGGGCCCTGGAGTCGGCCGCCGGGCCGGACGGCACCGTCCGGGAGGCTGACGGCTGGACGGAGCTGGTGATCACCCCGGATCGCGGCGTCCGGGCCGTCGACGGCCTGCTCACCGGCTGGCACGAGCCCCGCGCGTCGCACCTGCTGATGCTGGCCGCCGTCGCCGGCCGCCCGCTGCTGGCCGCCTGCTACCGGGAGGCCGTCCGGGAGCGGTACCTGTGGCACGAGTTCGGCGACGTGAACCTGCTGCTGCCCGACTGACCGCTCAGGCGAGCAGGGTCTGCGTGACGTGGTGGGTGTCCAGGTACTCGCGGACCTCGGTGATCAGGCCGTCCTCCACGGTGAACACGCCCAGGCAGCGGTTCCGGTACGCGGAGCCGTTGGCGGCGGTGCCTTCGGTGGTCCACTCGGCGACCGCCTGCGGGCCGTCGGCCAGCACGTTGGTCAGGGTGATCCGGGGCAGGCCGTCGGGGGCGAACAGGGTGCCGACCTGGCCGAGGAAGTCGCCGAAGATCTCCTTCTTGCCGCGCCAGACGCGGGACAGGGCGAGGCCGCCCGGGTAGGCCCAGGTGGCGTCCTCGGCGAACAGGGCGATGGCGGCCTCGCGCTCACCCGCGGCGATCAGGGTGACGTAGGCGGTGACGACGGTGCGGGCGTCGGTC
The DNA here is from genome assembly GCF_044453265.1 of Kitasatospora sp. NPDC051705. NCBI lineage: Bacteria > Bacillati > Actinomycetota > Actinomycetes > Kitasatosporales > Streptomycetaceae > Kitasatospora > Kitasatospora sp. NPDC051705. The sequence goes on along the minus strand of NZ_JBITCO010000009.1, from coordinate 51,628 downwards.
TGCTGCACGGTGGCTCCTCGGGTCGGTCCGGTGGGTGCGGCGGGTCCGGCGGGTCCGGTCGGTTCGGTCGGGGGCCGTCCCGCCGTGGCACCAGGAAAGCCCTCCGGCGCCCGAACCGGCCAACAACCGCCCCGCCGGGGCGACAACCGGTGGTTGTCATCGCAGTCTGTCGGCCTGCCCGCCCGGACCGGCCCGAAAGGCGCGCCCTAGGCCGACGCGCCGCCCGGGGGCAGCTCCAGCTCGAACCAGACCACCTTGCCGTCCCCGGTCCGGCGACTGCCCCAGCGGTGCGCGAGCTCGTTGACCAGGTGGATGCCCCGCCCGCCCTCGTCCTCGGCGCGGGCGCGGCGGATCCGGGGCCCCTCGCCCTCCTGGTCGGCGACCTCCACGGTGAGCGACCGGTTGCAGAACAGCCGCAGCTGGGTGGGTGATCCGGCGTGCACCAGGGCGTTGGTGATCAGCTCGCTGGTGAGCAGCTCCGCCCAGTCGGCCAGCGGGCCGAGGCCCCACTCGGTGAGCGTCTCGCGGGTGAAGCGGCGCGAGTGCGCGACCATGGCGAGGTCCCCGGTGAGCTGGAGGGTGGCGATCCGGTCGGCGCCGGTCGGCCGGACCTGCGCCATGAGGACGGCGATGTCGTCCTCGCTGGGGTGGCCGGTGAGTTCGGCCAGCACGGCGTCACAGGTCTGCTCCAGCGAACGGCGCCGGTTGGCGACGGTCCGGCAGAGCAGCTGCACCCCCTCGTCGAGGTCGCGGCCCCGGCGTTCCACCAGCCCGTCGGTGTAGAGCGCCAGGATGGCCTCCTCGGGGAGGATGAACTCCACGCTCTCGAACGGGACTCCGCCCACGCCCAGCGGTACGCCCGGTGGCAGCTCGACCAGGTGCGCCCGCCCGTGCGCGTCGGCCACCACCGGTGGCAGGTGCCCGGCGCAGGCGGCCGTGCAGCGGCGGTCCACCGGGTCGTAGACCACGCAGACGCAGGTCGCGAACTGGCCCTCGCCGATCGCCGTGGTGGCCTCGTCCAACCGGTGCAGGACCCGTGACGGGTCCAGTTCGAGGGTGATCAGCGTCCGCGCCACCGTACGGAGTTGGCCCATCGTGGCAGCGGCCCGGATGCCGTGGCCCATCACGTCGCCGACCACCAGGGCGACCCGCCCGGAGGACAGCGGGACGACGTCGAACCAGTCGCCGCCGACCTCGCTGACCACGCTGCTCGGCAGGTAGCGGTAGGCGATCTCCAGGCCGAGGGTGCGGTGGATCTCCTGCGGCAGCAGGCTGCGCTGCAGGGTCAGCGCGGTGTCCCGCTCCCGGCGGTAGAGCCGCCCGTTGTCGATCGCCAGCGCGGTGCGGGCGACCAGCTCCTCGGCCAGCGAGCGGTCCGCCGGGCCGAACGGCAGCGGGTTGTGGGTCCGGACGAACTCCGCGCCGCCCAGCACGAGTCCGCGCGCCACCAGCGGCACCATGAGGTACGAGTGCACCCCGGCGTCCAGCCCGGGCTGCACCCGGTCCGGGGCGGCCACGATCCGGCGCAGCTCCTCCTCGGTCACCTGGGAGACCAGGATCGAACGCCGGGAGCGCAGGCTCTGCGCGTACACCTGGGCGGACTGCGAGGTCCCGCCGACCTCGTCGGCCGCCGCCGTCATCGTGCCGTCCGGGGCCGACTCGCCGACCGCCACCGCCCGCATCAGCACCGAACCGTCCTCCGGGACGGGCCCCGGCTCGTCCCCGCCGAGCACCGCGTCGCGCAGGTCGACGGTGACGAAGTCGGCGAAGCGCGGGATCACCACCTCCACCAACTCCTGGGCGGTGCGGTGCAGATCGAGCGTGGTGCCGATCCGGTTGCTGGCCTCGTTGAGCAGCGACAGCCGCTGCTGCGCGGCCCACGCCTCGTCCAGCGCCCGCTGCCGGGCGTCCGCCGCGTCGCGCTCCCGGGTGAACAGCAGCGCGTTGTCGATCGACACCGCGGCCCGCACCGCCAACTCCCCGGCCAGGGCCAGGTCGTCGTCCTCGTACGGGCGCTCCACCAGCGTCCGGTAGAACCCCGCCACGCCGACCGGAGTACCGCGCGCGATCAGCGGGACCACCATGAAGGAACGCACGTTCTGCTCCCGCACCGCCGCCGTGCGCACCGGGTCGTCGGCGAACCAGGCCAGCCCGTCCGCGTCCATCCGCGGCACCAGCACCGGCTTGCGGTGCGCCAGGCTCCACGCGTACGGCGAACTGGGCAGGAAGCGGTGCACCCCGCCGGTGCGGGCGATCGGCTGCAGCGTCGAACCGTGCACCGAGTGGAAGGCCATCCGGCGCAGCATCGCCGACCCGTCCGCCGGGGCGCGGGCCTCGCGCTCGCCGCGGACGAGGTCCTCCAGCACCTCCACCACCACCGTGTCGGCCAGCCGCGGCGTCGCCACCTCGGCCAGCTCCATCGCCGTCTGGGCGAGATCGAGCGTGGTCCCGATCCGGGTGGACGCCACGTTGACCAGTGCCAGGCGCTCCTGGGCGGCCTTCGCCTCGCGCAACGCCTGCTGCCGGGCCAGCACGGTCTGGTGCTGGCGCAGGTACAACCGGGCGTTGTCGATCGCCACCGCCGCCCGCGACGCCAGCTCGTCGCCGAGGGTGATGTCCGCCTCCGCGAAGGACTCCCGTTCGCCGCGCCGCGAGTACACCACCATGCCGAGCGTGGTGCCGCGGGCCACCAGCGGGGTGATCCGAACCGAGCGCGGCCGGTCCCCCAGGTAGGCCTGGCGGCGGCTCTCCGAGATGGCCTCGCTCAGCAGGGGCAGCTCCCAGGACGGCACCACCACCGTCCGGCCGGTGTCCATCGCCCGGGCGTACGGGGAGTCGGCCGGCAGCTCGTACAGCGCATCCACCGGCAGCGCCTCCGCCGGGTACAGCGGGTCGGTGGTGGCCAGCGCCAGCCGGCGCACCAGCTTCGGCGCGTCCGGCTCGGGCGGCTCGACGTTGCGCCCCGCGACCAGCGCCTCCAGCGCGAACACCCCGCTGATGTCGGCGACCCTCGGCACCATCGCATCGGCCAGCTCCCGGGCGGTCTGCCGCAGGTCCAGCGTGGTGCCGATGGAGGCCGTCGCGTCGACCAGCAGGGCCAGCCGCTCCTGGGCCCGCGCCGCCCGGGCGTCGGCGCGGAAGCGCTCGGTGATGTCGATGACGGTCGAGCTGACGCCCAGCACCCGCCCGCCCGGCTCCTCCAGCCGGAAGTACGAGGCCGACCACGCGTGGTCGTGCTGCGGGTCACTGGGGGTGCGGCCGTGCGAGCGGGTGTCCACGACCGGCCGGCCGGTCTCCAGGACCTTCCGCATCACCGCCTCGGCCTCCGCACCGTTGATCCCCGGCAGGATCTCGGTGAGCCGGTGGCCCAGGTGCTCGCCGGCGGGCAGGCCGTTGGCCCTCGCCAGCGCCTCGTTCAGCCGGACGAACCGTAGTTCGGTGTCGTACACGCCCATGCCCACCGGGGACTGCGTGAAGAACCCGTCGAGCACGGCCAGGTCCGCCTGGATCCGGCGCAGCGTCGTCACGTCCGAGGCGACGGCCAGCACCAGCGGGCGGCCGTCCGGCCCGGTGATCGGATGGGTGCGGAACTCCAGGTTCACCGCGTGCCCGTCCCGGTGCCGGACCGGGAACACACCGGACCAGGCCCGGCCGTCCAGGATCTGCTGGAACAGCGCCAGGACCTCGGGCCGCTGGTCGTCGGAGGCCAGCAACTGCGCGGCCTTCTCGCCGATCGCCTGCGTGGGGGAGTAGCCGAGGAGTGCCTCGGCGTCGCCGCTCCAGTGCAGGATCCGCCCGTCGGCCTCGATCAGGGCCGTCGCGATCGGCACCATCAGCAGGGCGTCCTGCCGCGGATCCCCTCGGTGCTGCTCGTTCTCGTTCACCATGGCCAGAGAACCGTCCGGAGATCGTTTCAGCCAGCTCTGCCATCTTCGCACGCAGCCCCCGCGCCCCGCTCACCGTGCACCAGCCCGCCCGATGCGCTACCGCCCCACGCCGTGCCACGGAAAGTCGACCCAGCCGACGTCCCCCGCACCAGCTCACCACCGCCGGGCCACCCCACCCCGCCGGGCGCGGCCGGCCGCGACGGCGCAGGAAGTCGAAGCGGCCGACTTCCTGCGCGCCGGCCCGCCGCAGCTGGTCCGTGCACCAACGGCTAGGCCAGCTCCGTCCCCCCACCGGGCGATCAGCCACACTGTGCCGGGCGTGGTCGGGCGTGATGGCGCTGGAAGTCGACGTGGCCGACTTCCTGCGCGCTGGCCCCGCCGTAGCTGGTCCGTGCGCCAACGGCTAGGCCGGCTCCGTCCCCCCACCGGGCGATCAGCCACACTGTGCCGGGCGTGGTCGGGCGTGATGGCGCTGGAAGTCGACGTGGCCGACTTCCCGTGCGGTAGCCCGCCGCAGCCAGGCCACCCCACCCCCGCCGGGCAGGGCCCGTCGATTCCACAGCCCCGAAGGCCCACGCCCGCCGGGCGCGGCGAGAAGCGGCGGCGCAGGAAGTCGACGTGGCCGACTTCCTGCGCGGTGGGTTCATCGTCGGTGACCCGGGTGGGGAGCTCGCCGCGGACGAGGGCGGGTCAGGGGTGGAAGGTGACCTCGGGGGCGGAGGTGGTGGGGCCGTCGAGGACGGGTTGCGGCTTGTCCTTCAGCTGCAGGTCGAAGAAGGCCGCCACGTAGGAGCGGGTGAGCTCGACGCCGCGTTGCGCGGACATCGTCGTGCCGGGCGGGACGGGCAGGTGGTAGGGCTCGGCGAACAGCGGGTTGTCGGTGAAGGTGCCGTGGTTGGAGCCCTCGAAGGTGAGCCAGCGCTTCCAGCCGTCGAGCCGGGCCCAGCTGGTCGTCCAGGTCGGGTCCTCGGTGCCGGGCAGCGGGTGGCCGATCATCAGGAAGGGCTTCCCGTTCAGCCCGGACTCGGGGACCGTGAGGTCCATGGTGCCGTCGAGGTTCACACCGGCCCGGATCCGGTCGTCGGTCAGCAGGGCCGGGACGGCTGCGGCGCCGCCGAGCGAGTGCCCGGCCATGCCGATCCGGTCCTCGTCGATCATGCGGGCGTAGCGCCAGGCCGGGTGGGGGTGGGAGGTCAGCTGGTCGACGACGAAGGAGACGTCCTTGGCGCGGCTCGCGGACACCGCCTCCGCGCCGCCGAAGTCGTCGAGGTGGCCGCAGACGACGCAGGTGAGCGTGCTGCCGTCGGGGAAGGTGGTCCCGGTGTTCTCGTAGGTGTGGTCGACGGAGGCGACGACGTACCCGCGGCTGGCCAGGTCCTCGGCCAGGCTGGTCAGTTCGCTGCGCGGCATGGTGAAGCCGGGGGAGAGCACGACCAGCGGGAACCGGCCGTGCTGCGGGCGGGCGCCGGACTCCGCCCAGGTGCGGGCCCCGGTCACGGCCTCGACCGGGATGACGTTGCCCGGGACCTTCTCGGCCAGCAGCAGCCGGGCGGCCTCCGGCGTCATGTACGGTGCGGGGCCGCCCGTCCCCGCCTTGGCGGGGTAGTACATCGACACCATCAGCTGGCGCGGCCCGGCGGACGGGACCCACGGGTCGGGCCGGTCCTGGTCCACCAGGTGCAGGACCTCCCGCCCGACCGCGTTGGGACCGGTGGGCCGCGGCAGGTCGACCCGGATCGCGGGCGTGGCGGCGGAGGGGGAGGCGGTGGTGGGCGAGGGCGCGGCCAGGGCGGGCGCGGCGGCGACGGAGAGCGGCAGGGCAAGCAGGAGGGCTGCCGCGGCGGAGGTTCGACGGAGTCGGCTCATGTCTTCGACCGTAGGCTTCCGGCACGGCATCTGACGTCGCCTCAGGGGCGTAGGGGTGGCTCCGGAGACGGTGGCGGCGGTCGCTCCGGGGCACCTCCGTGGGGACCCCTAGGGGGTACGGGCCTCGCACCGCACGACCTCCCGCGATGGCACGGCCCCACGGCCCCACGGCCCCACGACCGCAAGCCCGCAGGCCCCCGTGCCCCCACGGCCTCACGCCGCCGCGAATTCGTTCTGCAGCGTGCGCAGCAGGGCCGTCCCGGCCGCGTCGACCGAGCGGCGGGTGTTGGCGAGGACCACCACGCCGACCTGCTTCTCCGGATCGAAGGCGACGAACGAGCGGAAGCCGCCCGTCTCCCCGTTGTGCCAGATCTGCAGGTGTCCGCCCTGCTGGGTGTGCAGGCGGTGGCCGAGCCACCCCAGGTGCATCCAGGCGAACGGGTTGACGCGGTGTCGGGTCTCCCGGGTGAGGGTGATCGCGGGCGACAGCGGCGCGTCCGGCTCGTGTTCGGCGGCCAGCTGGGCCCGCAGGAGTATCGCGAGGTCGGCGGCGGTGGAGCGGAGCCCGCCCATGCCGGGGATGTCCGCGAGGTCCCAGTGGGGCACCGGACGGGCGCCGGCGGTGTGCCCGTGCGCCATCCGCTCCGCCTGGGCTGCGTTCGGGTGCAGGCAGGTGTCCACCAGGCCCAGCGGCGTGCAGACCTCACGCGTCACCAGCTCCTCGTAGCCGGTGCCGGCCCGGTGGGCGAGGGCGAGCCCGAGCAGTCCGGCGCCGAGGTTGGAGTAGCGGAAGGCGCGCCCCGGGTCGGCCCGCAGCCTCGTCCGGGCGAGGCCGTCGAGGACGTGTGCCGCGGTGCAGTGGGCGTACGGATCGGGCTTGTTGGGCCTGAGCAGGGCCGTCGCCGTCATGCCCCGGGGCAGGCGGGGGAGCCCCGAGGTGTGGGTGGCGAGGTGTCGGAGGGTGATGGGTGTATCGCCCCTGCTCGGCACGGTGGCGCCGCCGGGCCGGGCGTCGGCGAGGACCTCCGCGAGCGGTGCGTCGAGTTCGACGGAGCCGTCGAGCACCAGCCGTGCGAGGACGATCGAGGTGAACACCTTGGTGACGGAACCGATTTCGAAGAGGGTGCGCGGCCCGGGCACGCCGCCGCCCGGGCTCGTCCGCCCGGCGCCGTGGATCTGCACGGCGCCGCCGGCCAGCCCGGCGACCACCGTGCCGACCTGCTGGCCGGCGAGCCGGTCGGCGGTCTGCTGGACGAGGTGGTCGAGGCGGGCGAGTTCGTTCATGGTGGTGAGCCTAGAGCGTCGCGACCAGCGAAATCGTCCGCCGGAACGACGATTTCCACCGGTCCCGACTGCTCCTCCAGGCGTACGCCCCACTACGCTCCGCACGGTACGCACCACGCAGGTCGGTACGCACCTCGAAGCACCGTCCAGCGCCACGAAGCGCAATGCGGCACCACGAAGCGCAACGAAGCGCAACGCGGCACCGGGAAGCGCCACGCAGCGCGACGCGGCACCCGGAAGCGCCGCGCCGCGCCACGGCACCCCGCCCGGGCGGAGCGGGACGCCCGCCCGGGCGACGGCCCGTCAGCAGCTCAGGTTGCCCCCGGGAACGGTGCCGAGGATCTGCGTGAAGCTCTGGTAGAGGCTGATCCGGTGCTGCATCTGCGCGGTGTTGTTGCCGTTGCACTCCAGCGAGCCGTTGATGCTGCGGATCGTCTCACCGAAGCCGGCGCCGTTGACCATGGCGTTGTGCGCGGTCATGGTGCCGGGCCCGTTCTGGGTGTTCCAGTACCAGAGACCGGTCTTCCAGGCCACGGCCGGGTCGGTCTGCACCAGGTTCGGGTTGTGCAGCAGGTCGATCCCGAGCGCGTCGCCGGCGGCCTTGTAGTTGAAGTTCCAGCTCAGCTGGATCGGCCCGCGGCCGTAGTACGCGGCCTGCCCGGCCGGGCACCCGTAGGGCTGCGAGGTGTCGCAGTAGTGGGGGTAGTTGGCGGTGTTCTGCTCGACCACGTAGACCAGTCCGCCGGTCTCGTGACTGACGTTGGCGAGGAACGCGGCGGCTTCCTGCCGGCGGACGGTGTCGCTGCCGGTGGCCGCGAAGCCGGGGTAGGCGCCGAGCGCGTCGACCAGCCCCTGGTAGGTGTAGAAGGCGTTCCGGCTCGGGAACATCTGGTTGAACTGGGCCTGGCTGACGGGGAATCCGCCCGGGTTGGGGGTCGGGGTCGGGTCGGGCGTCGTGCCGCAGGCGTACGGCTCCCAGTACCAGGTGCTGATGACCGGGTCGTAGCCCGGGTTGTCGTGGGTCGCGCGGTAGTAACCGCCGTTGGTGTAGCGGACGATCGCGCCGGTGGTGTAGGTGCGGCCGGCGACCCAGTCGGGGTAGCTGCAGGTGCCGGGGGTGGGCGTCGGCGTGGGCGTCGGGTCGGTGGACCCGCCGCAGCCGCCCTGGTCGGCCCAGACGCCGGAGCCGCCGGCGCTCGGGGGCTCGTTCTGGGTCCACCACTTGGCGGTCCAGTTGTGCCCGTTGTACGAGACGGACGCGCCGCCGGTGTACACGGCGGTCGCGTTCCACGGCGTGCCGCAGGCGGCCGCGCTGGCGGAGGCGGGGAGGAGCACCGCGACCGCCAGCGCCGTGACCACGGCGCAGAGCAGTGCGAGCAGGCGTTTCGTTGACACGTCATCACCCCTTGTGCGGTGGGGGCCGCACGTCGTCGGGACAGGGACCTGAGCGGGGCTGGGAGCCTGGCCCCGGGTGGGGGCGCGTCGTGGGGGACGGCCGACCGGGGTGTGGGCCGGTACGGGGCCGACACCGACTCAAGCGGAGTGGTCTATACCTGTCAAGAGGGTCGGTGAAAGCGGCTCAGTGTGGGCGGGGAACGGCACCGTCCGCGCCGCCCACGAACCACCCCGGCCCCGACCGCCCCGAACCCCCCACCGGCGCCCCGCCGGTCTCCCAGCCCCCACCAACCCCCCACCAACCCGCCCCGACGCCCTACCTGCCCCCGCCCCTCACTCCTCGAGCGCCGCCCGCAGCCGGGCCGCGACCTCCGCCGCCGCCGCCTCGTCCGGGTACGTCCCGCGCGGCCAGAAGAACCCGCGCAGCCCGTCCTTCGGATTGCGCGGCACCACGTGGACGTGCAGGTGCGGCACGGACTGGCTGATCCGGTTGTTCGCCGCCACGAAGCTGCCCGCCGCGCCGAGCCCCCGCTCCACCGCGGCCGCGATCCGCTGGACCCGGAGGAAGAACGGCCCCACCTCGGCGGCCGGCAGGTCCGCGAGGGTGCCGTGGTGGGCGCGCGGCACCACCAGCACGTGGCCGGGGAAGAGCGGCCGCCGGTCCAGGAAGGCGACCGCCGCCTCGTCGTCCAGCACCAGGTGGGCGGGCGCCCCGCCCGCCACCACCGCGCAGAAGACGCAGTCCGTCCGTCCGTCCATCCGTCCATTCAAGCCAGCGGCGGCGGGACGGGCACCCCCGGGAACGGGCCCGTGCCCCGCGTCACCCGTCCGGCCCCGGACGGGGTGCGGCGGCCGGGCGGCGGGGCGCACCGTGCTGGAGGGGGCCGACCAACGTGCGCACTGCGCGCCCCAGGAGGAGGTGGCCCGGATGGCGGGCAAGTTCGAGGTCTACGAGGACGCCGGCGGCAAGTACCGGTTCCGGCTCAAGGCGGGCAACGGCGAGATCGTCGCCACCGGCCAGGGCTACTCCAGCAAGGAGGCCGCCCACAAGGGCGTGGAGGCCGTCCAGCGGGCGGCGGACGGGGCGCCGGTGGTGGACCTCCCCAGGGCCGCCTGAGCGGCCGCCTGAGCGGGGCCGGACCCACGGTCGTGCACGGCGCGGGTGAGCGCCGACCGCGCGCCCACCGTGCCGAACACGGCCGGGGGCCGGTCCACCCGGACCGGCCCCCACCGTGCCGACTGCTCCCGGGCGCCACTCGTAACACCCGGCGCGGGTGGTCGGGCACTCACGTCCAGCGGGCGCCGAGCGGGAGCCCACCGGCAGCGGGCGCTCACTCGTAGCGGTAGAGCAGCGCCTCCCGCTCGTTCTGCTCGATCATCTCGATGGTCAGCGAGTCGTCCCGCAGGTGCGAGAGCGTGACCTCGGCCGAGGTCGGCTGGGCGTCCTTGGCCAGCCAGTTCTCCGGCTTCCAGGCCGAGCCGCGCAGGAGGGCCTTCGGGCAGTGCGCGTACACCTCCTCGACGGCGACCACGATCGCGCTGCGCGGGGGCTTGCCGACGGCGACCAGCCGGCTCAGCAGCTCCGGGTCGGTGGAGACGCAGGCCCGCCCGTTGACGCGCAGCGTGGTCTCCCGGCCGGGCACGACGAAGAGCAGCCCGACCCGGCCGTTCTCGAGGATGTTGTGCAGGGTGTCCAAGCGCTTGTTGCCGGTGGCGTCCGGAATGGCCAGGGTGTACTCGTCGAGGACGGAGACCAGGCCGGCCGGCCCGCCGCGCGGTGAGACGTCGCAGCGCCCGGCGGCGTCGGAGCTGGCCACGAACACCAGCGAGGAGCAGGCGATCAGCTGCCGCGCGACGTCGTGCAGCCGGTCCACCTGCTTGCGCCGGGCGTGGTCGCCGGGCTGCTCGTAGACCTCCCGCAACTGGTCCGGGTCGGTCAGGGCCGTGGCGCTCAGCGCGGCGAACAGGCTGCCCGGCGTGCCCGGGGCGGCGGTTGACGGACTGGCAGCTTCCGGTGTGGTGGTCATACCGCGAATCTAGTCCAGGCCCGAACGGTCACCTCGGGCCGGTCCTGGTGCCGGCTTTCGCAAATACCGGCCGTCCACCCCTCCCCACCAGCGGTTCCACCCGGATAATGGGGGCCAGGGGCGCCCGCTCCCGGGGCGCCGGGGCTGCCGCTCGGAGGTGGTGGTCGTGATCGTCAGGATCTGGGCCGGGCAGGTCATGGCCGGCCACGTCGAGGAGTTCTGCGCGCTGCTGACCTCGCAGGTGATCCCGCAGCTCGGGCGGACCGACGGCTGCCTGGGCGGCGAGCTGTTGCGCTCGGTCACCGAGGACGGGCACCGGGTGCTCGTGGTGAGCCGCTGGCGCGACGAGGATGCCCTGCGGGGCTACGCCGGGCCGATGTGGCGGATCCGGCCGGTGTGGGCGGAGGGCGAGCTGCGCTACCTCGCGCACCCGCCGGTGGTCAGCCACTTCACGCCGATCGCCGCACCCGCCGCGCCCTGAACCGCCGCACCCGCCACGCCCCGGATCACCGCAAGCGCAAAGCGCACCCGCCAGGCCAGGCCCTGCGCGGACCCCGTGAGTCCCCCGAGCCCCCGGGAGCCACCAGGGCTCAAGCCCCGGAGGCCACCCCGGGCGGCGCAGCCGTCACACCTCGAGCGGCACCGGGTGGATCTCGTCCGCCGGGTGCCCCGTGCGGGTGTGGATCCGCTGCACGGCTTCCCGGGACGGGGCCTCGGAGAGGCAGTACACCGTGCCCGATTCGGGATCGGCCCACGCCTGCTCGAACTGCACGCCCTCCTCGCCCTGGATCGCCAGGTCGGCCGCGTGCGCCTGCCTGAGCATGTCCGCGGTGATCCCGGACATCCCGTGGTGGACGTCCATGAACTTCGCCATCGCCCTCGCCTCCGTACCTTCGCTTCACGGGCGCGTGCCCGTCCGCGGCGTTCGCGTGCAGGACGTTCCCGTCGGCGGGCGGCCGGGCCTTACCACCAGCCTGGCCCCGGCCGCCCGGCTCCGCCACCAGACGGCCCCACCCGCCGCAGCCCGTCGCCCCGCCCCACCCCACCCCACCCCCCGCCGCCACCGCGTAGCACCCCGGCGCACATTCCCCGCACCCGCGTGAAACAGACCACAGCGGACGGCTCTCCCTGGCCTTGCGTACGGCGTGGCACAATGACGGCATCAAGCAGTGACGTTCAGCGCACTCCGGGGTCGGTGAAAATCCGAACCGGCGGTTACAGTCCGCGACCCGTCCGCAGCCAGCGGCCGGTTGACCAGGTGAAATTCCTGGACCGACGGTTAAAGTCCGGATGGGAGGCGTGCGCGGGCGGACGTAGAGCGGTACCCGTGGTCCCCCGGTGGACCACGGTCAGGTGGACGGCGGGAGCGGTGTCTCCCGTGCCGGGCGAGCGATCTCCCGGCGGTCCCGGCACCCCCGGCGACGGGTCGTGCCGTCGGCCCGTGCGCCGCTGCCCGTCCGTGTCATCTCCCTCTGCCGCCCCGGAGTCCGCGCCCCAAGCGCGAGGAGAACCCGGGTGTTCACCGGCATCATCGAAGAGCTCGGCGAGGTCGTGTCGATCGAGGAGATCGGCGACTCCTCGCGGATCCGCCTGCGCGGCCCGGTGGTCTGTTCGGACGCGCACCACGGCGACTCCATCGCGGTCAACGGCGTCTGCCTGACCGTCGTCGACAGCCCCGAGGAACTGGCGGCCGCCGGCGGCGAGTTCAGCGCCGACGTGATGGCCGAGACGCTGCACCGCTCCAGCCTCGGCGAGCTGAAGCCCGGGTCCCGGGTGAACCTGGAGCGCGCCATGGCGCTCGGCGCCCGGCTCGGCGGACACCTCGTCCAGGGCCACGTCGACGCGACCGGGCGGCTGCTGTCCCGCGAGCCCGGTGAGCGCGACGCCGCGGGCGAGCTGCGCTGGGAGGTGCTGCGCTTCTCGCTCCCCGACAGCATCTCCCGCTACCTGGTCGAGAAGGGCTCGATCACGGTCGACGGCGTCAGCCTCACCGTGGTCGAGGCGGCCCGGGACAGCTTCACCGTCAGCCTGATCCCCGCCACCCTCGCGCTGACCACGCTGGGCGCCAAGGCCGTCGGCGAGAGCGTCAACCTCGAGGTGGACGTCCTCGCCAAGTACGTGGAGCGGCTGCTCGACTCCCGCACCCTCCCCCCGACCATCGCCGGGGAGTCCGAGTGAGCTGGCTCAGCGGAGAAGCGTTCACCGTCCTCGGCGAGCACGTGAAGTGGGCCGACATGTTCGGCAACCTGCTCGGGCTGTCCGCGCTCGCGCTCGGCTGGCGCCGTTCGGTGTGGAGCTGGCCGGTCCAGCTCCTGTCCGGCGCCGTGCTGATCACCGCCTACCTCGGCGGCCACGTCCCCGGTCTGATCGGCAAGCAGCTGATCGTGGTCGTCACCGCCGCCTGGGGCTGGACCCAGTGGCGGCGGGGGCGCCGGGACACCGGCACGATCGCCGTCCGGTTCGCCACCTGGCCCGAGCGGGCCGCCCTGGTGGCCGGCACGGCGGCCGGCACCGTCGGTCTGGCCCTGCTGTTCCAGTCCTACCCCAGCCTGTCCTGGAGCCCGTGGTCGGACGCCTACATCTTCGTCGGCACGCTGGCCGCGATGGTGGCCCAGGCCCGCGGCTGGCTGGAGTTCTGGTTCGCCTGGATCGCCGTCGACGTGGTCGGCGTCCCGCTCGCCTTCAACAGCGGCTACTCCTTCTCCGGACTCACCTACTCGATCTACTTCGTCCTGGTGCTGCTCGGCCTGCGCTCCTGGTGGCTGAGCACCCGTGAGCCGCGCGTCCAGTCCGCCACCGTCCCGCAGGGAGTCACGGCATGACCGAGAACCAGACCGACGGCCTCGAACTCGTCCTCGACCCGGTCGAGCGGGCGATCGCCGACATCGCGCTCGGCCGCGCCGTGATCGTGGTCGACGACGAGGACCGCGAGAACGAGGGCGACATCGTCTTCGCCGCCTCCGCGGCCACCCCCGAGCTGATGGCCTTCACCATCCGCTACAGCTCCGGCGTGATCTGCACCCCGATGACGGGGGAGGAGCTGGACCGCCTCAAGCTCCCGCCGATGACGCAGGTCAACGAGGACCGCAAGGGCACCGCCTACGCCGTCTCGGTGGACGCCCGGGACGGGGTGGACACCGGCATCTCCGCCGCCGACCGCGCCCGCACCGTCCGGCTGCTGGCCTCCTCCGGCACCGAGCCGGGCGACCTGACCCGCCCCGGGCACGTCTTCCCGCTGCGCGCGGTCGAGGGCGGCGTGCTGGTGCGGCCGGGCCACACCGAGGCCGCCGTCGACCTGGCCCGGCTCGCCGGGCTGGCGCCGGCCGGCGCGATCGCCGAGGTGGTCAACGACGACGGCACGATGGCCCGGCTGCCCGAACTGGTGGCCTTCGCCCGCGAGCACGGCCTCGCGATCATCTCCATCGAGGACCTGATCGCCTACCGGCGCCGCACCGAGCTGCACGTCGACCGGGCCGCCACCACCGCCCTGCCCACCGTCCACGGCGAGTTCACCGCGGTCGGGTACCGGGGCACCATCGACGGCGTCGAGCACATCGCGCTGGTGGCCGGCGGCCTGGGCGCCGACGGCCGGCTGCCCGAGGACGAGGACGTCCTGGTCCGGGTCCACTCCGAGTGCCTGACGGGTGACGTCTTCGGCTCGCTGCGCTGCGACTGCGGCCCCCAGCTGGAGGCCTCCCTGGAGCGGGTCGCCGAGGCCGGCCGCGGCGTGGTGCTCTACCTGCGCGGCCACGAGGGCCGCGGCATCGGCCTGGCGCACAAGCTGCGCGCCTACGAGCTCCAGGAGCAGGGGCGCGACACCGTCGACGCCAACCTCGACCTCGGACTGCCGGCCGACGCCCGGGACTACAGCATCGCGGCGCAGATGCTGGTGGACCTCGGGGTCCGCTCGCTCACCCTGCTCACCAACAACCCGGACAAGCTGACCGCGCTCACCGAGCACGGCCTGAAGGTCAAGGGGCGCGAGGCGGTCGAGATCGCGCCGGGTGAGCACAACCTGCGCTACCTGCGCACCAAGCGCGACCGGATGGGCCACGACCTGCCCGGCCTCGGCTCCTGAACTCCCCCCGCCCCACAGCGACACCACGACACCACGAACCACGACGGACAGGAAGTACCCCCATGAGCGGCCACGGAGCCCCCGAGCTGACCATCGACGGCGTCGCCGACCTCAAGGTCGCGGTCATCGCCGCGCAGTGGCACGACCAGGTGATGAACGGCCTGCTGGACGGCGCCCACCGGGCGCTCAAGGAGCTGGGCATCGCCGAGCCGACCGTACTGCGCGTCCCCGGCACCTTCGAACTGCCGGTCGCCGCCAAGCGCCTCGCCGACCGCGGCTACGACGCCGTGATCGCGCTCGGCGTCGTGATCCGCGGCGGCACCCCGCACTTCGACTACGTCTGCCAGGCGGCCACCGCCGGCCTCACCCAGGTCAGCGTCGACACCGGTGTCCCGGTCGGGTTCGGCGTGCTGACCTGCGACAACGAGGAGCAGGCGCTCGACCGCGCGGGCCTGCCGGGCTCCGCCGAGGACAAGGGGCACGAGGCCGTCACCGCGGCCGTCGCCACCGCCGCGGTGCTGCGCGCCGCGCTCTGACCGCAGCGCTCCGGCGGCCGCGCCGGAGCGACCGCGCCACCACCGGCGCCCCCGCACGACCTGCGCGCCGACCCCCCGGACCGTGGACGTCCACCGGACTGTCCACGGTCCGGGACCGTTTACCGCCCGTCAGCCCGCACGCCGTATGGTGAGTCCATCATGGCTTCGAAGACATTCGAGGAGCTCTTCGCCGAGCTCCAGCAGAAGGCCGCCACCGGCGACCCCTCGTCCTCCCGCACCGCGCAGCTCGTCCAGCAGGGCGTCCATGCGATCGGCAAGAAGGTCGTCGAGGAGGCCGCCGAGGTCTGGATGGCCGCCGAGTTCCAGTCGGACGAGCAGACGGCCGAGGAGGTCTCCCAGCTGCTCTACCACCTTCAGGTGATGATGATCGCCCGTGGGCTGACGCTCGACGACGTCTACAAGTACCTCTGAGACCGGCCCGGAACCGCACACCCCTCCCAACAGGTAAGGAACCAACCTCCCATGCTGCGCATCGCCGTCCCCAACAAGGGTTCTCTCTCGGGTCCCGCGGCGGAGATGCTCCATGAGGCCGGCTACCGCCAGCGGAAGGACCCCAAGGAGCTCGTCCTCGTCGACCCGAACAACGAGGTGGAGTTCTTCTTCCTGCGCCCGCGCGACATCGCCGTCTACGTCGGCTCCGGCCGGCTGGACGTCGGCATCACCGGCCGCGACCTGCTGCTCGACTCGCACTCCAACGCCGAGGAGGTGCTCGCCCTCGGCTTCGCCGGGTCGACCTTCCGATTCGCCCGCCCCGAGGGCGTCGACGTCGAGGACGTGAAGGGCCTGGAGGGCCTGCGGATCGCCACCTCCTACACCGGCCTGGTCGAGCAGCACCTGGCCGACCACGGCGTGAAGGCGACCGTCACCAAGCTGGACGGCGCGGTGGAGACCGCGGTCCAGCTCGGCGTCGCCGACGTGATCGCCGACGTCGTGGAGACCGGCACCAGCCTGCGCAACGCCGGCCTGGAGGTCTTCGGCGAGCCGATCCTGATCTCGGACGCCGTGGTGATCCGGCCCAAGGGCGCGGGCGACGACCCGGCGGTGGAGCAGTTCCTGCGCCGCCTCCAGGGCGTGCTGGTGGCCCGCCGCTACGTGCTGATGGACTACGACATCCGTGCCGAGAAGGTCGGCGCCGCCGTGGCGCTCACCCCGGGCCTGGAGTCGCCGACCGTCTCCCCGCTGCACACCGAGGGCTGGGTCGCGGTGCGGTCGATGGTGCTCCGCAAGGAGGCGCAGCAGATCATGGACGACCTCTGGGGCATCGGCGCCCGCGCCATCCTGGTCACCAACATCCACGCCTGCCGCCTCTGACCTGCCGGTCGTCACCGGGGTAAGACACGGTTGAATGGGGCGGGGGCGCCGAGCGGCGCCCCCGCCCCATCGCTGCGAGCACCCCGGAACGGCCGGACGGCCCGCCGCAGTCGAACCGCCCGAAGCACCCACCGGAGATCCCCCGTGTCCACGCCGCCCGTCGAGTTCCCCGTCACCTGGGCGCCGCGCCGCACCCGCGCCGTGCTGCTGCCGGTCTGCGCCCTGCTGGTGGTGCTGTTCGCCGCGATGGCCGTGCTGCTGCCGGCGAACTGGCAGCTCAACGACCGGATCATGATGGTGTCCAGCGGCGTGCTGTTCGCGGCCGTCGGCCTGATGCTGGCCCGCCCGCGGGTCCGCGCCGACGCGCAGGGCGTGACGGTGGTCAACTTCGTCCGCAGTCGCCGGCTCGCCTGGGCGGAGATCGTCCGGGTCAACTTCCGCCAGGGTGACCCGTGGGCCACCCTCGACCTGGCCGACGGCACCTCGCTGGCCGTGGTCGGCATCCAGTCCGGGGTCGGCAAGGCCCAGGCCATCGCGGACGCCCGCGCCCTGCGCGACCTGGTCGAGCAGCACGCCGCCTGAGCGACGCGAGGGGACGGGGGTCCGTCCGGCCCTCCACCCCGCGGTCCCTCCACCCCGATCGGCTCCCGTCCCGGCCGGCTCCCGGCCGGCTCCCGTCCGCCCCCGTCCGGCCCTCGACCGGAGCGCCACCCGGCCTGGGATTCCGGGGCAGGTGCGTCCGAACACCCTTCCTACCGTCGCCCGGGTATGGTCTACGCTGGTAAAAGCGGGGCAAAGTCCCCGCCCTTTCCGACCCGACCTGAGGAGTGACACCCCCCCTCGATGGACGATCCGTCCGGTAGTACCCACGCCGTCGACCTTCCCCCGAGCGGAAGGCAGGCGGCACTGTGATCACCGCCTGGCTGCTGTTGCTCGCAGCCCTCCTGCTGATCCTCGCCAACGGCCTCTTCGTGGCGGCCGAGTTCGCCTTCGTGACCGTCGAACGCGGTGCGGTGGAACGTTCCGCCGGGAGCGGCGACGCCAAGTCCGCCCGCGTCTCCCGGGCCCTGCGGCACCTCTCCTTCGAGCTCTCCGGCGCCCAGCTCGGCATCACCGTCACCTCGCTGGTGGTCGGCATGCTCGCCGAGCCGGCGCTGTCGACCCTGCTCGGCCCGGTCATGACCGGCATCGGCGTGCCCGAGTCGGCCGCCCGCGGCACCGCCGTGATCGTCGGCATGGTGCTGGCCACCGTCGTGCAGATGGTGATCGGCGAGCTGGTCCCGAAGAACTGGGCGATCTCCCGCCCGCTCCAGGTGGCCCGCGCGGTCGCCGCCCCGCACATGGCCTTCTCCTTCGTCTGCCGCCCGCTGATCAGCTTCCTCAACGGGGCGGCCGACCGGACGGTGCGCGCCTTCGGCGTCGAGCCGCAGGAGGAGCTGGACCACGCCCGCACCCCGGCCGAACTGGTCTCGCTGGCCCGCCACTCGGCCAAGGCCGGCGCGATAGACGAGGAGTCGGCGACCCTGTTCGTCCGCACCCTCGGCCTGGGCGAGCTCACCGCGGAGTCCGTGATGACCCCGCGGGTCGACGTCGCCGCCCTGCAGCGCGACGCCACCGCCTCCGACGTGGTCAACCTGACCCGCGCCACCGGCCTGTCCCGCTTCCCGGTCTACGCCGACAGCCTGGACGAGGTCACCGGCATCGTGACGCTCAAGGACGCGCTGGCCGTCCCGGCCGCCCGGCGCGGCCTGGTCCGGGTGGCCGAGCTGGCCTCGGCGCCGCTGCTGGTGCCCGAGACGCTGCCCGCCGAGCGGCTGCTCGACCGGCTGCGCCGCCTTCAGCCGATGGCCATCGTGGTCGACGAGTACGGCGGCACCGCCGGTGTCGTCACCGTCGAGGACATCGTCGAGGAGATCGTCGGCGAGGTGCAGGACGAGCACGACCCCGCGGACCGCCCCGAGCTGTTCCCGCTGCCCCCGGTGGACGGCCTGCCGGTCTGGGAGGCCGACGGCCGCGCCCGGATCGACCAGCTGGAGGCCATCGGCCTGAACGCCCCCGACGGCCCGTACGAGACCCTGGCCGGCCTGGTCGCCGACCTGCTCGGCAAGCTGCCCGCGGTGGGTGAGCAGGCGGTGCTGCCGGGCTGGCGCTTCACCGTGACGGGTGTCGACCGGCACCGCACCAGCCAGGTCCGGGTGGAGCGCACCAGCGCTCCGTCCGTGTTCGACGACAACGACGGGGACGACCGATGACCGCGCTCCAACTGGCCGTCGCCGTCCTGCTGCTGCTGGGCAACGCCTTCTTCGTCGGCGCCGAGTTCGCCGTGGTGTCGGTGCGCCGCAGCCAGATCGAACCGCTCGCCGAGGCGGGCCACAAGCGCGCCCGCACGGTGCTGCACGCCCTGTCCAACGTGTCCGCGATGCTGGCCGCGGCCCAGCTCGGCATCACCGTCTGCTCGCTGGGCCTCGGTGCGCTCGCCGAGCCGACCATCGCGAGCCTGCTGGAGGGTCCGTTCCACGCGATCGGCGTCCCCTCCGGCCTGATGCACCCGCTCTCCTACGGGATCTCGCTCGCCGTCGTGGTCTTCCTCCACATGGTGATGGGCGAGATGGTGCCGAAGAACATGGCGATGGCCGGCCCGGAGAAGGCCGCGCTCTGGCTCGGCCCGCCGCTGGACCGGCTGGCGCGCTGGCTCGCCCCGGTCATCCGGATGCTGAACTCGCTGGCCAACGGCGTGCTGAAGCTGTTCCGGGTCGAGGCCAGGGACGAGGTCGAGTCGGTGTTCACCACCGAGCAGCTGATGTACCTGCTGGTCGACTCCCGGGACGCGGGCCTGCTCGACGAGGGCCGCCAGGAGCGCCTGGAGGACGCCCTGGAGCTGGGCCACCGCCCGGTCACCGAGGTACTGCTCAAGCCCGAGCAGCTGGTCACGGTGGACACCAAGGTGACCGCCGCCGAGGTCGAGGAGCTGGCGCTGCGCACCGGCTTCTCGCGCTTCCCGGTCACCGACGGCGACCCGGCCGGCCACGGCTACCTGGGCTACCTGCACCTCAAGGACATCCTCGACGTGGACGACCCGTCCGCGCCGGTCCCGGCCCGCCTGTGGCGCCCGATCACGGTGCTGCGCGGCAGCCTCCCGCTGGACGACGCGCTGGGCGCGATGCGCAGGGCGACCTGCCACCTGGCCGCCGTGCTGGACCAGGACGGGCGCACGCTCGGCGTGGTCACGCTGGAGGACGTGCTGGAGGAGCTGGTGGGCGAGATGCACGACCCCGACCACCGCTCCGCCGCCTGAGGTTCCCGGTTCCGCCGACGGCGTGTCCGCCGTCGGCGATTCTGCCCAGAGCAGGGAGCCGTTCCCATGCCGGCCACCCCGGGGCAGGGTGGTCGGCATGAGGCTTCTGCTGCTGGGTGGAACGAAGTTCGTCGGACGGGCCGTCGCCGAGGAGGAGCTGGCCAGGGGCTGGGAGGTGACGGCCCTCAACCGCGGCACGCGGCCCGCGCCCGAGGGCGTGCGGGTGGTGCGGGGCGACCGCACCGCCGAGGGCGGGCTCGCGGCGCTGGCCGCGGGGGAGTGGGACGCGGTGGTGGACACCTGGTCCTGGGCCCCGGCGGCGGTGCGCGACAGCGCCCGCCTGCTGAACGGCCGGGTGGGGCACTACGCCTACGTCTCCAGCCGCTCCGTGTACGCCTACCCGTCGGGGGCCGGGGCGGACGAGTCGGCGGGGGTCGTCGAGGCCTCCCCGGACGCCGGGGAGGGGACGCCGTACGCCGAGGCCAAACGCGGTGCCGAGCTGGCCCTGGAGGCGGAGTTCGGCGGGAGCGCCCTGCTCGCCCGGGCCGGGCTGATCCTCGGCCCGTACGAGGACGTCGGCCGGCTGCCCTGGTGGCTGAACCGGATTGCCCGCGGCGGCCCGGTGCTCGCCCCCGGTCCGCGTGACCTCGCCCTGCAGTACGTCGACGCCCGCGACCTGGCGAGCTGGACCCTGGACGCCGCGGCGGCCCGGCTCGGCGGGGCCTACAACGTGGTCAGCCCGGCCGGGCACACCACGATGGGCGGGCTGCTGGAGGCCTGCGTGCGGGCCACCGGCTCGGACGCGCGGCTGCGCTGGACCGACCCCGAGCGCATCCTGGCGGCCGGGGTGGAACCGTGGACGGAGCTGCCGGTCTGGCTGGCGCCCGGGGAGCTGTACGACTTCCTGCACGGCGCGTCGGTGGAGCGGGCGGTGGCGGCCGGGCTGCGCTGCCGCCCGGTGGCCGAGACGGTCGAGGACACCTGGGCCTGGCTGCGGTCGCTCGGCGGCGGTGCCCCGCAGCGCGCCGACCGCCCGAAGGTCGGGCTGGACCCGGAGCGCGAGGCGGCGCTGCTGCAGGGCTGAGCCCCGGCCCCGGGAGCCGGGTCCGGCCGCGGGGAACCCCTCTCGGCCCCGGGGCCGATAGCACCCCCGGGAGCCGTGGACCGGCCGCGCGGAGCCGGGGCCCGGCAACGCGGAGCAGGTCTCAGCCGCGGCCGTCGATCAGCTCCCCGTAGGCCTGGACGAGGTCGGGCAGCCGCAGGGTCGCCAGGTCCTCGCGGCCCGGCGGCTCGCGCAGCAGCGAGAGCCGCAGGTCGCGGTAGGCGCAGGACTTCTCGTACAGGGTGCGGATGAACCGGCCGTTGCCCAGTTCGTCGATCCAGCCCTCGCGGACCACGTGGGTGCAGATGCTGGCGAGCTCCTCGGCCGCGTCCTCGTCCCAGCCGTCGCCGTCCCGGCCGGCCAGGGCCGCGCCGATCGCGGTCAGTTCGCTCGGGCGGTAGCTGGGGAAGTCCACCCGGGTGGTGAACCGGGAGTTGAGGCCGGGGTTGGTGGCCAGCAGCCGGTTCATGCCCTCGGGGTAGCCGGCCAGGATCACCACCAGCCGGTCGCGGTTGTCCTCGGCGCGCTTCAGCAGCACCTGGAGCGCCTCGTCGCCGTAGGCGTCGCCCTTGGTGTAGCCGGAGTTGGAGAGGCTGTAGGCCTCGTCGATGAACAGCACGCCGTCCAGGGCGGAGTCGATCAGCTCGTTCGCCTTGACCGCGGTCTGTCCGAGGAACTCGCCCACCAGGTCGGCCCGTTGGGCCTCGACCAGGTGGTCGCCGGAGAGCAGCCCGAGGGCGTGGAAGACCCGGCCGAGGATCCGGGCCACGGTGGTCTTGCCGGTGCCGGAGGGCCCGGAGAAGACGAAGTGGCGCTTGGGCGGCTGGACGGGCAGGCCCTGCGCGGCCCGGAGCCGGGACATCCGCAGCTGCGCGGACAGCGCCCGGACCTGGCGCTTGACCGGCTCCAGGCCCACCATCAGCGCGAGTTCGGCCAGTGCGGCGTCCAACTCGTGTTCGTCGTCGACCGGTTGGGCGGCCGTCGGGGAGGCCGCCCGCGGCTGGGCCTCGGCGTGGACCGGGAGCGGCGCCTGGGCGGCGGAGCCGGCCGGCGCCCCGGACCGCTCGCCGGCCGCCTGCGGTGCGGCGCCCGTCGGCGGGCCGTCGCTCCGGGGCGGGCCGTCCCCGAAGCCCGTCCCGCCGGTGAAGGCCGGCCCCTCGGTGTACGCGGTGGCCCCCTCGGGGTACCCGGCCGGGTCGGGGTACCCGGACTCCCCGGACTCCGCGGCGAGGTCGGCCGGGTCGGCGAAGCCCGTGAACCCGGTGGCGCCGTCGTCGAAGCCGCCGGCCCCGGCGTACCCCGTGCCGTCCTGGAACTCCGCCCCCTCCGGCCCGAGTTCCTCGATCCCGGCGGATCTGCCGCCGGCCGGCGGGCCGCCGGTCAGCAGGCCGTCCGCGAGGCCGTCGGTGAGTCCGTCCGCGAGGCCGTCCTCCGCCGCGATCGCGGCCAGCCGGGCCGCGGTGTCCATGAACACCGGGTCGGCCCGGTGCACCGCCCGGTAGAGCGGCAGTGCGGCGGCACTGCGCCCGGCCCCCTCGTAGGCCCGGGCCAGCCAGTACCGCAGCTCCTTGCGCTGCGGCTGCTCCGAGCGGCAGCGGGCCAGCGAGGCGGCCAGCGGGGCCTGGGCCTGGGCGCACATGTCCAGCCGGACGCGGGCCATGCCGGCGAACAGGCCGGCCTCGATGCCGAGCAGCGGGTCGTCCAGCAGCCGGTCGGTGTCCCGGATCAGCTGTTCCCAGTCCTTCAGCAGGTAGGAGCGGCAGGCGTAGAGGAACTGGGCGGACGGGTCCTCGCTGGGGGCCGGGCACTGCTCCAGCGCGCGGTCCAGCTCGGCCAGGTGCCGGCCGTCCAGCCAGTGCGAGGCGTGGGCCAGGGCCAGGTCGCGGGCGTCCTCCAGGACGGGCTGCACCCACCAGCCGAGCCAGTACCAGGAGCTCAGTGAGCGTCGGTGCCGGCGGCGCTGTTCGCCGAACCGTTTCTGGTTGCGGTACATGGCCAGCAGTGCGGCCGAGGTGTCGCTGCGCAGCGCGTGCAGGCCGAGCCAGGCGTCGGCCATCCCCGGATCCAGCCGGACGGCCGCACGGAACTCCTCCTCGGCGCGCGCGTACGCGCCGGCCGTGTAGGCGTCCATGGCACGCAGCCAGGCGCGGTCGGCGAGCAGGTCCGGGCCGCCCGCGTTGCTGTCGGAACTGTCCACCGTCGTCACTCACGCCCCCCGCGGTGTGGCCCGGGGCTCGGTGGCGGTCGCCTTCGCGCTGCCGGGCCGGTGGTCGGATGCCCCCGGGCGCATATGCGCCTGCCAGGAATCGTACCGGGGCGGAGCTGATCCGGAAGGGTGCCGCACGGGGTCAAATGCGATCGCGCGCGCGGCCGTTGAGCGGGTGCGGGCTCGTTCCGGCGGTGGGGGAGCGGGATTCGGAAGGGGACCGGACGGCGCCCCCGACTCACGGGGGAACAAGCCGGGGGCGCCGGGTCCGAGGCGGCCGGAACATCCCGTTCCGGCAGCTGAGGAGAACCTAAGTCCTGGCGATACCGCAGGTCAAGGGCTTGTTGAAGGTTCACCGACGGTGCCCGGCGTGATTCGTCCGGTCACCCCGTCGACCTTCGTCGCCGCGTGCGGGCGGCTCGGGTCCGCGGCGAAATGCGCCGATTCGGCCCGGGCCCAGTCCGCCCAGAAATCGGCCAGTTCCGGACCGTCCCGCCGCTCGCCCCGGAGGCGGGCCGCACCGGCGTCCAGCTCCATCCAGATCACCCGGGCCAGCCACGGCCGCACCGCCCGCCGTCCGGCCCCGACGCCCTCCACCAGCACCACCGGGGCGGCCGGCACCGGGGCCGTCCCCTCGAAGCGGCGCAGCGTCCAGTCGTACACCCGGTACGCGGCGCCCCGGCCCGCCGCCAGCGGTTCCAGCACCTGCTCGCGCAGCCGCTCCGTCCAGCCGAACGGCTCGGCGTGGGTGGCCAGGTCGTCGAGGTGGACCACCGGCGCCCCGTCGAGCGCCGCGGACAGCCGCCCGGCGAAGGTGGTCTTGCCGGAGCCCGCGTGCCCGTCCACCGCGACCAGCCGCACCGGGCCGCAGGACGGCGGCAGTGCGCGCAGCTCCGCCGCGAGGGCGCCCATCGCGGGGCCGTACTCGGGCGGGACGGCGGAGGCGGGGGTTCCGGAAGCAGCCACAACGGCAACCCTACGGTGCCGTAGCCAACCACTCCGGCCAGTTCCACCAGACCGATCGTGACGGAGCCGCCGGTTTCCGGCATACTTCGCAGCGCCCCGCCTGTGAACGGCCGTTCACCGCAATCCGGTGCCGGTCGGGCCGACCTGCCACACCCGCGCCGGACCCGCCACACCACGGTCCCGGCGCCCGATCGAGGAGGCGACCGCCGCCATGACCCCGTCCCCCGCGAAAGCCGTGGAGCGCCAGCTGCCCAGCGAGGAGGCCCGCGAGCTGCTGAGCCTCACCCGGGACCTGGTCCAGCGGGAGCTGCAGCCCCGCGCTGCCGAGGACGAGGCCGCCGGGCGCTTCCCGCGGGAGGTCTTCCGCACCCTCGGCGAGGCCGGCCTGCTCTCCCTCCCGTACGACGAGAAGTACGGCGGCGGCGAGCAGCCCTACGAGGTGTACCTGCAGGTGCTGGAGGAGCTCGCGGCCGGCTGGCTCGCCGTCGGCCTCGGCGTGAGCGTGCACACCCTCTCCTGCCACGCGCTGGCCGGCTTCGGCACCGAGGAGCAGCGCGCGCAGTGGCTGCCCGGGATACTCTCCGGCGAACAGCTCGGGGCCTACTGCCTCTCCGAGCCGCAGTCCGGCTCGGACGCCGCCGCGCTGCGCACCCGCGCCGACCTCGACGGCGACGCCTACGTGGTCAACGGCACCAAGGCGTGGATCACGCACGGCGGTCAGGCGGACTTCTACAGCGCCCTGGTGCGCACCGGCGGCGAGGGCCCCAAGGGCATCAGCTGCCTGCTGCTCCCCGGCGACGTGCAGGGCCTGTCGGCCGCGCCGCCGGAGCACAAGATGGGCATGAAGTCCTCGCCCACCGCGCAGCTGCACTTCGACGGCGCCCGGGTGCCGCGGGAGCGGCTGATCGGCGAGGAGGGCCAGGGCTTCCAGATCGCCCTCGCCGCGCTCGACTCCGGCCGCCTCGGCATCGCCGCCTGTGCGGTCGGCGTCGCGCAGGCCGCGCTCGACCTCGCGGTGGACTACGCGCGCACCCGCCGCCAGTTCGGCCGCCCGATCGCGGACTTCCAGGGCCTGTCCTTCATGCTCGCCGACATGGCCACCCAGATCGAGGCCGGGCGCGCGCTCTACCTGTCCGCCGCCCGACTGCGGGACGCGGGCCGGCCGTTCTCCAAGGAGGCGGCGATGGCGAAGCTGTTCTGCACCGACGCCGCGATGCGGGTGACCACCGACGCCGTCCAGGTCCTCGGCGGCTACGGCTACACCCAGGACTTCCCGGCCGAGCGCTACATGCGCGAGGCGAAGGTGCTGCAGATCGTCGAGGGCACCAACCAGATCCAGCGCCTAGTGATCGGCCGCCACCTCACCAAGGGCTGACCTCCCGCGAACCGCGGGCCTGCCTCCCGAACCGCGGGCCTGCCTCCCGAACCGCCGGCCTGCCTCCCGAACCGCCGGCCCGCCCCCCGAACCGCCGGCCGGCCCGCCGAACCGGGGCCGGCCCGGCGGGACCGAGGGCTGACCTCCCGAACGGCCTCCGGCCGTCACTCCAGGGTGCGGAGTGACGGCCGGAGGCGTGTCCGGGCCGGGGCCGGGCCCCGGCGGGTCAGCGGCGGACGAGGCGGCGGCGCTGCTCGGGGATCACCGGGGTGACGGCGGCGGTGCGCACCGGCCGGTGCGCCACCGCGTGCGAGAACGGCTGGGTGCGCCAGTCGAGTTCGGTGGGGAGCGCGAACAGTGCGGCCAGGCCGGTCGGTTGGGCGTCGTCCGGGGTCTCCACCTCGGCCAGGTCGTCGGTCGGCGTGCCCGAACCCGGGCAGAGCGCGGGGGCGAAGGGGTTCCAGGCCGTTGGCAGCAGCGCGTGCTGCGGCAGCCGCTCCTCGTCGGCCACCAGGGCGATCGGGCGGCGGCACTCGGGGCAGTGCACCCGGAAGATGTCCCAGGTGTCGGCCTCGCCCGGGTCGACGCCCGGCGCGAGGTCGTGATCGACCGCGAGGTCGTCGCGGCCGGTCGTATCGTCGGTCTCGTCGGCGCCCAGGGCACGCTGGTCAGTCGGCATGAGGATCCCCCTCGGATCGGGCCCGGCGTGGTCGCCCGGGGCCACAACCAGCACTTCCCTGTGATCCGGGCTCATAACCCTGCGGTCAGGTGCACCGTGATGCACCGGGTGTGTCCTTGGCCACATCGGACGCCACATTCACCCGGCATGTGCCGTGCGGACACCCGCCGTCGCCCCGGCCGCCCACCGGATCGCCCCCGTGCGCCCTTGACCGGAAGCCGGGGGCGCGCCCCGGGCCGGGGCGTTGCGTGACGCCGCGTGCGCCCCCCGTGCCCCGACCGGGTAGGTTTGCGCACTGTGGAAGACCTCGACCAACGCATCGTCCAGCTGCTCCTCGAGGACGGCCGGATGAGCTACACGGACCTGGGCAAGGCCACCGGCCTGTCCACCTCGGCGGTGCACCAGCGGGTGCGCCGCCTGGAACAGCGCGGGGTGATCCGCGGGTACACCGCGATCATCGACCCGGACTCCGTCGACCTCGCGCTGACCGCGTTCATCTCGGTCAAGCCCTTCGACCCGAGCGCCCCGGACGACACCCCCGAACGGCTGGCCGGCCTCCCGGAGATCGAGGCCTGCCACAGCGTCGCCGGTGACGAGAACTACATCCTCAAGGTCCGCGTCGGTGCCCCCGGCGACCTGGAGGACCTGCTCGCCCGCATCCGCAGCGCGGCCGGCGTCTCCACCCGCACCACCGTCGTGCTCTCCACCCCCTACGAGGCCCGACCCCCGAAGCTCTGAGGGCGAACCCCGCGGGTGCAGACTTGGCGGCATGACCGAACGCACCCTCCCCCCGCGCCCGTCCTCGGGCCGGAGCGGCCCACGAACCGTCCTGCTGCGCGGCGGCGCCGTCTACAGCCCCGCCGACCCCTTCGCCACCGCGATGCTCGTCGAGGGCGAGCACGTCGCCTGGGTCGGCAGCGACGGCGCCGCCGAGGCGTACGCCGCGACGGCCGACGAGATCGTCGAGCTGGACGGCGCCCTGGTCACCCCCGCCTTCGTCGACGCCCACGTGCACGCCACCGCCACCGGCCTGGCGCTCACCGGCCTCGACCTCACCGGCAGCCCCTCGCTGGCCGCCGCCCTCGCCGCCGTCACCGCCTTCGTCGAGGAGCGGGGCGAAGCCGACGGGGTGCTGCTCGGCCACGGCTGGGACGAGACCGGCTGGCCCGAGGGCCGCCCGCCCACGCTCGCCGAACTCGACGCGGCCGCCCGCGGCGCCGCGCTCTACCTCTCCCGCACCGACGTGCACTCCGCGCTCGCCACCACCGCGCTGCGCGCGCTCACCACCGGCCTGGCCGAGTGCGCCGGGTACGCGGCGGAGGGCCCGCTCACCAAGGACGCCCACCACGCCGTGCGGCAGACCGCGCTGGCCCGCCTGACGCCCTCGCAGCGGCGCCGGGCCCAGCGGGCCACCCTCGCCAGGGCCGCCGAACTCGGCATCGGCGCGCTGCACGAGTGCGCCGGCCCGCAGATCTCCTCGGAGGCGGACCTGAGCGCCCTGCTGGCCCTGGCCGCCGAGGGCGACGGTCCCGAAGTGTTCGGCTACTGGGGAGAGTTGGGCGGCGTCGAGACGGCCGCTCGGCTCGGCGCGGTGGGTGCCGGCGGCGACCTCTTCGTGGACGGCGCGCTCGGCTCGCACACCGCCTGCATGCACACCCCGTACGCGGACGCCGAGCACACCGGCACCGCCTACCTGACCGCCGAGCAGGTCGCCGACCACGTGGCGGCCTGCACCGAGGCGGGGATCCAGGCCGGCTTCCACGCCATCGGCGACGCGGCCGTGGCCGCCGTCGTCGACGGCGTCCGGGCGGCCGGCGAGCGGGTCGGCGCGGCCCGGGTCAGGGCCCTGCGCCACCGGGTCGAGCACGCCGAGGCGCTGGACGACAAGAGCATCGCGGCCTTCGCCGAGCTCGGCCTGACCGCCTCCGTCCAGCCCGCCTTCGACGCCGCCTGGGGCGGCCCGGAGGGCATGTACGTCCGGCGCCTCGGCGCCGAGCGGGCCGCCGCGCTCAACCCCTTCGCCGCCCTGCTGCGGGCCGGCGTCCCGCTGGCGTTCGGCTCGGACGCGCCGGTCACCCCGCTCGACCCCTGGGGCACCGTCCGCGCCGCGGCCTTCCACCGCACCCCGGAGCACCGGATCTCCGTCCGCGCCGCCTTCACGGCGCACACCCGCGGCGGCTGGCGCGCGATCGGCCGCGACCAGGACGGCGTGCTCGTGCCCGGGGCCGTCGCCAGCTACGCGATCTGGGCCGCCGACGAGCTGGTCGTGCAGGCCCCGGACTCCCGGGTGGCCGGCTGGTCCACCGATCCGCGCTCCGGCACCCCCGGCCTGCCCGACCTCACCCCCGGGCGCCCGCTGCCGGCCTGCCTGCGCACCGTCGTCCGCGGCCGCACCGTCCACCGGGCCTGAAATCCCCCCGGGCCGGTGGTTCGGAAGCCGGCCCCTAGGTTGGCCGGTATGACGACCGACCCACTGGTGCCCGCCGACTTCACCGTCCCGCGCGAGCTGCTCGCCCCGGAGTTCCGCCTGGAGCCCCTGGGCGAGCAGCACAACGCCTCCGACCACGCCGCCTGGACGGGCAGCATCGCGCACATCCGGGCCACCCCCGGCTTCGCCGGCCGCCGTTGGCCGCCCGTCACCGGGATGACCCTCGAACGGAACCTCGCCGACCTGCGCCGGCACGCGGCCGACTTCGCCGCCCGGACCGGCTTCGCCTACACCGTCCTGGAGCCGGACCGGGACGAGGTGATCGGCTGCGTCTACGTCTGCCGGGACCGCGAGGACCCGGCGGTCGTGAACGTCAGTTCCTGGGTCCGGGCCGACCGGGCCCACCTGGACGCCCCGCTGCACCGCGCCGTGTCCGCCTGGCTCGCCGGCCGGTGGCCGCTCGGCCCGATCCGCTACGCCGCCCGCTGACCAGCGGGCCCGGGGCCCGGGGCAGGGGGCGCGGGGCCGCCCCCGGGCCGCCGGTCGCCCATCACCCTGACCTCACGCTTCCCTGGCGTTCCGGGGTACCTTCTTCGGACAGCGTCCGAACAGCAACACGCAGGAAGATGGTGCGCCGGTGGCCATGCCCGTCACCCAGGAGCGGTCCGGGGCCGCACCCGAGCCGGCCGAGCCGGCGCCCGCGCCCGGCCGGGTCACCCGCGCGCTCGCCCGGGTCCGCGCCGGGCTGCCCCGCACCGGCCTGGCCGCGCTGGCCGGACTGCTGCTGGCGCTCGCCTTCCCGCCCTTCGACCTGTGGCCGCTCTCGCTGCTGGGCGTCGCCGCGCTCTCGCTGCTCACCCGCGGCCGCACCGCCCGCCAGGCGGCCTGGACGGGCTTCGCCTTCGGCCTGCCGTTCTTCCTGATGCTGCTCAGCTGGCTGCGGGTGGTCGGCTGGGACGCGACGGTCGGCCTGTCGGTCGTGGAGGCGCTGTTCCTCGCCGTGCTCGGCAGCGGGCTGGCACTGACCTCCCGGCTGCCGGCCTGGCCGCTGTGGGCGGCCTGCCTGTGGATCACCCAGGAGTGGGCCCGGGACCGGCTGCCGCTCGGCGGCTTCCCGTGGGGGCGGCTGGCCTTCGCGAACACGGCGACCCCGTACACCCCGCTGGCCGCGCTCGGCGGCGCCCCGCTGGTGACCTTCGCGGTCGCCCTCTCCGGCGCCCTCCTGGCCTGGGCGGCGCTGCGCCTGCGCGGGCCGGGCCGGGCCCCGAAGGCGGCCGCGCTGGCGGCGCTGGGCGCGGTGGCCGCGCTGCTGGCCGGCTACCTGGTGCCGGTGCCGACCGCGGCGGCCGACACCGTGAAGGTCGCCATCGTGCAGGGCAACGTGCCCAACCCGGGCATGGACTTCCTCGGCCGACCGATGATGGTCCTGAACAACCACGCGGTGGCCACCGAGCGCCTCGCCGCGGACATCAGGGCCGGCAGGGTCGAGCGCCCGGACATCGTGATCTGGCCGGAGAACTCCTCCGACCTGGACCCGTTCAGCGACCCGCTCGCCTACCAGCGGATCGACCAGGCGGTGAAGACCGTCGGCGTGCCCACCCTGGTCGGCACCCTGGTGGACGGCCCGGACGCCCAGCACGTCCAGAACGAGGGCATCGTGTGGGACCCGAAGACCGGCCCGGGCGCCTCCTACACCAAGCAGCACCCCGTCCCGTTCGGCGAGTACGTGCCGTTCCGCGCCCAGCTGATGAAGGTGATCACCCGCCTCCAGCGGGT
Source organism: Kitasatospora sp. NPDC051705 (assembly GCF_044453265.1). Lineage (NCBI taxonomy): Bacteria > Bacillati > Actinomycetota > Actinomycetes > Kitasatosporales > Streptomycetaceae > Kitasatospora > Kitasatospora sp. NPDC051705. The sequence continues at coordinate 21,396 of NZ_JBITCO010000009.1, read as the reverse complement.
CGCCCGGGACTTCTACCCCGGCGACCACAACGGCGTGATGCAGCTCGGCCCGGCCCGGATCGGCGACGTGATCTGCTTCGAGGTCGCCTACGACGAGATCGTCCGGGACACCGTGGACAGCGGCGCCCGCGTCCTGGTCGTCCAGACCAACAACGCGACCTACGCCAGGACCGGCCAGCCGGAGCAGCAGCTCGCGATGAGCCGGCTGCGCGCCGTCGAGCACGGGCGGGCCGTGCTGATCGCCGCGACCAGCGGCATCAGCGCGGTGATCTCCCCGGACGGCACGGTGCAGCAGCGCACCGAGGAGCTGACGCCGGCCGAGCTGTCGGCGACGGTCCCGCTGCGCGACGGCACCACGGTGGCGGACCGGGTCGGTGCCGCGCCGGAGTGGACGCTGGCCGTCGCGGGCCTGCTGGCCTGCGGCGCGGGCGTACTGGTCGGGCGCCGCCGCAGGGCCGCCGCCGGAACACCGGCCGCGACGGATTCGTTGGACCAGGTGGTGCCGTAGCCGGCCCGGACCTCCCGTGCGGCGCGCAGAGCACCGCCTGGAGTGGATCCGTACCGTGACCGAGCAAGCCGCCCCCACCCGTCCGGCCCCGCGCGGAAGGCTCCGCCGGCTGCTGCCGTTGCTGATCACCGCCTGGCTGGTGCTGGAGATCTGGCTGCTGGTCCAAGTGGGCTCGTGGCTGGGCGGATTCGTCGTGCTGCTGCTGCTCGTCGCGGGCGCGCTGATCGGCGGCTCGCTGATCAAGCGGGCCGGGCTGAAGGCGCTGTCCGCGGCGATCGAGCAGAGCAAGGACCCGAAGTCCCAGCAGCCGCAGACCGGGACGAGCATGACGGTGCTGGCCGGCGTGCTGCTGATCGTCCCGGGCTTCCTGTCGGACGCGCTGGCGCTGACCCTGCTCTTCCCGCCGACCAGGGCGCTGTGGCGGGCGGCCGGCCGCCGGGTGGCCGACAAGGCCCTGCGCAGCACCGCCGCCGCCGGGTCCGCCCCGTTCGCGGACGCGATGCGGCTGCAGGAGCAGCTGCGCATCCACCGCCCGGACGGCAAGGTGATCCAGGGCGAGGTGGTGGAGCCGGGCGCCGCTCCGCGGGACCAGCAGGGCCCGGACACCACCTACCGGCCGCCGATCGCCGGCTGATCCGATCCTCCCCCTCCGCCCCCTCCGCTCCTCCAGCCCGAACGGCCGCGCCCGGCGGGCCGTCCGGCGGCCGGGCGGCCCGCCCCGGGCGGGGCCGGAGGACGCGAAAGGGACCCTGGTGACCAGGGTCCCTTTTCGCGTCCTCCCGCCGTGGCGGGAGAGAGATCAGGCGCTCTTGCGGGTGTCCCGCGGATGCACCGCGAGGTTCATCCCGCCGGAGCGGAGCACGGCCAGCCGTTCGGCCAGCACCTCCTCCAACTCCTCGCGCGTCCGGCGCTCCATCAGCATGTCCCAATGGGTGCGCGTGGGTTTGACCTTCTTCTCCTCCGGCTCGTCGCCGTCGAGAAGTGCTGCCTCCTGGCCACAGAAGCGACATTCCCAGGTCGCGGGGATCTCCGCCTCGACCGAGAAAGGAACCTCGAATCGGTGTCCGTTCTGACATGCGTACTCGACGGTCTGGCGGGGAGCCAGATCGATACCGCGGTCGGTCTCGTAGCTAGTGGCCCCGAGTCGCGTGCCGCGGAGAGCTCGCTCGCTCATGAATCGTGCCTCCCGGGCTTATGGCCCACAGGACTAGTGGTCGCTGTTCTTCGTCGTTCGGTCAACGCTCGGCTTCCGACGAAGATTCCCGTCCCGGGACATGCGTCGTCTGTCGTGCCGCCCCTGTTTGTACCCACCGGCGCCCGATTTGTCACATCTGGCCGCGGATATCACCCCAGGTGTCACCTATTTCACATCTGGTGATCGGTCGGCCTTTCCACCACGAGCGTACCGGGACGGGATTCGACGCCCGTCGCCGCCCCCGTCCCCGGGCGGTTACGAGATCGGACGGGAACGGATCATCGGTTCGTCCTTGCCGAGGGCGACCGGCAGGGTGAGCGGCGATCCGTCGGCCCGCAGGGCCGTCGGCGGGTGCTCCGGCCGGGGCGGCAGGTCGGCGGCGGCCTCGGTCCGGGTGTCGCGGTGCGGCAGCAGGGCGATCACCGCGTCCCGCAGCGGGGCCGGGGCCTCGTCGTCGAGCGGGTCGACGGTGGTGGGCACCTGGAGCCGGACGGGCGCGCCGTTGCCGATCCGGGCGTAGCCGCGGCCGACCGGGGCGTGCGCGGCGGGCACGATGTCGAGCGGGGCGCCGAGCGCGGCGTGGCCCTCCTCGGGGCCGGCGGGGCCGAGCACCACCCGGGCCCGGGTGGTGGCCCGCACGGTCGGGGTGATCCGGTCCCGGGCCTCGAGGTCGTCGGCGATGACCACGGTGACCCGGGCGGCGCGGCCGTGCCGCAGCGGCAGTTCGAGCAGGTCCTGCGGGTCCGGCCGGCCCTCGGCGTGGGCGAGCTCGCTCAGCTCGGTCGGGTGGTCCAGCAGCAGCCAGAGCGGCCGGGTGACGTCCTCGGGCGGGGCGGTGCCGGCGTGCCGGGAGGCGTTCAGCGCGGCGAGCCGGCGGTCGGTCTCCTGCACGGCCCACTCCAGGGCGGCGAGTGCGCCGTGCAGGCTGGTCTCCACCGTGTGCACGCCGGGCCGGTTGACCAGGCAGGCGTGCTCGCCGGTGCCCGCGCCGTCGATGACCACCAGGTCGGCGTACGGCAGGGCCTGGAGCGCGACGGAGCGGATCAGGCTGGAGGTGCCGTAGCCGGTGACGCCGAGCGCCAGCAGGTGCGGCTCGGCCGAACGGGGGCCGGTGCGCCAGACCACCGGCGGCTGCTGGGCGATCGCGCCGCCCCGGGAGACCGGGATGGTGCGGGCGGTGCCGTCCTCGTCGGTGAAGCCGAGCACGATCTCGCCGGGGGCGGCCACGAAGCGCTGGGCGACGATGTCGGTGGGCAGCGGGGTGAGCGCGGCGATCCGCAGCCGGTTGGACTCCTCGTCCCAGTCGAAGCGGTACTCCCGGGCCCGGCCGGCCTTGCCCTGGACGACCTGCTCGATCCGGGCCCGGGCGGTGGGCTCGGTGTCGGTGAAGTACGCCGGGTAGCCCAGCTCCAGCCGGGAGAGCCGGCCCTCGGCGTCGAACTCCCAGGAGCCGAAGGCGTCCTTGTAGCTGCCCTCGAAGTGGTACAGCGGGTTGGCGTCCTCGGGGCCGCACAGGTAGGGGGTGAGCGCCGCGTAGAGCGCGCCGAGCTTGACGTCGGCGACGTCCGGGGCGGCCGGTGCCGGGGCCGCCTTGGGGGCCCGGCCGGCCCAGGCGGCGCTGGCCATCAGGGCGATCAGCGCGAACAGCAGGCCGTGCGGCAGCAGGTAGACGCCGACCGCCATGGCGGCGACCAGGAACAGCGTCGGGCCGCGGCGCTCCTTGGGGGTGGTCTGCCAGCGGTCCTTGGTCCAGCCGGCGTGGTGGCGCAGTCCGCGGCCGATCACGGAGAGCGGGGCGAACATGTCGGAGGCGTGGTCCCCGGCGGTCCGGGCGATCTCGCGACCCTTGCTGAGGTGGCGGTTGAGCGGCATTCCTTGACTCCCCGGGCGGGTGGGACGGGTGGGGTGGCGGGGGCGGGGCCGGTGGTACGACGGGGCCCGGGGCGGTGGGATCCGCGCCCGGGCCCGTACGGGGGAGTGACGCGCCCTAGAACCTCAGGCCGCCGAGCAGGCTCGCCAGGCTGGCGCCGCCCGCGGTGATGCTCGGGGCGATCGAGGAGCCGGCGATGTAGAAGCCGAGGAGGGCGCAGACGATGGCGTGGGAGACCTTTAGTCCGTCCCTGCGGAAGAACAGGAAGGCGATGGTGCCGAACAGGACGATGCCGGAAATCGAGAGGATCACGCTCTGCTCCTCGGGGAGGGGGACAGGGACGGTGTCACGGAAAGTGCCTTAATCGTGACAAAAAGTAATAGATGATGGAACGGGGCAAATGGGTGGTTTCCCGCCCCGATACCGTCCTGGAGTCCGGACGGAGGTATGCGAACCGGCCCGGGTGGGGCCGTATCCGCGCCGTTTCGGCGCGGCGAGGCATTCCCGCCGCGGGGGGCGGGGGTTTCCCGGCGGTCGGGGAAGTTCGCCCGAACGGCCCCGGAGCGTTCCGGCACACGTGTCGCACCGGCCGGGCGCCGTCCGGAATCCGGACGCACGCTGGCCCGCGCCGCCGCCCGGCCGCTACGGTGCGGTACGCGCAGCACCCTCCACCCGCAGACCGGAAAGGCCGCCGCCATGACCGACGCTCACCAGCAGCCCGCCGACGCCCCCGACGCCGAGGTGATCGCGCTCGCCGGGAAGCTCTTCGACGCGGCCCGGGCCGGCGAGACCGACACCCTGGCCGCCTACGTCGACGCCGGCGCGCCCGCCGACCTCACCAACGACCGCGGCGACACCCTGCTGATGCTCGCCGCCTACCACGGCCACGCCGCCACCGTGGAAGCCCTGCTGCAGCGCGGCGCCGACCCGAACCTCGCCAACGACCGCGGTCAGACCCCGCTCGCCGGCGCCGTCTTCAAGGGCGCCGAGGACGTGCTGACCGTCCTGCTCGCCGGCGGTGCCGACCCGGCCGCCGGCACTCCGAACGCGCTCGACACCGCCCGGATGTTCGGCAAGGACGACCTGGTCGCCCGGTTCGAGGCCCGCTGACTCCCCGCCGTAGGCTCTTTCCTCATGAAGAGCACCACCGCGGCGGCGGACACCGTCGAGTTCCGCGTCACCGGCTACGCCCACCCCGATGCCCAGGCCCTCTCGGCGGAGGTCCAGCAGGAGTACGTCCGCCGCTACGGCGACCCCGACGAGACCGTGATGCACGCCGAGGACTTCGAGGCGCCGTCCGGACTGTTCCTGATCGCCTACCTGGGGGGCCGGCCGGTCGCCTGCGGCGGCTGGCGGGCCAAGCAGGCCGGGCCGGACGGGGTGCGCGACGGTGACGCGGAGATCAAGCGGATGTTCGTGATCCCGGCCGCCCGCGGCCGCGGCCTGGCCCGGGCGGTGCTGCGCCACCTGGAGCGGACCGCCGTCGAGGCCGGGCTCACCCGGGCCATCCTGGAGACCGGCACCGAGCAGCCGGAGGCCGTGGCGCTGTACGAGTCCGAGGGGTACGCGGCGATCCGGAAGTTCGGCATCTACCGCGAACACCCGATGAGCATCTGCCTCGGCAAGGAACTGTCCGCGACGGCCTGATCCGCCCGCCCGCCGGGTAGGCTCCCCCGACACCTCCGAGGGGGACGGATGAGCCACCGAGCACCCGGAGCCGAGCGGCTCCCCGCCCTGGCCGCGCCCGGCGGGGAGCTCGACCGGCTGGTCGCCGACGGCGCCCGCACCGTCGGCGCCGGCGCCGTGTGGGCCGTCGGCGACGCCCGAGGCCGGATCGGCGGCGGCGCCCACGGCGTGCTCGGCCGGGGCCGGCACGCCCGGCTCGCGGCCGGCCCGGACACCCGGTACGACCTCGCCAGCCTCACCAAGGTCGTCGCGCTCTGGCCCTGTGCCGGGGCGCTGTGGCAGGCCGGCCGGCTCCCGCTCGACGAGCCCCTCGGCCGGTGGTGGCCGCCTGCCGCCGGGCACCCCGTCGGCGTGGTGACGGTACGTCAACTCCTCGCCCACACCGCGGGAATGCTCCCGTACACCGGCTTCGAGCAGCGCTACGGACGCGACCTCGCGGCGATCCGGGCCGGGGTGATCGCCGCCCCGCTGCACCGCCCGCCCGGGACGGCCGTCGAGTACACCGACCGCGCCGCCGTGCTGCTCGGCCACCTCGTCGAGGACCTCGGCGGCGCCCCGCTCGACCGGCTCGCCGACCGCCAGGTCTGGCGGCCGCTCGGCATGACCGACACCCGGTACGGGCCGCTCGACCCCGCCGAGGCCGACCGCACCGCACCCACCGAGTACGACGAGCGGACCGGGGCCCACCTGTGCGGCGTCGTCCACGACCCCTCCGCGCGACTGCTCGGCGGGGTCTCCGGAAACGCCGGGGCCTTCTCCACCGCCCGCGACCTCGCCCGCTTCCTCACCGCGGTGCTCGCCCCGCCGGCCGGGCCGCCCTGGGGCGAACCCTGGATCGCCGAGTCGCTGCGCGAGCAGACCGGGGGCCTCGCGCCCGCCCGCGGCCTGTCCTGGCTGTACGCCCCCGGCACGGAGCCGGCCGAGGGCACCTTCGTCCACTACGGCTTCACCGGCACCGGCCTCTGGGTCTCCCGGCGGCTCGGCCGCTGGGCGCTGCTGCTCACCAACAAGGTGCACTACGACCGCGGGATCCAGCCGCTCACCGACCTGCGCAACGCCTACCGCCGGGCGGTGTTCGGCCAGGGTTCCCCGAGCACGCCCTGACCGGGCACCGCCGCCGGGCGGCGCACCGTCAGAGGAGCGTGCTCCAGTAGTACCAGAAGCGGTTGAGGACCAGCAGCGCGATCACCGCCGCCCACAGCACCGGCAGCGCCCAGTGGTAGCGCGCGGCCTCCCGCACCACCGGCCGCAGCCGGGGGCCGACCGGGATCACACCGGTCCGCAGGTTGTGCAGCGTCGTGTACCAGAACAGCGTCACCACCGTCGCCCACACCACCATGCAGTACGGGCACAGCGCGCCGATCTCGTACAGCGCCTGGTCCACCAGCCAGTGCACGAACACCACGCCCAGCAGGGTGCCGGCGTGCAGGCCCAGCCAGAACCACCGCCGGTACGCGGCACCGGCCAGCAGCCCCGCTCCGATCGCCGCCAGCGCGCCGAAGGCGGCCAGCCCGAGCAGCGGATTGGGGAAGCCGAGGACCTCCGCCTGTTCGGTGCGCATCACCGAGCCGCAGCTGATCACCGGATTGAGGTTGCAACTGGGGACGTAGGAGGGGTTCTCGAGGATGCGGAGCTTGTCGAAGGTCAGGACGGCCGAGGCGGCCAGCCCGACCAGGGAACCGAGGAACAGCAGCAGGGAGAACGCCCGGCCCGCGCCGACCGGGGCCCGGTCGGCGGCGGGGGCGGGGCGGGGCGGGTGCACGGGGGTCGCGGCGGTCATGGTGGCAGCACACTCCGGTGGCTGGGAGGAGCCGGCCCGGCCGGGGTTCGGCCGGGCCGGTGGTGCCCTGCGTGGCAGACGTGCCTCAGAGGCCGGCGGCCTGCCGCACCTGCGCGGTGAACTGCTCCGGCGTGACGGTGGCCTTGCCGCTGAACAGGCTGATCGGCTTGCCGTCCACCGTCACCGTGGGGGTGCCGGTGACCCCGCTGTCGTTGAACGCGTCCGCGACCTTCGCCGCCCACGGCGCGTAGGTGCGGTCGGTGACCGCCTTCACGAAGGCGTCCGTCTTCAGGCCGGGCACCCTGCCGGCCAGGTCGAGGATGCGGTCGACGTCACCGAAGCCGTCCTCGCGCTCGTCGGGCTGGTTTGCGTAGAGCACGTCGTGGAACTGCTTGAACTTGTCCACGCCCTCGTTCAGCGCGGCCCCGGCCGCGGCCAGCGCCGTGCGCGAGCCCTTGCCGCCGAGGTTCTTGTCCAGGAAGGCCGCCAGGTGGAACTCCACCTTGACCGAGCCGTCCTCGGTCAGCTTCTTGACCGTCTCGCCGTTCGCCGCCTCGAAGTGCTTGCACACCGGGCAGCGGAAGTCCTCGTACACCGCCATGGTGTGCGGGGCGTCGGCCTTGCCGTAGGTGATCACCGTGCCGTCCGGGCCGGAGGCGTTCGCCGGCACGACCAGCTCGGTCGGCGCGGGCGCACCGGCCGCGGCCGGCTTCCCGTCCTTGCCGGACGCCGAGCCGATCGCCAGCGCGGTACCGCCCGCGAGGGCCAGCACGACGACGGCCGAGACGGCCACCACGATCCGCTGGCGGCGCTTCGCGGCCAGCTGCTCGACGCGCTGCGCCTCCTGGATGCGCTCACGGGCACTGATGCGCTTGGCCTGCTGCTTGCTGGGGGCCTGAGCCATGGGAAGTCAACTCCTGTACGCGGCGCGCGAGGGCGCGCGGGAAGCCGCACCTGGTGCGGCGTGATCGATGGACGCGGGAGTCGTGCGCACTGCCTGCGGGCGTACCGGGGCCGGGGACCGGCCGGGGTGACGGAGGATCAGCAGGCAGGCGCGAGGACCGGCGGGCCACGCCGGGGAGCCGGGCTCAGGACCACGTCCTCGCGGCGCGGCCGCGGGCGGTCCGACACCGGCAGCGGCACCCGCAGCACCGGCCGGGCCGGGGCCGGGACCAGCAGCAGGACCAGGGCGCGCAGCGGGCGGCCCAGCGACTGGCGCAGCGCACGCAGCGCCCGGACCAGCCCGGACAGGGCCGCGTCGCCCAGCCGCAGCCAGGCCGCGGCCGCCAGGGCGATCACCAGGTGCGCCAGCAGGAGCAGCAGTTGGGTCGCCGCCGGCGCCAACTGCCCGGCGTGGCCCAGCGGGCCGCCCAGCAGCGAGCCGTCCACCGACCCGCCGCCACAGACGATCAGGTTCACGCCGCGCGCGGGCACGTGCTCGGACAGGATCGGCCCACAGCCGGTCTGCCCGAGGTTGAAGGTCGTGTTCAGCAGCAGCTCGACCGGCACCATCACGACGGTGATGTGCAGCAGCCGCCGCTCCCCGCCGGCCAGTGCGGCCGCGACCAGGAAGACGACGGCGGTCGCGGCGGCCACCAGGGTGAGCGGCAGCGGGCGACCGGTGATGACGACCTGGCCCAGCGCGGACAGCGGCACGGCGAGCGCGGTGAACACCGCGGCCCGCAGGGCCCTGGTCGCACGGGTGGAGGTCGTCACGCCCGGAGTATGTCACGACGCTTACACCCGGCACGAGGGCGCGTACCCGGTCGGCGGGCGCCCGTTGCCCCTCGGAGGCCGCCCGTTCACCGCCCTGAGGGCCCTTCAGCGCAGGTACCGGGGGCGCTCTCGGCGTGCGCGGGGGGGCGGGGCGTAGTGCCCCGCCGCGTGAACGAACTGACCTTCCGGGGTCGGGACCGGTTCCGCCCGCCCCGCTCGCACGTTCTCGCGGTACGGGGTTCCCAGACCGTTCCCGAGACCCCGCCCGGGCCGCCGCGCCCCGGCGGCCCCGGCAGCCCCGCCCGGCCCGTGCGGCCCGGCACCGCGCCGTCGCGTTCAGTAGCCTGGAAGGCGTTCCCGAGTCCGGCGAGGGGGTGAGCGCGCATGGCCCGTTCCCAGGCCACCGCGGGCCAGGTCCTGCTGGCCCGCGTCGAGGCCCAGGCGGCGGTGCTGGCCGGCCTCGACGGCGCCGTCCGGGCGGACCGGCCCGACGCCGTGCACCGGATGCGGGTCGCCTGCCGGCGGCTGCGCAGCGCCCTGCGGACCTTCCGCCGGCTCCTCGCACCCGGCTCCGCCGACCACCTGGTCGCCGAACTGCGCTGGCTGGCGGCCGCCCTCGGCCGGGCGCGGGACCACGAGGTGCTCGTCGAGCGGCTGGCCGCCCAGGCCCGCGAACTGCCCGCCGAGTGCCGGCCCGAGCGGGTCGCGGCCGAGCTGGAACGGTGGGGGCGGGCCGAGTACCGGCGGATCCGGCCGGAGGTGGTCGCCGCGCTCGACGACCCGCGCCGCCGGGGCCTCGCCGACGCCCTCGACGCCTTCCTCGCCGACCCCCCGCTGCGCGGCCGGGCCGCACGCGCGGCGGTGCCCGAACTCGCCCGGATCGCCGGGCGCGAGCAGCGGCGCACCGGCCGGCGGGTCGAGGCGGCCCTCGCCGCCGGGTCGGCGCCCGCCGAGGAGCGCGACCGGGCCCTGCACGAGGCCCGCAAGGCCGCCAAGCGTGCCCGCTACGCCGGGGAGACCGCCGCCCCGGCCGTCGGGGCGGCGGCCGAGCGGTACACGGAGCGGATGAAGGCCGTCCAGGAGGTCCTCGGCGAGCACCAGGACGCGGTGGTGGCCGCCGCGGCCCTGGCTCGGCAGGCCGGGAGCAGCACCGAGCCCTTCGGGTACGGGGCGCTCTACGGGCGGCAGCTGTCGGCGGAGGCGAGCGCCCGGGGCCGGCTGCCGCAGGCGTGGGCGAGGGCCTCGCGCCGGTGGCTGGCCCGCTTCGGCTGACGGCGCCGCGCTCGGGCTGACACCGGCCCGCTTCGGCGGCCTGGCTGCTGAGCGGCCGCGCCTCGTACGTCGCCGGCGTGACGCTCCCGGTGGACGGCGGCACCACGGCCACCCGGCGGTTCGACTCAGGGCCGCCCCCGCGGTGCCGCACGGGGGTCGGCACCGCGGGGGCTCAGGGCTCCCGGGCTTGCGGGTCGAGCCCGGCGGACTCGGCGGCCGTGCGGAGCAGGGCGCGGAGCATCGGGGTGGTGAGCCGGCCGGTGTTGGTGTTGCGCGGGCTGACGTGGTAGCAGCCGAACAGCTGGAGGGCGGGGCCGCCGTCGGCGGCGGGCAGGGTGACGTGGGAGGCGTGGCCGAAGACCGGCCGGGGGCGGGGGACGAGCCAGCCGGCCGCGGCGAGGGCGGGCAGCAGGGCCTGCCAGGCGAAGCCGCCGAGGGCGACGACCGTCCGTACGGTGGGGCGCAGCAGTTCGAGTTCGCGGGTGATCCAGGGCCGGCAGGTGTCGCGCTCGCCGGTGCTGGGCTTGTTGTCGGGCGGGGCGCAGCGGACCGGGTCGGTGATCCGGACGCCGTGCAGGCGCAGCCCGTCGCCGTGCCGGACGGACTCGGCGCGGTTGGCGAGCCCGAGGTCGTGGAGGGCGGCGTAGAGGAGGTCGCCGGAGGGGTCTCCGGTGAAGATCCGGCCGGTGCGGTTGGCGCCGTGGGCGGCGGGGGCGAGGCCGACCAGGAGGAGCGGGGCGTCGGGCGGTCCGAAGCCGGGGATCGGGCGGGCCCAGTAGTCCCAGTCCTGGTAGGCGCGGCGTTTGGTGCGGGCGGTCTCCTCGCGCCAGGCGACCAGGCGCGGGCAGGCCCGGCAGTCGGTGACGACGCGGTCCAGCACTTTGAGGTCGGCGGCGCGGGCGGCCGCCTCGGCGGGGTGCCGGGGGTGGCCGGGGTCGTCGGCGGGGGACTGCGGCATGGACAGGATCCTAGGGAGTGGGGCCGGGGGCGGAGGTTCGTTCCGGCTTTGACCGGGCAGGCGTAGCGTGGAAGCAGCTGCTCCGGCGGCCTCCGGCCGGGCCGGGCGGGCCGGCGCGAGGAGGCCGCGGAGCCGCGAGGAGGCCGCGATGATCGTCGATGCGGTGCTGGGGGCGATCGGGGGGCTGGTGGGGCTGGGGGCGATCTGGGCTGCGTTCAGCATCCGCGTCGTCCAGCAGTTCCAGAAGGGTGTGGTGTTCCGGTTCGGCAAGGTGCGCCGGGAGGTCCGGGAGCCCGGGCTGGTGGCGCTGATGCCGATCGCGGACCGGCTGCGCAAGGTGAACGTGCAGATCGTGACGATGCCGATCCCGGCGCAGGAGGGCATCACCCGGGACAACGTGACCGTCCGGGTGGACGCGGTGGTCTACTTCCGGGTCGAGGACCCGGTGAAGGCGACGGTCAACGTGCAGGACTACAACTTCGCGATCTCCCAGGTCGCGCAGACCTCGCTGCGGTCGATCATCGGCAAGAGCGAGCTGGACGACCTGCTGGCCAACCGCGAGCCGATCAACCAGGGGCTGGAGTTGATGATCGACAGCCCCGCGCTCGGGTGGGGCATCCAGATCGACCGGGTGGAGATCAAGGACGTCGCCCTGCCGGAGTCGATGAAGCGCTCGATCGCCCGGCAGGCGGAGGCCGAGCGCGAGCGGCGGGCCCGGATCATCACCGCCGACGGCGAGTTCCAGGCCTCGGCCAGGCTGTCGGAGGCGGCGGCGGTGATGAGCCAGACCCCGGCGGCGCTGCAACTGCGTCTGCTGCAGACCGTGGTGGAGGTGGCGGCGGAGAAGAACTCGACGCTGGTGCTGCCGTTCCCGGTGGAGCTGCTGCGCTTCCTGGACAGCGCCGCGGAGAGCCAGCAGCTGGCGGTGCTGTCGGCCGCCGCGGCCGCGGCCGGGGCGAAGGCCGCGGAGGAGGTCGCCGAGGAGCGCGACCTGGGGCCGGACGCGGGCCTCGGCGGAAAGCTCGAACCGGAGCCCGAGCGTCACGAACTGCCGCCGCTGGAGGAGCTGTTGGAGCACTCGCCGCTGGAGGACGCGGAGTCCCCGGACGGGCACGGGGATCCGGACGCGCGGGTCTGACCGGTGCCCGGTGGCGTCCGTCGCGGGCCGGGACCACGATGGACGAGGGGCTGGAAGCCAGCCAGGAGGCGGACCATGACCAGAGCCAGCGACATCATGCACCCGGGCGCGGAGTGCATCCGCGAGCACGAGACCCTCGCCGCCGCCGCCCGGATCATGCGGGAACGGGACGTCGGTGCCCTGCCCATCTGCGGGGAGAAGGACAAGCTGCTGGGGATCGTGACCGACCGCGACATCGTGCTGCGCTGCATCGCGGAGGGCCGCGACCCGGAGCAGGTGACGGCCGGCGAGCTGGCCATGGGCCGGCCGATGACGGTGGAGGCGGACGAGGACACCGAGCAGGTGCTGCGGGTGATGGAGCAGTACCGGGTGCGCCGGCTGCCGGTGATCAACCACCCGGAGCACAAGCTGGTCGGCATGATCAGTGAGGCCGACATCGCCCGGGGGATGCCGCAGGCCCGGGTGGCGGAGTTCGTGTCGGCGGTCTGCTCGGAGGAGCCGCCGGTGGTGGCGCAGCTGTCCCAGGGCTGAGCCGGCCAGGGCGCGGCCCGGCCCGTGACCGGGGCCGCGCCGCTCAGGCCAGGGCGTACACCGCGGTGGCGTGCGCGGCCGGCTCCTCGGCGCCCTCGGCGGTGAGGGTGACGTCGAGGAAGGCGATCCGCCGGCCGAGCTTGGTCACCCGGGCGTGGACCAGGACGTCCTGCCCGGTGACGGCGCGCTGGAAGGTGGTGGACTGCTGGACGGTGGTCATCGGACCGAAACCGCCGCGGGCCGCCGACACCGCGATCACGCTCGCCGTGTCCGCGGCGGCCATCAGCGCCTGACCGGACATCCCGCCGCCCTCCCGCGCGAGCTGCTCGGACCAGGGCAGCCGCAGCACGGCGTGCCGTTCCCCGGCGCCGGCGACCGACAGCCCGAGGGCCTGGACCCAGGGGGCGAAGTTGTCGGCCAGGATCTTGTCCGCCTCGGCGGTGGTGAGGGTCATCCCGCCATTGTGGCAAGCCCGGTGGCGCCGTGTCAGGCCTCTGCGCGTGGGCGGTCAGCGCGGCGCCCCGCCGGCCTGCTCCCGCAGGGCCCGGGCGATCAGCTCGGCCAGGTGCAGGGCCTGCCGGCCCTGGGCGAGCTGGGCGATCTGGGTGCGGCAGCTGAAGCCGTCCGCCAGTACCACCGTGTCGGGGCCGGCGGCCCGCAGCTCGGGGAGCAGGACGCGTTCGGCGATCGCCTCGGACACCTCGAAGTGGCCCTGTTCGAAGCCGAAGTTGCCGGCCAGGCCGCAGCAGCCGGAGTCCAGCACGCGGTTGTGCAGGCCGAGCCGGGCCTCGACCCGGCGGTCGGCGGCGCTGCCGAGGACGGCGTGCTGGTGGCAGTGGGTCTGGGTGACGGCCTCCAGCGGGACGCGGGGGAGCGGGGCGTCGGGGGCGTGTTCGTCGAGGAACTCGGCGAAGGTGCGGGTGCGTCCGGCGAGCGGCCGGCCGTCCGGGCCGAGCAGTCGGGGCAGGTCCTCGCGCAGGGTGGCGGTGCAGCTCGGGTCCAGGCCGACCACCGGGGTGTCGGCGGGCAGCCCGGCGGCGTCGAGGGCCCGCAGGCTGCGCCGCAGCACCCGGCGGGCGGTGCCGAGCTGGCCGGTGGAGTACCAGGTGAGCCCGCAGCAGACCGGGCCGGCGGGCAGCCGGACGTCGAAGCCGAGGTGCTCCAGGACCTCGACGGCGGAGCGCGCCACGCCCGGTTGCAGGTGGTCGGAGAAGGTGTCGGGCCAGAGCAGCACGGGCCGGGCGCCGGCCGGGGCCGGGTGGGCGGCGCGGTGGCGGCGGTACCAGCGGGTGAAGGTCTCCGGCGGGAGGACGGGCAGCACGCGGCGCCGGTCGATCCCGGCGAGCCGCTTGAGCGCTCCGGCGGCGGGGGAGCGGGCGAGGGTGTTGGCGGCGCCGGGGGCGAGGGCGGCGGCCCGCAGCCAGAGCGGCAGCCACCCCATGGAGTAGTGGGCGAGCGGGCGCGGCCGGTGCCGGTAGTGCTGGTACAGGAACTCCGTCCGGTAGGTCGCCATGTCGACGTGGACCGGGCAGTCGCTCGCGCAGCCCTTGCAGCCGAGGCAGAGGTCGAGCGCCTCGCGGACCTCGGCGGAGCGCCAGCCGTCGCGGATCGCCGCGTCCGCCCGCTCGGTGCCGCGCAGGAGTTCGGCGAGCAGCCGGGCCCGGCCGCGGGTGGAGTGCCGCTCCTCGCCGGTGGCCATGTAGCTGGGGCACATGACGCCGGTGGTCGGGTCCACGCACTTGGCGACGCCGACGCAGCGGTGCACGGCGGTGGTGAGGCTGCCGCCGTCCTGCTCGTACGGGAGGGCGAGGGGGAGCGGGCGGTGCGGGGCGGCGACGAAGCGCAGGTCGGCGTCGAGCGGCCGCGGGTCGACCAGGGCGCCCGGGTTGAGCAGGTTCTCCGGGTCCCAGATCCGTTTGAACGCGCGGAACAGGTCGATGATCCCGGGCGGGTACATCCGGGGCAGCAGTTCGGCGCGGGCCTGGCCGTCGCCGTGCTCGCCGGAGAGCGAGCCGCCGAAGGACACCGCGAGGTCGGCGGCCTGCTCCAGGAACTCGCGGAAGACCAGGACGCCGGTCGGTTCGGTGAGCGGGAAGTCGATCCGCAGGTGCACGCAGCCGTCGCCGAAGTGCCCGTACGGGACGCCGCGCAGGCCGTGCCGGCGGAGCAGGGCGCGCAGCCCGCGCAGGTAGTCGCCGAGCCGCTCGGGCGGGACGGCGGAGTCCTCCCAGCCGGGCCAGGCCTCGCCGCCGCCGGGCAGCCGGGTGACGATGCCGGCGCCGGCCTCCCGGACGGCCCAGAGCTGGCGCTGTTCGACGGGGTCGGTGACCAGGGCGACGGCGGCGGTGCGTTCGCGGCGCACCGCGTCGGCGAGCCGGCGGGCGGCCCGGTAGGCCTCGACCGGGGTGTCGCCGCCGGTCTCCAGGAACAGCCAGCACTCGCCGGCGGGCAGCCGGTCCAGGGCGGGCGGCCGGGGGCCGGCGGCGAGCAGTGCGGCGATCAGGTCGGCGGACATGCCCTCGGCGGTCAGCGGGCCGAGCGGCAGCAGTGCGGGGACGGCGTCGGCGGCGGCCCCCTCGTCGGGGTAGCCGGCCACCACGAGGGCACGGGCGGGCGGCTCCTCGACCAGCCTGACGGTGGCGCCGAGCAGCAGTGCGCAGGTGCCCTCGGTGCCGGTGAGCGCGCGGGCCAGGTCGTGGCCGCGTTCGGGCAGCAGGGCGTCGAGCGGGTACCCGGAGGTGCGGCGGGGCAGCTCGGGCATCCCCCGGCGGATGGTGGCGAGGTTGGCGTCGGTGAAGTCCTGGAGCTCCCGGTGGAGTTCGCCGGCCCGCCCGGGCAGCTCGCGCAGTGCGGCGCGCTCCCGCGGGCCGAGCGGGCCGCCGACGGTCAGCTCGGTGCCGTCCGCGAGGAGCAGGTCCAGCCGTTCGACGTTGTCCGCGGTGCGTCCCCAGGCGAGCGAGTGCGCGCCGCAGGAGTCGTTGCCGATCATGCCGCCGAGGGTGCAGCGGCTGTGCGTGGACGGGTCGGGGCCGAAGCGCAGCCCGTGCGGCCGGGCGGCGCGCTGCAGGTCGTCCAGGACGGTGCCCGGCTGGACGCGGGCGGTGCGGGCGTCCGGGTCGACGTCGAGCACCGCGCCGAGGTGGCGGCGGAAGTCCAGCACGACCGCGCCCGGCCCGATCGCCTGCCCGCCGATGCTGGTGCCCGCGCCGCGCGGCACCACCGGCACGCCGTGGCGGCGGCAGAGCGCGAGGGCGGTGCGGACGTCGTCGAGATCGGCGGGTTTGACCACGCCGAGCGGCAGGTGCCGGTAGTTCGAGGCGTCGTGGCTGTAGACGGTCCGTTCGGCGGCGCCGAAGCGGACCTCGCCGCGCAGGACGGCGGCCAGCTCGCGGGCCAGCTCCGCCCCGGGGGCGGTGGACGGACGGCTCACCAGGGACCTCCCGGGCGGGTGCGGCGACGGCTCCGCCGATCATGGCAGCCGCGCGGCCGCAGGGACACCGGCCACCCCGGCCTTCCGCCGACGGGGTGTCATGTGGCAGGCTCGGCGGCCATGATCACCGAACCCGCGGACGGCGGCTCCGGCGCCGACGAGTACCTCGCCCGGCTGCCGATCGGCGAGCGCCCGCCGCTGCCGGTGGACGGCGCGCAGACCTGGGACATCTTCCCGTTCGAGGGCGAGCTGCAGGTCCGCACCCTGGCGGCGCCGGAACGGCCCGAGCCGCCCCGGCACGGCGAGGAGGGGCCGGAGACCTGCCGCGAGTGCGCCCGCCCGGACTCGGAGTTCCTCTGGACGGACGAGCACTGGCGGCTGGGGACCACCGAGTCGCCCTCCGGGCTGCCCGCCGTGGTGCTGCTGTGGCCGCGCGCCCACCACGACCTGTTCGACCTGCCCGCCGAGCAGGCGGCGCAGCTGGGCCCGCTGCTCCAGCGGGTCGAACGGGCCCTGCGCTCGCTGGACGGGGTCGCCCGGGTGCACGTCAACCGCTGGGGCGACGGCGCCGCGCACCTGCACCTGTGGCTGATCGCCCGCCCCGAGGGACTGCTGCAGCTGCGCGGCTCGACGCTCTCGCTCTGGATGGACGTGCTGCCGCCGCTCCCGGAGCGGATGTGGGCCGCGAACGCCCACCGGATCGCCGCCGCGATGGCCGCGGACGGCGGCACCGCCCACGTCTGAGCCCGGCCGCGTCTGAGCCCGCCGGCGTCCGGGCCCGGCCGCGTCCGGGCCTGCCCGTCCCGGGCCCGGCTGCCCCGGCGCCGGTCCCGGTGGCCGGGTCAGGAGCGGCGGCCGGAGCCGGTGAGCGTGCCGCGGGCGATGTGGGAGAGCTTGGCCACCTCGAACGCCGGGTAGGCGCCGCCGGCCAGCAGCGAGAACTTGATGCCCTCGCGGCCGCCCGGGCGGCGGTGGCCGGGCGGCTGGAAGCGGCGGTGGTGCTCGGCGGCCCGGTGGAAGAACTGCGGCCGCTCGGCGCGGGTGACGCAGCCGGCGAGGTCGAAGACGAACAGGTAGTGCCGGATCATCCGGACGAACAGGGCGTCCCGCACCGCGTACAGGTGCGGCTGGTCCTCCAGCAGCGCGAAGCTGTGCTCGTACTGGTCGAAGAGGTCGAAGACGCTGCTGCCGGGGGAGCCGGTGGGGTGGACGGTCTCGCGGCGGCGCAGCTGGACGCACTCGCGCGGCAGCACGGCGACCTTGCGGGCACCGAGCAGTGCGGCGTGCACGACCGGGATCTCCTCGTAGCGGCCGTCGGGGAAGGCCAGCCGGAGGTCCTCCCAGTGGCTGCGGCGGATCAGCCGGTCCCAGACCAGCGGCGGCGCACCGAACAGCGCCGGCTGGTCGAAGGGCGCGAACACGTCCGGGCCGGCCTCGGCCAGCAGGGCCTCGGCGCCGCCGGGCCAGTCGCGGTCCTTGTGCCGACGGGAGTGGCCGAACAGCAGGAGGTCGACGGGGCCGGTCTGCTGGAGCCGGTCGGCGAGGGTCTGCAGCGCGTCCCTGGGCAGCAGGTGGTCGGCGTCGAGGAACAGCAGGTAGTCGCCGGCCGCCCGCGCCGCCCCCGCGTTCCGGCTCACCCCGACCCCGACCGCCGCGTTGAGGTGCAGCACCGAGAGCCGCGGGTGCCGGGCCGCGTACGCGTCGGCGAGCTCGACCGCGCTGTCGGGCGAGCGGTCGGCGACGACGATCACCTCCAGGTCGCGCAGGGACTGCGCGAGCAGCGAGTCCAGGCAGTCGGCGAGCTGTTTGTGCTGGTCGTAGGCGGGCACCACGACGCTGATCAAGGGTGAGGGCATGACGCCGGAGCGTAAGAGGGCAGGCGAACCGTGGCAAAGCCCTGACGGTCCGTGATTCACCGCATTGCATGGCAAAACGTACGCCCGTGCGCCATATCTTCACGTGGCCTTCCGGACGCGTCCACGTCAGGCGTCCGGGTGCGTCCACGTCAGGCCGGGAGCACCCCCGGGCCCGCGACGCGGGTGCGACGCGGGCCCGGGGGTGCTCGGTGCCGTGGGTGCCCGGCGCCGGGGGGCGATCAGTACCAGTGGTGCTTCTGCCAGAACGACCAGGCGCCGCAGGGGCTGCCGTAGCGGGAGTTCATGTAGTCCAGGCCCCACTTGATCTGGGTGGCCGGGTTGGTGCGCCAGTCGGAGCCGGCCGAGGCCATCTTGGAGCCGGGCAGGGCCTGGACCAGGCCGTAGGCGCCGGAGGAGGCGTTGACGGCGAGCGGGTTCCAGCTGCTCTCGCGGAACACGATGTTGCTGAAGCACTGCAGCTGGCCGGCCGGGACGATCTGCGCGGCGATCTGCTGCGGGGTGCCGGAGTAGCCGGAGAGGCTCTGGCGCTGCTGGGAGCGGGAGGCGGCCGCGTCGGCGTCGGCCTTGGCCTTGGCGTCCGCCTGGGCCTTCGCCTCGGCCTCGGCCTGCGCCCGGGCGGCGGCCTGGGCCTGGGCCTGGGCCTGGGCGGCCGCGGCGGCGTCCGCGTCGGCCTGCGCCTGGGCGGCCTGCTGGGTCTGGGCGGTCTGGGCGGCGGCAGCGGTGCCGGCCTCGGCCTGGTCGGTGACCGGCTTGCCGTCCACCGAGACCGCGGCCACCGGGGCGGCGGCCTCGGCCTTGTCGCCGACCTGCGGGATGGCGAGTGAGGCGGTGGCGGCGCTCGCCACGACGAGGGTGGCGACACCGGTGATCAGCGAGTTGCGGCGGGCATGGCTGAGCTGCATGCGGACGAGATCCTCTTCCGTCGGGGGCCGTGCCGGTGGCACTGGGCGCGGGGCATCGCACGGGCGCCCGGATGAGCGGGGCCCGCGCGGCCGTCCGGGACGGCCGTGGCGCCCCGGCGGAACTGGCGGGGCGGGCGGGCTGCGCGGCGGTCGGGCCGGCCGCGCTGCCTGGCGACGGGCCATTCTTGACAGGGTCGGCGGTGAGTGGCAAAGCCGTGGGCTACTACGGTGGATCGTGGCCGCCGGGCGGCCGTGACGGTGAGCGGCCGAGGCATTTGGGTGATTTGCCCGATTTGTGAAATTCGTTGCCCGGGGTGGCCTCCGGCGACGGATCGCGAGGGCGGCAGGGGCGGTGGCCTGCGTTCTTCGGGGTCACCCGGACCCCGGCGGACGGGATGCCGCCCCGGTCCGGGCGGTCACGCACCGTCGCGTCCGGGGGTGTCCACTATCGGGGGCAGTAGAGGGCGGAACGCCTGTGGGCGGCTTCACACGGGCGACGGGCCGAGGTGGGCACAGGGTGACCGGGCGGTCACCGGTTCGGGAGCCCGCCCCCGCGACCACCGTCACCGGTTCGGGAGCCCGCCCCCGGCGCCCGGGCGGTCGCCGGTTCAGGAACCCGCGTACGGGTTCCCGGGGACGGGCTGCGGCCGCTCGGCCGGGGCGGGCGGTACGGGCGGTGCGGCCTGGGCGGCCGGGCCGTGCTCCTCGCCCTCCCCGTCCGCCGGGGCCGGCTCCGCCGGGACGAGGTCCCGCGCCAGCAGGGTGGCGCCCGCGACCGCCCCCGGCATGGCGAGCACCGTCACCAGCGGGACCAGGAAGGCCAGGATCAGCGGGGTGCCGAAGCCCAGCGCCAGCCCGAGCCGGGCGCGCAGCAGCCGGATCCGCTCGCGCTGCGGGACGCCGCGCCGCTGCAGGGCGACGGCCGTCAGCTCGACGGTCAGGAAGAAGCCCGACACCAGGAAGCCGAGGGCGGGCACCACCGTCTGGCCCACCACCGGGATGAACCCGCAGGCGAACAGCACCACGCCGAACGCCGCGACCCGGAGCAGCACGGTCACGCTGTCCGCCACCGCGGTGACCAGCTCGCGCCAGAGCGGGACCTCGGGCGGGGTGGGTGCGCCGCCCTCGGACTCGTCGACCGCGGCGCAGAGCGCCTCGTAGAAGGGCTGGCCGACCAGCAGGGTGACGGCGGTGAAGGTCAGCAGGGAGAGCAGCAGCCCGCCGCCGAAGACGACGGCCGCCAGCGCGTCGCGCAGCAGCGCCTGCCAGGGGGATCCCCAGTGGTCGGCGAACGGGGTGGCCCAGGCGGCCAGGTCGGTGGACCAGGCGCCGAGGAGGACGAGCGCGACGGCGTACCCGACCAGTGCGAGCAGGGCGGGAATCATCCCGATCCCCCACCACCGGCCGTGTCGGCCGACCCACTTCTGGCCCCCGACCAGGTACGTCATCCCCGCCGCAAGATCTCGCATGGGCGATCACCTTAGGGCTTCCCGGCCCGGAACCCCGCATTGCCGTGTTCCTGCCAGATCGGACCGGCAGGCTCCACCCCCTCCTGCCGCGCCGCCGGCCGGGCGACCCTCGTGCTCCCCGACCTGTCTTGGAGGAGCCTGATGAAGCGTCAGTTCGGCAGAATCCTAACCCTGTTCACGGCCGCGATACTCGGGGTCGGCGCATCGGTGCTGCCCGCCGCGGCCGCGCCCGCACCCTCTCCCACGCCCTCGCCGAGCGTCGTCGGCGGCACCCGGGCGTCGCAGGGCGAGTTCCCGTTCGTGGTGCGGCTCTCGATGGGCTGTGGCGGCGCGCTCTACACCCCGCAGATCGTGCTCACCGCCGCCCACTGCGTCGACGGCACCGGCAGCGACTCGAGCATCACCGCGACGGCCGGCGTGGTCGACCTGCGAGGCAGCGGCGCCGTCAAGGTGCGCTCCACGTACGTCTACCAGTCGCCCGCCTTCACCGGCGCCGAGAACGGCGACGACTGGGCGCTGATCAAGCTGGCCTCGCCCGTCACCGGCGGTTCGGTGAGCACGCTGCCGATCGCCACCTCGACCGCCTACGACAACGGCACCTTCACCATCATGGGCTGGGGCGCGGCGACCGAGGGCGGGTCGCAGCAGCGGTACCTGCTCAAGGCCACCGTGCCGTTCGTCGACGACGCCACCTGCGCCCAGGCCTACCCGGGTCTGAACACCGGGGCCTCGCTGTGCGCCGGGTACGTCGCCAAGGGCGGCGTGGACACCTGCCAGGGCGACTCCGGCGGCCCGATGGTGCGCCGGGACGCGGCCGGGCGCTGGGTCCAGGTCGGCATCGTCAGCTGGGGCAACGGCTGCGCCCGGGCGGGCTACCCGGGGATCTACACCCAGGTGAGCACCTACGCGGCGGACATCGCCGCGGCGGCGGCCTCGCTCTGACGGCACGCGGCCGGGGGGGCGGGGGGGGGGGGGCCCCCCCCGCCGCCCCCCCCGGGCCGCCCCCCGCCGGGGGGCCGCCCCCCCCCGGCCCCCCCCCGCCCGGCCCCCCCCCCCCCGGGCCC
>NZ_JBITCO010000008.1:107696-285094 GCF_044453265.1 Kitasatospora sp. NPDC051705 | reverse complement strand
GCCCACCCCGCGTGAGGTGCGGGGTGTACCTCTTCGCGGCGCAGCCGACCCCAGGTGCCACTCCTCAATTTTTGTGGAACATGCGCGGGGGGGGGGGGGGCCCCCCGCCCCGCCCCCCCGCCCCTCCGGGTGACCGCCCGTCAGGCGGCGACCAGCACCTCCGCCGGCTCCAGCGCCAGCTCCAGCACCTCGCGCACGTCCGCCACCGGGTGGACGGTGAGCCGCTCCAGCACCTCGGCCGGGACGTCGTCCAGGTCGGCCTCGTTGCGCTTGGGGATGATCACCGTGGTGACCCCGGCCCGGTCGGCGGCGAGCAGCTTCTGCTTCACCCCGCCGATCGGCAGCACCCGGCCGGTCAGCGACACCTCGCCGGTCATCGCCACGTCGGTGCGCACCCGGCGCCCCGACAGCAGCGAGGCCAGCGCCGTGGTCATGGTGATGCCGGCGCTCGGCCCGTCCTTGGGGACGGCCCCGGCCGGGACGTGCAGGTGCACGCCGCGGTCCCGCAGCGAGGTGACCGGCAGCTCCAGCTCGGCGCCGCGCGAGCGCAGGAAGGAGAGCGCGATGTGCGCGGACTCCTTCATCACGTCGCCCAGCTGCCCGGTGAGGGTGAGGCCCGTCCCGCCGGTCTCGGAGTCGGCGAGCGAGGCCTCGATGTAGAGGACGTCGCCGCCCGCGCCGGTCACCGCGAGGCCGGTGGCCACGCCGGGCACGGCGGTGCGCCGCTCGGCCGGCTCCTGCGCGGCCTCCGGCACGTGGTGCGGGCGGCCGATCAGGGCGCGCAGGTCGTCCGCGCCGATGGTGACGGGCAGCTCGCGCTCGCCGAGCTCGGTCTGCGCGGCGATCCTGCGCAGCACCCGGGCGATCGAACGCTCCAGGGTCCGCACCCCGGCCTCCCGGGTGTACTCACCGGCCAGCCGGCGCAGCGCCGGCTCGTCGACGGAGACCAGGCCGTCGCCCAGTCCGGCCTTCTCCAGCTGGCGCGGGAGCAGGTGGTCGCGGGCGATGAGGACCTTCTCGTCCTCGGTGTAGCCGTCCAGCCGGACGAGCTCCATCCGGTCGAGCAGCGGCTCGGGGATGGCCTCCAGCACGTTGGCGGTGGCGAGGAAGACCACGTCGGAGAGGTCGAGCTCGACCTCCAGGTAGTGGTCCCGGAAGGTGTGGTTCTGCGCCGGGTCCAGCACCTCCAGCAGGGCGGCGGCCGGGTCCCCGCGGTAGTCGGAGCCGACCTTGTCGATCTCGTCGAGCAGGACGACCGGGTTCATCGAGCCGGCCTCCTTGATCGCCCGCACCAGCCGGCCGGGCTGCGCGCCGACGTAGGTGCGCCGGTGGCCGCGGATCTCGGCTTCGTCCCGGACGCCGCCGAGGGCGACCCGGACGAAGCTGCGGCCCATGGCGCGGGCCACCGACTCGCCGAGCGAGGTCTTGCCCACCCCGGGCGGGCCGACCAGCGCCAGCACCGCTCCGCCGCGCCGCCCGCCGACGAGTCCGAGCCCCTGGTCGGCGCGGCGCTTGCGCACCGCGAGGTACTCGACGATGCGGTCCTTCACGTCCGCCAGGCCCGCGTGGTCGGCGTCCAGCACCGCGCGGGCGCCGGCGATGTCGTAGGTGTCCTCGCTGCGCTCGTTCCAGGGCAGTTCCAGGACGGTGTCCAGCCAGGTGCGGATCCAGGAGCCCTCGGGCGACTGGTCGGAGGCGCGTTCGAGCTTGTCCACCTCCTTGAGCGCGGCCTCGCGGACCTTCTCGGGCAGGTCGGCGGCCTCGACCCGGGCCCGGTAGTCGCCCTCCTCGTCGGCCGGGTCACCGTTCAGCTCGGCCAGTTCCTTGCGGACGGCCTCCAGCTGGCGGCGGAGCAGGAACTCCTTCTGCTGCTTGGCCACGCCCTCCTCGACGTCCTTGCGGATGGTGTCATTGACCTCCTCCTCGGCGAGGTGGTCGCGCAGCAGGGTCAGCGCGTACTCCAGGCGGGCGACCTGATCGGCCTCCAGCAGCACCTTGAGCTTCTGCTCGGCGGTGACGAAGGACGCGTAGCCGATGTTGTCGGCGAGCTCGCCGACGCCCTCGATCTGCGCCACCCGGTCGACGATCTGCCAGGCGCCGCGCCGGCGCAGCCACTGGGTGGACAGCGCCTTGTACTCCTTGACCAGCTCGGCGGCCCGGCCGGCGACCGGGGTGCCCACCGAGGACTCCCGGAACGGCGTGGTCTCCACCCAGAGGGCGGCGCCGGGGCCGGTGGTGCCGACCCCGATCCGGACCCGGCGCACGGCGCGGACCAGCGCGGCCGGATCGCCGTCGGCCAGCCGGCCGACCTGTTCCACGGTGGCCAGCGTGCCGACCGCCGCGTACGAGCCGTCCACCCGCGGGACGAGCAGGACCTGCGGCTTGCCGGCGCCGGTGGCCGCGGCGCGGGCGGCCTCGACGGCGGCGCGCACCTCGGTGTCCTTCAGGTCCAGCGGGACGACCATGCCCGGCAGGACGACCTCGTCGTCGAGCGGCAGCACGGGCAGGGTGAGCGGTGTGGACGTCGATGCCATGATCTCTCCCCAGTCAGTGAAGTTGAGCCGACCTGACTAAGGCTCGGCGGACGCCGGATGTTCCCGGCGTCTTGTTCGCCATGAGCGAACACCATGGGGCCGCGCGGGGTCCGTCAAAACCCGTCCGGAAGATGCAGCCGAAGGTGTCAGCGGGCGTCCAGGACCCGGGCGCCACCCGTCGCGGGCGCACCGCCGGCCACCGCCTCGGCCCGGCGCGGGGCCGGCCCGGGCCGGCTCGCCCGGACGCGCCGCGCCCAGCGCCACAGCGCCACGCCGGTCAGCACCGCCGCCGGGTGGCCCACCGCGGTGACCACGTCCCGCTCGGTGAGGATCTGCTCGGCGATCAGCAGCCCGGCGCCGCCGAGCGCGACCACCCGCCCGCGCAGCGGCAGCAGCCCGGCCACCGCGCCCAGGCAGGCGAGCACGCCGTAGCTGACGCCGATGTCCAGGTAGTCCAGCGCCCCGGGCTCCATCCGCCCCGTCTCCACCGCCGCGATCACCACGCCCTGGGAGAGCAGGGTGGCGACGACGTGGCCGGTCGCGAACACCGCGGCCGCGCGGGCGGGGCCGATCCGCCGCTCCAGCGGCGCGAGGGTGACGGCGAATCCCCACAGGTAGGGCATCCACACGTCACCGGCCACCCAGAAACCACTCAGCAGCAGAGCGCGCAGGGGATGCTGCAGGAGGTTGTGGCCGTCGGAGCTGGAAGCCTCCTGCAACCGCTGCACGAGTTCCGGATCGGCGAGCTTGGCGAACGTGGTGGTGGCACCGACCACGGCGAGGTAGCCGAGGGTGAAAGGGGTGCGCCGGGGCGTCGGCACCAGGGCGAGCAGCCGGTCGACGGCGCTCGCGCGCAGGCCGAACCGGAGCATCCCGTACGGCACGCCCGTCGGCGGCGGCCCGACCCGTCCGGCCCCGCGCCGCACTCCAGCCATGACGCCTCCCGCTCCACACCCGCAGCCACCGGCCCGTCACAGGTGCCCAACGTACCGGCGCGCGCGGTGAATCCCGCCCGGCAGGGTGTTGTCGTGGCCACGTTACGTCGGGGTCCTGAGAGGCAGCTGGGAATTGTCCGTGAAGACCATCGGTAAACCGGCCGACCGGATTTCCCGGCATTGGTCCAGACCTACTTCCGATTAACGCGTCAGTAGGCCCTCTGACCGGCGACTTGGCGTCAACTCGACTGCATACGTACCGTTACGCAGTGAAAATTCGGCGGGTAAGGTATCGGCCCGTGCCCACTCGTGCAGTGGGTTCAGAGGGCGGCGGACAGCCGGCCCACGGGCCGGAAACGTCCGGTCCGCCTGCCGGGAAGCACCCACTGTCCGTACGCTGCGAGGTGCGCGGGAGCGGGTGGGTGGCCTACAGTCCGTCCTCCGATCCGAGCGCGACGGGACGGCGGACCCGGCACAGTCCACGACGGAACAAGACTACGAGCGGAGCCCCGCCATCCCCACAGGTGGCCGGCCCGCAGCCCTGGGGGCGGTGGCGTGACCGTGACAGAACTTCAGCAGGACCACAACAACAGCGGCGGCACGGTGAGCAGCCAGCGCAGAGTGCTGGTGGTGGAGGACGAGCCCACGATCGCGGAGTCGATCGCGGCCCGCTTGGGCGCGGAGGGCTTCAAGGTCGCCGTGGCCCACGACGGACCGGGAGCGGTCGACGGCTTCCACACCTGGCAGCCCGACCTGGTCGTCCTCGACATCATGCTGCCCGGATTCGACGGCCTCGAGGTGTGCCGCCGGATCCAGGCGCAGCGCCCGGTGCCGGTGCTGATGCTGACCGCGCGCGACGACGAGACGGACCTGCTGGTCGGCCTCGGCGTGGGCGCGGACGACTACATGACGAAACCCTTCTCGATGCGCGAACTGGCCGCCCGGGTCAACGTGCTGCTGCGCCGCGTCGAGCGCGCCCAGCAGGCCGCCCGCACGCCCGCGCTCGGCTCGCTGCGCTTCGGCGAGCTGGAGATCGACCACGTGCAGCGCCGGGTCCGGCTGGCCTCGGGGGACGTCCACCTGACGCCCACCGAGTTCGACCTGCTCGCCTGCCTGGCCGCCCAGCCGCGCGCGGTGCTGACCCGCGAGCAGTTGCTGGCCGAGGTCTGGGACTGGACCGACGCGTCCGGCACCCGCACCGTGGACAGCCACGTGAAGGCCCTGCGCCGGAAGATCGGCGCGAGCTGGATCCGCACCGTCCACGGCGTCGGGTACGCGCTGGAGGCCCCGCTCTCCTAGCGGCGCCTCGGGCGACGGGCCTCCGGGGGGCCCGTGTCCCGGACCGCCGCGCAGGCACGCGCGGGACGTACGCGGGGATCACAGGAAAAACCAATGACCTTTCCGCAGCAACGCAACAACGGGGACACCGACGGCACGCGGCCACAGACGCTGGCCGTCCGCGCCGCCCGCCGGGTCTGGGCCGACATCCGGCCGCTCGACCCGGTCCGCTCGATCAAGGGCAAACTCGCCCTGCTGGTGATCGTCTCCGTCTTCCTGGCCACCGGCATGGTGGTCGTGGCGATCCGGTCCGAGACCCAGATCCGGATCATCATGGTCTTCTCCATGATCGCCTCGCTGCTCTTCATGCAGTTCCTCGCGCACGGGCTGACCGCCCCCCTGCGCGAGATGACGGCCGCCGCCCGCGCGATGGCCTCCGGCGACTACAGCCGCCGGGTCGAGGTCAACTCGCGCGACGAGATCGGCGAGCTGGCGGCCGCCTTCAACCAGATGGCGGCCGACCTGGGCGCCGCCGACCGGCACCGTCGCGAGCTGGTCGCCAACGTCTCGCACGAGCTGCGCACGCCGATCGCCGCGTTGCGCGCCGTGCTGGAGAACGTGGTGGACGGCGTCGTCCAGCCCAATCCGGCGACCCTCGGGGCCGCCCTGGAGCAGACCGAGCGGCTCGGCCGCCTGGTCACCCATCTGCTGGACCTCTCCAAGATCGACGACGGCGTGGTCGACCTGGACGCCCGCCCCTTCGAGGTGCGCGAGTTCCTGGACGGCGTGCTGCGCGGGGTCACCGTGGACGGCGCGACGGCCGGCGGGGCGTTCTCCCGGCGCGGCGACGTCCGGCTGGCCCTGGAGGTCAGCCCGACCGGCCTGACCGGCGTGGCGGACCCGGAACGGCTCCACCAGGTGGTCGCCAACCTGGTCGACAACGCCTGCAAGCACTCCCCGCCCGGCGGCACCGTCACGGTGCGCGCGCGGCCCGACGGCGAGCCCGGCGGCCTGCTGCTGGAGGTCGAGGACGAGGGCCCGGGCATCCCGCCGGCCGACCGCAGCCGGGTGTTCGAGCGGTTCAGCCGCAGCGGCACCGCGACCGCCCAGGGGCCCGGTTCGGACGGCGGCACCGGCCTCGGGCTGGCCATCGCCCGGTGGGCGGTGGACCTGCACGGCGGGCGGATCGCGGTCGCCGAGTCGCCGCGCGGCTGCCGGATCGAGGTCCGGCTGCCGGGGCAGCGCTGAGCCGGGCCGCTTCGTCGGATCCTCCAGCGCCCCGACGGGGGCGGTTGTGTCACAGAAGCGACACAGACGTACACGAAGATCGTTCGATGATCCGAACAGAGGTTTGTCCGGTTTCGTCCGGGTATGACTCCCGCACGGGGCAGTCAGTTCCCCTCAGATATGGCTTTCTAACGCACATTTTCAGCCAATCTGCAGGTCAGGACTGTGATCTGGGCGACGCCTGAGCCCCGGGGACTGCGCGATCACCGGTCAGGGGCGTAGCCTTAATCCCCGCTGTCCAAACATCCCAAAAGGAAGCGGAAGAGGGCGGTTGCCGCCGTGTCGCCACAGTCCCCTGAAACCCCCAATAGCTCGGCAAGCTCCACTGGCTTCGGCCCCAATGAGTGGCTCGTCGATGAGATCTACCAGCAGTACCTCCAGGACCCGAACTCGGTCGACCGAGCCTGGTGGGACTTTTTCGCCGACTACAAGCCCGGTACCGAGGTGACCCCAGTGACCCAGGCCGCGACCCAGGCCGGCCCCACGCCGACCCCTGCCGCTGCCCCCGCGCCCGCTGCTGCCGCACCGGCCGCACCCGCCGCCGCTCCGGCCGCGCCGGCCCCGGCCCCCGTGCCGCTCGCCGCGGCCCCCGCCGCGCCGCCGGCCCCCAAGGCCGCCCCGGCCGCCCCGGCCGCGCCCGCCGCGGCCGCGCCGGCCGGCCCCGAGCTCGTCCAGCTGCGCGGCCCGGCGAAGGCCGTCGCCACCAACATGGACGCCTCGCTGGAGGTGCCGACCGCGACCTCGGTCCGCGCGGTGCCCGCGAAGCTGTTGATCGACAACCGCATCGTCATCAACAACCACCTGCAGCGCGCCCGCGGCGGCAAGGTCTCCTTCACCCACCTGATCGGCTACGCCCTGGTCCAGGCCATCAAGGCCAGCCCGGGGATGAACCACAGCTACAAGGTGGAGGACGGCAAGGCCTACCTGGTCAAGCCCGAGCACATCAACCTCGGCCTGGCCATCGACCTGGTCAAGCCGAACGGCGACCGCCAGCTCGTCGTCGCGGCCATCAAGAAGGCCGAGACCCTCGACTTCTTCGGCTTCTGGCAGGCCTACGAGGACATCGTCCGCCGGGCCCGCGCCAACAAGCTGACCATGGACGACTTCACCGGCGTCACGGTCTCGCTGACCAACCCCGGCGGCATCGGCACCGTGCACTCCGTGCCGCGCCTGATGCAGAACCAGGGCACCATCGTCGGCGTCGGCGCCATGGAGTAC
Organism: Kitasatospora sp. NPDC051705; assembly: GCF_044453265.1. Classification (NCBI taxonomy): domain Bacteria; kingdom Bacillati; phylum Actinomycetota; class Actinomycetes; order Kitasatosporales; family Streptomycetaceae; genus Kitasatospora; species Kitasatospora sp. NPDC051705. Next base: position 277,842 of record NZ_JBITCO010000008.1, on the reverse strand, counting down.
CCGGCCGAGTTCCAGGGCTCCGCCCCGGAGACCCTGGCCCGCCTCGGCGTCTCCAAGATCATGACGCTGACCTCGACCTACGACCACCGCGTCATCCAGGGTGCGGCGTCCGGCGAGTTCCTGCGCGAGATCCACCGCCTGCTGCTCGGCGAGAACGGCTTCTACGACGAGATCTTCGAGTCGCTGCGGATCCCGTACGAGCCCGTCCGCTGGGCCACCGACGTCGCCACCACCCACGACGACGAGGTCAACAAGACCGCGCGCGTCATGGAGCTGATCCACTCCTACCGGGTCCGCGGCCACCTCATGGCCGACACCGACCCGCTGGAGTACAAGCAGCGCAAGCACCCCGACCTGGACGTCGTCCAGCACGGCCTCACCCTGTGGGACCTGGAGCGCGAGTTCGCGGTCGGCGGCTTCGGCGGCCAGAAGATGATGAAGCTCCGCGACATCCTCGGCCTGCTGCGCAACACCTACTGCCGCACGGTCGGCATCGAGTACATGCACATCCAGGACCCGAAGCAGCGCAAGTGGCTGCAGGACCGCCTGGAGAAGCCGTACGCCAAGCCCGAGCGCGAGGAGCAGCTGCGGATCCTCCGCCGCCTGAACTCCGCCGAGGCCTTCGAGACCTTCCTGCAGACGAAGTACGTCGGGCAGAAGCGCTTCTCCCTGGAGGGCGGTGAGTCGCTGATCGCGCTGCTGGACGCGACCATCGACGCCGCCGCCGAGCACCGCCTCGACGAGGCCGTCATCGGCATGGCCCACCGCGGCCGCCTCAACGTGCTGGCCAACATCGTCGGCAAGCCGTACGGCAAGATCTTCGGCGAGTTCGAGGGCAACCTCGACCCGAAGTCGATGCACGGCTCCGGCGACGTCAAGTACCACCTGGGCGCCGAGGGCACCTTCACCGGCCTGGACGGCGAGACCATCAAGGTCTCGCTCGCCGCGAACCCCTCCCACCTGGAGGCCGTGGACCCGGTCGTCGAGGGTATCGCCCGCGCCAAGCAGGACATCCTGGACCAGGGCGGCACCACCTTCCCGGTGCTGCCGATCCAGATCCACGGCGACGCGGCCTTCGCCGGCCAGGGCGTCGTCGCGGAGACCCTGAACATGTCGCAGCTGCGCGGCTACCGCACCGGCGGCACCGTGCACGTCGTGGTGAACAACCAGGTCGGCTTCACCGCCGCCCCGGCGTCCTCGCGCTCCTCGATGTACTGCACCGACGTGGCCCGCATGATCGAGGCCCCGATCTTCCACGTGAACGGCGACGACCCGGAGGCCGTGGTCCGCGTCGCGCGGCTCGCCTTCGAGTTCCGCCAGGAGTTCCACAAGGACGTGGTGATCGACCTCATCTGCTACCGCCGCCGCGGTCACAACGAGGCCGACAACCCGTCGTTCACCCAGCCGCTGATGTACGACCTGATCGACAAGAAGCGCTCGGTGCGCAAGCTGTACACCGAGGGCCTGATCGGTCGCGGCGACATCACCATGGAAGAGGCGGAGCAGGCGCTCCAGGACTTCCAGGGCCAGCTGGAGAAGGTCTTCGCCGAGGTCCGCGACGCGGCCCAGGCGCCGGCCGGCACCACCAACGGCAAGCCCGTCGCCGACTTCCCGGTCAACATCCAGACCGGCATCTCCCAGGAGATGGTCAAGCGGATCGCCGCCTCCCAGGTCAACCTGCCGGACTGGCTGACCGTCCACCCGCGCCTGCTGCCGCAGCTGCAGCGCCGCGCCAGCTCGGTCGAGGACAACACCATCGACTGGGCGACGGGCGAGACCCTCGCCATCGGCTCGCTGCTCATGGAGGGCCACCCGGTCCGCCTGGCCGGCCAGGACAGCCGCCGCGGCACCTTCGGCCAGCGGCACGCCGTCCTGATCGACCGCAAGACCGGCGAGGACTACACCCCGCTGCAGTACCTCACCGAGGACCAGGCCCGCTACACCGTCTACGACAGCCTGCTGTCGGAGTACGCGGCCATGGGCTTCGAGTACGGCTACTCGCTGACCCGCCCGAACGCGCTGGTCATGTGGGAGGCGCAGTTCGGCGACTTCGTCAACGGCGCGCAGACCATGGTGGACGAGTACATCGCCTCCGCCGAGCAGAAGTGGGGCCAGCACTCCGGCGTCACCCTGCTGCTGCCGCACGGCTACGAGGGCCAGGGCCCGGACCACTCGTCCGCCCGCCCGGAGCGCTTCCTGCAGCTGTGCGCGCAGAACAACATGACGGTCGCCATGCCGACCCTGCCGTCGAACTACTTCCACCTGCTGCGCTGGCAGGCGCACAACCCGCACCACAAGCCGCTGGTCGTCTTCACCCCGAAGTCGATGCTGCGTCTCAAGGCCGCGGCGAGTGCCACCGAGGAGTTCCTGTCCGGCTCGTTCCGCCCGGTCATCGGCGACACCACCGTCGACCCGGCGCAGGTCCGCAAGGTCGTCATCACGGCCGGCAAGTTCTACTACGACCTGGAGGCGGCCCGCACCGAGCGCGGCGTCACCGACACCGCGATCGTCCGGGTCGAGCGGCTCTACCCGCTGCCGGTGGCCGAGCTCCAGGAGGAGCTGGCCCGCTACGGCGACGACGTCCAGTTCGTCTGGGCGCAGGAGGAGCCGGACAACCAGGGTGCCTGGCCGTTCATCGCGATGAACCTGGTCGACCACCTGCAGGTCGTCATCGGCCGCAGCGCCGGCGGCTCCCGCCTGCGCCGCGTCGCCCGCACGACGGCCTCGTCCCCGGCGGTCGGCTCGGCCAAGCGGCACGCCGCCGAGCAGCAGGCCCTGATCGAAGAGGTCTACTCGCTCTGAGCGACCGGTCGAGGCCCTGACGCCTGACGCCCGCGGCCCCCGCCCTCCCCACCGGAGGACGGGGGCCGCGGGCGTTCCCGGCTGCCCCGGGTTCACGGTGGTGCCATGTCAAGGTCGCAGCTCTGCAACCAATCCGGGGCCTCGCTGCACGCCCACCTGACGGATCGATAGGTTATGCCTCGCCGGTCCGCCGCCCGGGCGCCCGTCCGCGCCCCCGGCACCGGCCGTACGACCTCACCGCACTCCCAGGGGGATCACCACATGACCGCCGACACGCCGCGGGACGCCAGCAAGCTCCCGCCGGTCTTCCAGCCCCTCCTCCCCGACGACCCCCGGGAGGTCGGCGGCTACCGGCTGTTCGCCCGGCTCGGCGCCGGCGGCATGGGCCGGGTCTACCTGTCCTACACGCCGGGCGGGCGCCCGGTCGCGCTCAAGGTGGTCCGCCCGGAGTTCGCCGAGGACGGCGAGTTCCGCCGCCGCTTCGCGCAGGAGGTCAGCAACGCGCAGCGGATCCACGGCCTCTACACCGCGCAGGTGATCGACTCCGGCGGGCTGGACTCGGACGCCCCCTGGCTGGTCACCGCCTACGTCCCGGGCCCGTCCCTGCAGCAGGTGGTCCGGGAGAACGGCGCGCTGCCGGTCCGCACCGTGCTGCTGCTGATGGGCGGCATCGCCGAGGCGCTGCAGGCGATCCACAGCGTCGAGGTGGTCCACCGCGACCTCAAGCCCGCCAACGTGCTGGTCGCCGGCGACGGCCCGCGGGTGATCGACTTCGGCATCGCCCGGGCCGCCGACGCCACCGCGCTGACCGGTACCGGCTACCGGATCGGCTCCCCCGCCTTCATGTCCCCCGAGCAGGCCCAGGGCCGCGCGGTGACCCCCGCCACCGACGTCTTCGCGCTCGGCGCGCTGGCCGCGTACGTGGCCGGCGGCACCGCGCCCTTCGGCGACGGCCCGGACACCGCGGTGCTCTACCGGGTGGTGCACGAGGAGGCCGACCTGTCGGGCGTCCCCGCGGACCTGCGCGAGCTGGTCCAGCGCTGCCTGGCGAAGTCCCCGGAGGACCGCCCGACGCCCGCCGAGATCATCCAGGTCGCCCGCAACCACCCGGAGGTCGGCGGCCAGCTCCGGTTCGGCGACGACTGGCTGCCGCGGCAGGTCAACACCGAGATCACCCGCCGCTCGGACCTCCCGAAGACCCCGCCCACCCCGCTGCCGGCCGCGCCCGCCACCCCGCCGCCCGCACCGGCCGCGGCGCCCACCGCGCCCCCGCCGCCGCTCGGCGCGCCGACCCACCCGGCGACCGCGCTGACCTTGACCCCGCCGCCCTCGCCGCAGCAGCCGGCCGGCCCGCCGCCGGGCTTCGCGCCGCCCCCGCTCGGGGCTTACGGCGCCCCGCAGCAGCCCACCGAGACGCCGACCGCCCCGGTGCTGTCCGCGCCGCCCACCGTGCAGCTGCGCCAGGAGCCCGCGGGCCACGACACCCCGCCGCCCGCGCCCGCCTTCACGGACCCGCCGGCCGCCGAGCCGGAGCCCGCACCCCGGCGCAAGGGCGGGGTGTCCTGGAAGGTGCTGCTCACCGTCGCCCTGGTGATGGCGGTCGGCGGCACGGCGGGCGGCGTGGTGCTGATGAAGAAGCTGGACGACGGCAAGAAGAAGGACTCCGCCGCGACCGCCTCCCAGCAGCCCCCGGCCCAGCCCGCTCCCCAGCCGGCCACCACCGGCGGCACCTCCCCGAGCGCCGCCGCGGGCACCGGGTCGAGCACCGGGTCGGGCGCCACCGCCTCCAGCGCGCCGGTGACGGCCGCCCCCTCGAAGTCCGCCCAGGGCACCGTCTCGGCCCCGGCCCGGCCGGCCGGCTACACCCCGATGCTCGACAAGAAGTCGCTGGCCATCCCCGGCGCCGACTACTCCTCCGACGCCTACCGGATCGACCTGGACTCGGGCACCGTGGTGCCGCGCTCCAACGACCTGAAGTGGGGGCTCGGGGTCACCAACGTCGGCGGCGGCAGCAGCAAGGCCAACGCCTTCACCAGCTACGGCGACAACCGTTCGGACTTCGCGGTGATCACCGAGTCCTCGGTGACCGCCGAGCAGTGCGCCGCCGCGATCGACTCCCGGCCGGACACCGACCTCTCCTACAACCGGGTCGCCCCCGGCCGCCTGCTCTGCGTCCGCGACCGGGTCACCCGGAACATCGCCGTCGCCGCGATCGAGACCGCGGACCCGACCACCGGAGCCGCCAAGCTCACCGTCAGCACCTGGCGGGCCAGCTGACCCGGACTATCCTGACCGGGTCAATCCCCATCTGACCGGAGCGAACCGTGTACTTCACCGACCGCGGCATCGAGGAGCTGCAGAACCGGCGCGGCGACGAGGAGGTCACCTTCGAGTGGCTGGCCGAGCGCCTGCGCGAGTTCGTCGACCTCAACCCGGACTTCGAGATCCCGGTCGAGCGGCTGGCCACCTGGCTGGCCCGGCTCGACGACGAGGACGACGACTGACCGGCTGACGCGACGACCCGGTGGCCGGAGCCGAGAGGCCCGGGAGGCAACCGCCTCCCGGGCCTCCGGCGTTCCCGCCCGGGGTCCGCCCGGCGGCTCCCTGCCGGCGGCTCCCGGGCCGCGGGCCCTAGGGGGCGGCTCCGGGTCGTCTCGGGGGCGGGACCGGGGTCGGACGCCCTTGACTTCCCCGCAACGCGATATATCGTCTTTAGAAGAGAACGCGATACATCGCGATCCACGACGGGAGGCGGCAGAGATGAGCCAGTGGACGGTCGACGGACCCGAGAGGATCACCCTCGACGAGGCGGTCCGCGCGCTGCACGTGCGGATCATCGACGGCACGGTGAACGTGGTGGCCGCCGAGGGCCCGGCCCGCCTGGAGGTCACCGAGCTCCAGGGCGAGCCGCTGCACGTGACGCTGGTGGACGGCGTCCTCACCGTCACCTACCAGGACATCAACAGCTGGAGCGAGTTCGGCGAGCGGCTGAAGAGCGTCGACGCGGTCAAGGGCCTCTTCAGCTCCTTCAAGCGCAAGCGGATCGCCGGCGTCACCCTCACCGTCCCGGCCGAGGCCGAGGTCAAGGTCGGCACCGTCTCGGCCGGCGTCACCGTCTCCGGGATCACCGGGCACGTCTCGGTGCAGAGCGCCAGCGGCGACACCACCCTCGCCGGGCTGACCGGCCGCACCGACGCCAACACCGTCACCGGCGACGTGGACGCCCAGTCGGTGGCCGGCCAGCTCAAGGTCAACACCGTCTCCGGGCGGCTCACCGTCGTCGCCGGCACCGCCGAGCGGGTGCAGGCCAACTCGGTCACCGGCGCCGTCACCCTGGACCTGGACGTCGCCAACCCGGCCGACGTCAAGGTCACCACCGTCTCCGGCCCGGTCGCGATCCGGATCCCCTCGCTGGCCGACGCCAAGGTCGAGGCCGGCTCCACCAGCGGCGACCTCTCCAGCACCTTCGACGGCCTCAAGGTGAGCAGCACCTGGGGCGCCAAGCGGCTGTCCGGCCAGCTCGGCGACGGCCGCGGCAGCCTCGCCGTCACCACCGTCTCCGGTGCCGTCACCGTGCTGCGCCGCCCCGACCCGGAGGACGACGCGCCGGCCGTCACCAAGGAGCTCCCGGCCGGCCCCGGCAAGCCCGACCTCACCAAGGAGGCCTGAGATGACCCCCGTGTTCGGCCACGGCCGGCTCCGGTTGTACCTGCTGAAGCTGCTGGACGAGGCGCCCCGGCACGGCTACGAGGTGATCCGCCTGCTGGAGGAGCGCTTCCAGGGCCTGTACGCCCCCTCCGCCGGGACGGTCTACCCGCGGCTCGCCAAGCTGGAGCAGGAGGGCCTGGTCGCCCACAGCACCGAGGGCGGCCGCAAGGTCTACCGGCTGAGCGACGCGGGACGCGCCGAGCTGGAGGCCCGCCAGGGCGAGCTGGACGAACTGGAGCTGGAGATCCGCGACTCGGTGGCCCAGCTCGCCGCCGGCGCGATCCGCGAGGACGTCCGGGACAGCGCCAAGGACCTGCGCGAGGAGCTCTGGCAGGCCGCCAAGCAGGCGCCCCGGCCGGACCGCTCCGAGAAGACCGACGGCGGGGACCCGTGGGCCGGGCCCTGGGGCGACAACGAGGCCTGGCAGCGCGCCAAGGAGGAGTTCGCCCAGTTCAAGCGGCAGGCCAAGGACCAGGCCAAGCGCGCCCGGGAGCAGGAGAAGGCCGCCAAGGCCAAGGCGAAGGCCGCGGAGGCGGAGGCCCGCCGGCTGCGCGAGCAGTCCAAGGCCGCCCGGACGGCCGCGCAGCAGGAGGCGCTGCGGATCAAGCGCCGGGTCGAGCAGCAGGTGCGCGAGCACGCCGCCAAGGGCGACTGGCCCACCGGCCTGGCCGAGGGCCTGTCCGAGCTGACCAAGGGCCTGTCCGGGCTGGCCGACGCGGCCCGCTGGGGCCACCCGGCCGACGAGCCGGCCGAGCGGGTCACCGTCACCCGGATCGACCTGGACGAGGACGCCGCTCCGACCGCCCCCGAGGACCTGCCGTCCTGGGCGCGCACCGACCCGGCCGGCGACCCGGCCCGCGAGCTGGAGCGACTGCTCGACCGCTTCCGCGACCAGGTCCGCGACGCGGCCCGGGACGGCGGCGTGGACGGCGACGCGCTGGCCGAGGCGAGCTCGGTGCTGGGCACGGCCGGCGAGCGGCTGAAGCGGCTGCTCGGCTGAGCCGGCCGCTCGGCCGCCGCGGACGGACCCGGGCCCGGCCCCTCTTCCCGAGGGCGCCGGGCCGGGCCGTGTCCGGGCCACCGGGACGCCGGGCGGCCGGTGGGCCGGCCAGTCAGGGCGTCAGGGCGTCAGGGCGTCAGGGCGTCAGGGCGTCAGCACGATCTTGCCGAAGACGTCGCCCTTGGCGAGCCGCGCGAAGCCGTCCCGGGCCTCGGCCAGCGGCAGCACCGAGTCGATCACCGGCCGGACGCCGGTGGTGGCGCAGAGCGAGAGCAGCCCGGCCAGCTCCTCCTTGGTGCCCATCGTCGAGCCGACCACCTTGAGCTCCAGGAAGAAGATCCGGTTCAGCTCGGTGGCGCTCGGGTTGGCGCCGGAGGTGGCACCCGAGATGACGATGGTGCCGCCCGGCCGCAGCGACTTCACCGAGTGCGACCAGGTCGCCGCGCCGACCGTCTCCATCACCGCGTCCACCCGCTCGGGCAGCCGGGCGCCGCTCTCGAAGGCGGCGTCGGCCCCGAGCTCCACGGCGCGCCCGCGCTTGGCCTCGTCCCGGCCGGTGACCCAGACCCGCAGCCCCGCGGCCTTGCCGAGGGCGATCAGCGCGGTCGAGACCCCGCCGCCGGCGCCCTGCACCAGGACGGTGTCGCCCGGGCGGACCCCGGCGTTGGTGAACAGCATGCGGTACGCCGTCAGCCAGGCGGTGGGCAGGCAGGCGGCCTGCTCGAAGGTCAGCCCGGCGGGCTTGGGCAGCAGGTTCCAGGTGGGGACGGCCACCTTCTGGGCGAAGGTGCCCTGGTAGCGCTCGGTCAGGATGGACCGGGGCTCGTCGGGGCCCACCCCGTGGCCGGACTGGCCGATCACCGAGTGCAGGACCACCTCGTTGCCGTGCTCGTCGACGCCGGCGGCGTCGCACCCGAGGATCATCGGCAGCTTCTCGGCGGGCAGGCCGACGCCGCGCAGCGACCACAGGTCGTGGTGGTTCAGGCTGGCGGCCCTGACCGTGACCACGCTCCAGCCGGGGCGGGCCTGCGGCTCGGGGAGTTCGCCCAACTCCAGTCCGCTCAGCGGGTCGGCGGCGTCGATACGTGCGGCGTAGGCAGCAAACATGTCCCGGACGATAGCGGCGACGGCCGGGGCCGGGAACCACGCACGGGTGTGACGCGCGTCCCGGCTTCGGCGGCCCCGCCCGAAGAGGCGGGGGAGCGCTCCCGGCGGACCGGTGCGCTCCCCCGGCCGCGTCAGATCCGGGCCACGCCCTCGGCGCGGGCGGCCTCGGCGACGGCCTTGGTGACCGCCGGGGCGACCCGCTCGTCGAACGGCGAGGGGATGACCTTCTGCGGGGTCAGCTCGTCGGCGACGACACCGGCCAGCGCCTTGGCGGCGGCCAGCTTCATGCCCTCGGTGATCCGGCTGGCCCGCACCTGCAGGGCGCCGGCGAAGATGCCGGGGAAGGCCAGCACGTTGTTGATCTGGTTCGGGAAGTCGCTGCGCCCGGTGGCGACGACCGCCGCGTACTTGTGGGCCACCTCGGGGTGGATCTCCGGGTTGGGGTTGGCCATCGCGAAGACGAACGCGCCCTCGGCCATGGTCGCGACGACCTCCTCCGGCACGGTGCCGCCGGAGACGCCGATGAACACGTCGGCGCCGGCCAGCGCGTCGGCCAGCGAGCCCTTCTGCCCGGTGCGGTTGGTCTGCTCGGCGATCTCGGCCTTGACGTCGGTGAGGTCGCCGCGGCCCTCGTACACCACGCCCTTGCGGTCGCAGACCGCGACGTCGCCGATGCCGGCCGCGACCAGCATCTTGGCGATCGCGATGCCGGCCGCGCCCGCGCCGGAGATGACGGCCCGCAGCGAGCCGATCTCGCGGCCGGTCACCTTGGCCGCGTTCCACAGGGCGGCGGTGGTGACGATCGCGGTGCCGTGCTGGTCGTCGTGGAAGATCGGGATGTCCAGGGCGTCCTGGAGGCGGCGCTCGATCTCGAAGCAGCGGGGGGCGGAGATGTCCTCCAGGTTGACGCCGCCGAAGGAGGGCGCCAGCCGGACCACGGTCTCGACGATCTCGTCGACCTCGGTGCAGGCGAGCGCGATCGGCACCGCGTCCACGCCGCCGAACTGCTTGAACAGGATGGCCTTGCCCTCCATCACGGGCAGGGAGGCCTCCGGGCCGATGTCGCCCAGACCCAGCACCGCGGTGCCGTCGGTGACCACGGCGACGGTGTTGGACTTCCAGGTGTAGTCGTTGACCAGCTCCGGCTGCTCGGCGATGGCCGTGCAGACGCGGGCGACACCGGGGGTGTAGGCGAGGGACAGGTCGTCCGCGTCGCGCACCGGGACGGTCGCCCGGATCTCCATCTTGCCGCCGCGGTGGAGCGCGAAGACCGCGTCGACCGGATCGTCGGTGTCCTGGGTGCTGCTGCTGATGATCTCCGCTGCCACGATGACCTCTTCGTCATTGTTCTGGCGAGGGTGCGCGGCCGACGGGCGGGACGACCCCTCCGGAAACCGGAAACCGGGTACGCCGAAGCGGACCCGGGGGGTGGGTCGGGGCGCTGCGTCGGGCGGCGCCCTCGGATGAGGGTTTATGGGTCTTGTCTGTCCGCGTTGTGCTTGCGGCCGAGCGTAGGTCGGACAAAGGCATCGCACCTATGCCTTTTCGTCCTCGTCACGTGCAGTTCATCGCCGAGCTGTCGCGTCACAGGGGCCCGGCGTCGGAAGCGACGGGCTCCGGCGGCGGCAACGGCGATGGCGCACGCGCACCCGCAGGAGTGAACGCAGACGCGAAGGGGAGCCGGTGTCCCGGATACGGAGCCACGTCGTGACTTCCGTTCCCGGACACCCCGAGCCTGTCGGGACTCGGCGGTCTGGTTCGAGCGTTCGGGGGTCACCCGGTACCGAATTCTGACACACCCGCCGCCGGGCCCGGCAGGGCGGGATGGCAGGATCGCTTGTCCGCCATTTCGCGTACACCCACGAGTCACCGTGGCGGCCGCACGTCACTCCCACAGGAGCCCCCTCATGCACCACCTCCCCCTCCCCCGCCGCCGCCAGGTCGCCGCCTGCGTCGCACTGGCCACCGCCGGAGCCCTGCTGCTGACCGGCTGCGACGACGGCGGGCAGGCCGCCGCGGCGAGCGATCCGGTCCAGGACATCCGCGGCAAGCTGCCGAAGGCGCAGCGCTCCGCCGGGGTGCTGCGGATCGGCATGGACGTCAACTACGCCCCGGTCGAGTTCCGCGGCTCGGACGGCAAGCCGGACGGCCTCGACCCGGACATAGCCAACGCGCTCGGCAAGATCCTGGACGTGCGGATCGAGATCGTCGACACCCCGTTCGACAAGCTGGTGCCCGGACTGCAGGCCAAGCAGTTCGACATGGCGATGTCCGCGATCAGCGACATCCGCAAGCGCCGCGAGGGCCTGGACGACAACGGCAAGCAGGTCAACCCCGGCGTCGACTTCGTGGACTACTTCATCGCGGGCACCTCGATCATCGTCCCGAAGGGCAACCCGAAGGGGATCCGGAACCTGGACGACCTGTGCGGCCGGACGGTCGCGCTGCAGCAGGGCACCACGCAGGACGAGATCATCACCCGCCAGGTGGCCGTCTGCGCCCGGACCGGGCGCCAGCTCACCACCCGCAAGTTCGACAGCGACGCCAAGGCGCTGGCCGAGGTGGCCTCCGGCGCGGCCGCGGCCGGCGTGAACGACTTCCCGGTGGCGGCCTACGCGGCGAAGACCACCGACGGCGGCAACCGCTTCGAGGTGACCGGCGGGCAGTCCACCTCCAACCCGTACGGGATCGCGCTGCGCAAGGACGACACCGCGCTGCGGGACGTGATGGCCAAGGCCGTCGACCAGCTGATCCGCAGCGGCGACTACGACAAGATCCTCGGGAAGTGGAACGTCAGCGCCGGTGCGGCGCAGAACGCGGTGGTCAACGGCGGCATCTGAGCCTCGGGCGGCGGGCCTCCGGGCCAGAAGCAGGGGGATCTGCATACTTATACGCAGGGTGACAGGGGCCCGGAATCGGTCCGAATAGCGGACGGTGTGAGCCCTCGTTATCCGATTTTGATCTGAATGAGGGCCACCTGACCGTCCTCAGATGGCAGGATTCCCCCCATCTCGGATCGAGCCGGCCACTGGTCGAGGCGGTTCGGTCAACGTCCACCTCGGCGGAGGGTGGCGGATGCAGTTCTTCGTACCACCCCGGGCGGTACCCCCCGCCCGGGCACTGCACGACCCGGCCCTGCACGTACGACGACGTACAGCGACATACACCCGTACAGCGCCGTACGGCCTGCTGCCCAGGTGTGCCGCCCCCGCGGCGCGCTCCGCCCGACCTCTCCCTCAGGAGGAGATCCCCCTCATGACCGCCCGTACCCAGCGCACCCGGCTCCTCGCCGCCGGCGCGGTTGCCGCCACCGTCTCCCTCGTCCTGACCGGCTGCGGCAGCAGCGGCTCGTCCTCCTCGGCCGGCAGCAGCGGCGCCAACGCGTCCGCCTCGGTCAAGGCGGTCACCGCCGACCCCACCCTGGTCTCCCAGCTGCCGGCCGACGTGAAGTCCTCGGGCAAGATCGTCGTCGCGGCCGACGCCTCCTACGCGCCCAACGAGTTCCAGGACGCCTCGGGCAAGGTCATCGGCATGGACGTCGACCTGGCCAACGCCATCGGCCAGAAGCTCGGTCTCCAGGTCGAGGTCCAGAACTCCCCGTTCACCGCGATCATCCCGGGCATCCAGGCCAACAAGTTCCAGCTGGGCATGAGCTCCTTCACGGACAACAAGGACCGTGAGGCCACCGTCGACATGGTGACCTACTTCTCGGCGGGCACCAGCGCGGCGGTCAAGAAGGGCAACCCGGACAAGATCGACGCCAACGACCTCTGCGGCAAGAAGGTCGCCGTCCAGACCGGCACCACCCAGGCCGACCAGATCAAGGACGTCATCAACCCGGCGTGCGTCAAGGCCGGCAAGCCCCCGGTGCCCAACGACGGCGACAAGTTCGACCTGCAGACCGACGTGACCCAGGCCGTGGTCTCCGGCCGCGACCAGGTCATGCTGGCCGACTCCCCGGTCGTCGACTACGCCATCAAGCAGACCAACGGCCAGCTGGAGCAGCTCGGCACCGTCGAGGGCAAGGCCCCGTACGGCATCGTCCTGACCAAGGGCTCCGCGCTCGCCAAGCCCGTCCAGGGCGCCGTCCAGTCGCTGATGGACGACGGCACCTACAAGCAGATCCTCGAGAAGTGGGGCGTCCAGGCGGGCGCGATCACCCAGTCCCAGATCAACGGCGCCACCAGCTGACCCTCCGCCAGTTCCCCACCCCCCTGAGGCCACTGTGAACCATTCCGATCAGGGGACGGCGCACCCGGGACGGCCCGAAACCTTCAAGGCCGTCCCGGTCCGCCACCCCGGCCGGTGGGCCGGAGCCGTCGTCGTCGCGGTCCTCGCGGCCATGATGCTCCACGCCCTGATCTTCAATCCCGCCTTCCAGTGGGACGTCGTCAACACCTACCTCTTCGACTCCAGCATCCTGCACGGCCTGGGCGTCACCCTCGAACTGACCGCGCTGTCCATGGTGATGGGCGTCGCCGGCGGCATCATCCTCGCGGTGATGCGGCTGTCGCCGAACCCCCTGCTGTCCGGCACCGCGTGGTTCTACATCTGGGTCTTCCGCGGCACCCCCGTCCTGGTCCAGCTGGTCTTCTGGAACTTCATGGGCGCGCTCTGGCCCAAGCTGTCGATCGGCATCCCGTTCGGCCCGGAGTTCTGGTCCGAGTCGACCAACACGCTGATCCCGGTCTTCACCGCGGCGCTGCTCGGCCTGGGCCTCAACGAGGCCGCGTACATGGCGGAGATCGTCCGCGGCGGCATCCAGTCGGTGGACGAGGGGCAGACCGAGGCGGCCCACGCGCTCGGCATGAGCCGGTTCGCGACCATGCGCCGGATCGTCCTGCCGCAGGCCATGCGGGTGATCATCCCGCCGACCGGCAACGAGACCATCTCGATGCTCAAGACCACCTCGCTGGTCAGCGTCATCGCGCTGGAGGAGCTGTTCCGGGCCGGGCAGAACATCTACTCGCGCACCTTCCAGACCATCCCGCTGCTGATCACCGTCAGCCTCTGGTACCTCTTCCTGACCTCCGTGCTGACCGTCGGGCAGTACTACGTCGAGCGGTACTACGCTCGGGGTACCAGCAGGACGCTGCCGCCGACCCCGCTCCAGCGCGTGCGCGGCCTCTTCCGCGGCAAGCCCGCGCCGAAGACCGAGCACGACGTCGTCCCGGGGCTCGAGGGAGGTGGTCACGCATGACCGATCTGACCAAGCAGCCGCAGGACGCCGCACCGGGCGAGCCGATGGTCAAGGCCGAGGGCGTGCGCAAGTCGTACGGCCTGGTCGAGGTGCTCAAGGGCATCGACCTGGAGGTCAAGCCCCGCGAGGTGTTCTGCCTCATCGGCCCGTCGGGCTCCGGCAAGTCGACCTTCCTCCGGTGCATCAACCACCTGGAGAAGATCAACGGCGGACTGCTGTCCGTCGACGGCGAGCTGGTCGGCTACCGGCGCAAGGGCGACAAGCTCTACGAGCTCAAGGACCGCGAGGTCGCGCTCAAGCGGCGCGACATCGGCATGGTGTTCCAGCGCTTCAACCTGTTCCCGCACATGACCGCCATAGAGAACGTCATCGAGGCGCCGGTCCAGGTGAAGGGCGAGTCCAAGGCCGACGCCCGCGAGCGCGGGATGGCCCTGCTGGAGCGGGTCGGCCTGTCCGACAAGGCGAAGAACTACCCGTCGCAGCTCTCCGGCGGCCAGCAGCAGCGCGTGGCGATCGCCCGCGCACTGGCCATGAAGCCGAAGCTGATGCTCTTCGACGAGCCCACCTCCGCGCTCGACCCGGAGCTGGTCGGCGAGGTGCTGGACGTCATGCGCGGGCTGGCCGAGGAGGGGATGACGATGATCGTCGTCACCCACGAGATGGGCTTCGCCCGCGAGGTCGGCGACGCGCTGGTGTTCATGGACGGCGGCGTCGTCGTCGAGTCCGGGACCCCCCGCGACGTGCTCACCGACCCGCAGCACGAACGCACCAGGGCCTTCCTCTCCAAGGTCCTGTAGATCCCTACCGTCGGCGCCCGGCAGGCTGCTCCTGCCGGGCGCCGACGTTTTCCCCACTCGGGTAATAGGCTGGAAGCAGTCAGCCCGTTACCGACACTTCTGGAAGGACCGCCGTGGAGCTCGCCTCGTACGCCGACCTCGCCGTCCGGCTGGTGAACACCGAGGAGCCCGAGCGCGGAACCGACTCGCTGACCTCCGTCGAGGCCGTGCGCGAGCTGTTCTCCGACTCCTCGCGGGCCGCCGCGCTGGCCGACGAGTCCGACCTGCCCCGGCTGCGGGCGGTGCGGACCAGACTGCGCGGGGTCTTCGAGGCCGCCGCCGAGAACGACGAGGTCCGGGGCGTCGACCTGCTGAACAGCCTGCTGATGGAGTACCCCGTCAGCCCGCTGGTCTCCGGGCACGACTACCTGGACGACGCCGGCCGGCCCCGCTGGCACCTGCACCTCGCCGACAACTCGCCGACCGCCACCGCGCACTTCAGCGCCGTCGCCTGCATGGGCCTGGCCGTGCACCTGACCGAGCTGGGCGCCGACCGGCTCGGCATCTGCCAGGCCGCCCCCTGCCGCAACGCCTACCTGGACACCTCGACCAACCGCTCCCGCCGCTACTGCTCGGACCGCTGCGCGACCCGCGCCAACGTCGCCGCCTACCGGGCCCGCAAGCGCCAGGAGGCGGAGGCCGCGGCGCCGGGCAACACCCCCTAGCGCGGCTGCGGCGGGTGGACGTCCTCCACCCAGAGGCCCAGCCGGCGGGCCAGGCCCGGGACGGCGGCCAGCCGGCCGCCGAGCAGCAGCCGCTCCAGCCGGCGGCCGGGCGCCAGCCAGGCCGGGCGCGGGCGCAACCGCAGCAGCACCCGGCCGAGCACCAGCTCGTCCGGCACCGGGCCGTAGCTGCGGCTGTCGCTGTCCACCGGCCGGTTGTCGGACAGCAGCCACCAGCCCGCCGGGCGGCGCTCGGCGGCCCGCTTGACCACCAGCAGGTCCTGCTGGAAGGGGTGCCGGAAGAGCACCACCGCGCCCGGGCGGATCGGCGCGCCGTAGCGCACCAGCAGCTGGTCGCCCTCGCGCAGGGTCGGGACCATCGAGGGCCCGGCCACGTCGACCAGCCCGAACGGCAGCGCGCCGCCGCCCCGGGCGCCGCCCCCGGCTTCCGCGCTCCGCGCCACGACTCCTCCTCCCGACCGAACGGTCCCAGTCTGCCGCACGGATCGTCACCCCGTTCGATGTCCGGATTACCCCGGTTCCGGGTCCGCCTTTTGCCCTAGGCCCACCGCCCGATCGCGAAACCCGCAGGGCGGAAGGGTAATCTCGGGCGCGGGAAGACGATCTAAGGAAGGACTCCCATGTTCTCTCGTCTGTTTGCACCGCGCGCCACCGCCCACGCCCACTGCGACCTGCCCTGCGGCGTGTACGACCCGGCGCAGGCCCGGATCGAGGCCGAGTCGGTCAAGGCCACCCAGGAGAAGTACCAGGCCAACGAGGACCCGCACTTCCGCGCCCGCGCCGTCATCATCAAGGAGCAGCGCGCCGAGGCCGTCAAGCACCACATCTCGGTGCTGTGGAGCGACTACTTCAAGGCCCCGCACTTCGAGAAGTACCCGCAGCTGCACGCGCTGATCAACGACACCCTGAAGGCCGCCTCGGCCGCCAAGGCGTCCACCGACCCGGCCACCGGCCAGGCCCTGCTGGACCTGATCGCCGAGGTCGACAAGATCTTCTGGGAGACCAAGCAGGCCTGAGCCTGACGCGTCGCCACCCGACCGCCCCCGTCCGCACCGCCGGACGGGGGCGGTCGTGCGTCCACGGCCGACCCGGCCGGGACCCACCCCGGTAAGGGTTGCCTAGCCTGAGTGGCTGTTATGCTGCCAGGGCGTCCGAGGGGGAAGTCCGGTGTGAGTCCGGCGCTGACCCGCAACGGTGAGCGCGGCCCGCACGGCCGCGCCAGCCCGATCGCCCCCGGCCGCTGACCTCCCGACAACTCGCCGTGGACTGCGAGGGGACGGCGCCGCACGGGCCCGCGCCCGCCCGGCGCCCGCCCCCGCGCGCCCGCGGCCCGAGGCAAGGCGCACAACCCCGGTGAACGAGCGCAGCGAACGGACCGTCAACAGGTGCGCGCGGGCCCACGCCCGTGTGCGGCCCGGCGGGGCCGGCACGTGAGCGGCGCCGCGGCCGCGCCGCCCGCCCGGCGGATACCCGCCCCGCCCCTCGCCCTCGGCCTGGCCGTCGCCCTGCTGCTCTCGCTGGTCTGCGGGGTCGCGCTGGGCGCCGCCGGCCTCGGCCCTGCCCGGGTGCTGCGGCTGCTCGCCGCCGGGCTGACGGGCGGTCGACTGGAGGCCGACGAGGCCGCCGCGTACGCCATCGTCTGGGAGATCCGGCTGCCGCGCACCGTGCTGGCCGCGGTGGTCGGCGCCGGGCTCGCCGCCACCGGGGTCGCCGTGCAGGCTCTGGTGCGCAACGCGCTGGCCGATCCGTTCGTGCTCGGGATCTCCTCCGGCGCGGCCGTCGGCGCCAACGCCGTCCTGCTGCTGGGCGCCTTCGCCTCGCTCGGGGTGTGGGCGATCTCGGCCTCCGCCTTCGGCACCGCGCTGCTCGCCATGGTGCTGGTCTACCTGGCCGCCCGGACCGCCCACGGACTCACCCCGCTGCGCCTGGTGCTCACCGGCACCGCGCTCTCCTACGGCTTCTCCGCCGCCACCGCGCTGATGGTCTTCGCCGCCGCCCGCGGCGAGGCCGCCCGGGACGCCATGATGTGGCTGCTCGGCAACCTCGGCGGCGCCACCTGGGGATCCGTCCCGATCGTCGCCGCCACCGTGCTCGCCGGCCTGGTCCACCTGCACTGCTCCGCGGGCCGGCTGGACGCGCTCGCCATGGGTGACGAGACGGCCGCCTCGCTCGGCGTGGACCCGGACCGGCTGCGCCGCGAGCTGTTCGTGGTGACCGCCGCCGTCACCGGCACGGTGGTCGCGGTCAGCGGGGCGATCGGCTTCGTCGGGCTGATGGTCCCGCACCTGGCCCGGATGCTGGTCGGGGCCGGCCACCGCCGGGTGCTGCTGGTCGCGCCGGTGGCGGGTGCGCTACTGCTGGTCTGGGTGGACATCGTCTCGCGGACCCTGCTGGCGCCCGCCGAACTGCCCGTCGGGGTCGGCACCGCGGTGCTCGGCGTGCCCTGCTTCCTGTTCCTGATGCGCCGCCGCGGCCACGCCCTCGGGGGGCGCTGATGGACCTCTCCCTCGACCGGGTCTCGGTCGACCTGGCCGGTGCCCGGCTGGTCCACGACGTCGTGCTGAAGGCCGCCGCCGGGCAGGTGGTCGGTCTGGTGGGGCCGAACGGCAGCGGCAAGTCGACCCTGCTGCGCTGCGTCTACCGGGCGCTGCGGCCCGCCGCCGGGGCCGTCCTGCTGGACGGCGCCGAGCTGCACGCGCTCCCCGCCCGCGAGGCCGCCCGGCGGGTGGCCGCGCTGCCGCAGGAGCACTCCGCCGAGTTCGACTTCACCGTCGCCGAGGTGGTCGCGATGGGCCGGCTGCCGCACCGGAGCGGGCTGGGCGGGCCGGGCCCGGACGACCGCGCGCGCTGCGCGCGGGCGCTGCGCCGGGTCGGCGCCGAGCACCTGGCCGGACGGGGCTTCCCGAGCCTGTCCGGCGGCGAGAAGCAGCGGGTGCTGATCGCCCGCGCGCTGGTCCAGGACCCGCGGCTGCTGGTGCTCGACGAACCCACCAACCACCTGGACATCGCCCACCAGTTGGACGTGCTGGCGCTGGTCCGGGAGGCCGGGCCGACGGTGCTCACCGCCCTGCACGACCTCAACCTGGCGGCCGGCCACTGCGACCTGCTGTACGTGCTGCGGGCCGGCCGGATCGTCGCCTCCGGGCCGCCCGCCGAGGTGCTCCGGCCCGACCTGCTGGCCGAGGTGTTCGGCGTCCGGGCCACCCCCGTCCGGCACCCGGTGACCGGCGCCCTCCAGCTGCTCTTCGACCGTGTCCACCCCACCCGCTAGGAACCCGCTTGCGCACCAAGGCCGTTGCCTCCGCCGCCCTGCTCGCCCTCGGACTCACCGCCTGCGGCGCGGAGATCGCCCCCGGCGACGCCGCCGCCGGCTCCGCCCACTACCCGGTGACCGTGCAGAACTGCGGCACCGCGCTCACCTTCGACCGCAAGCCCGCCCGGGCGGTCACCAACGACGTCGGCATCACCGAGCTGATGCTCGCCCTCGGCCTCGCCGACCGGATGGCCGGCTACGTGATGCCCGACGACAAGGGCCGGGTCGACCAGGTCGCCTGGAAGGACGGCTACCAGCGGACCGCGTGGCTCTCCAGGAAGGAGATCACCAAGGAGATCGTGCTGGACGCCCGGGCCGACCTGGTCTTCGCGGGCTGGCACTACGGCTTCGACGAGGGGAGCGGCTTCACCCCGCAGGCGCTGAAGGACCTCGGCATCGGCTCGTACGTGCTCAGCGAGTCCTGCCGCAGCGGCCGGGGCCCCGAGCGCGGGGTGATGTCCCCGCTGGACGCGCTCTACACCGACCTGGCCAACCTGGGCGAGGTCTTCGACGTCCGGGACCGCGCCGACCGGCTGATCGCCGACTTCCGGGCGCAGGTGGCCGCCGTGCCTGAGCCCGCGCACCGGCCGTCCGTCTTCCTGTACGACAGCGGGAAGGACAAGCCGTACACCGCCGGGAGGTTCGCCGCGCCCCAGGAGATCATCGCCAGGGCCGGCGGGACCAACGTGACGGGCGACCTCGCCGACAGCTGGACCACCGTCGGATGGGAGAGCGTCGTCGAGCGCGATCCCGAGGTGATCGTGATCAACAACTACGGGGAGACCGGCGCCGAGGCCAAGCGCGCCTTCCTGAAGTCCTTCCCGCCGCTCGCCGGCGTCTCGGCGGTCCGGAACGACCGGATCTTCGTCCTGGACTACGTCGACCTGGTGGAGAGCCCGCGCAACCCGGCCGCGATCACCGCACTGGCCGCCTACCTGCGCACCGTCCCCGCCCGCTGACCGGCGGCCCGGATCCCGCTCCCCCGGCGGGCCCGCCGGCCCGGCCCGCCGGGCGTACGCTCGGAGGTGCGAGCCGACGGACCCGACCGGAGGAGCGAGATCATGACCACCACGGCGGCGCCGTCCGCCTTCGACACCCGTGCGCTGCGCGAGGGCATCGAGCGCAGCGACCCCGCGGCCCTGCTGGCCCTGTACGCGGACGACGCGGAACTGCGCGTGGTCGACCGCAAGACCCAGCCCAGCCACCCCCTGGTGATGCACGGGCGGGACGAGATCGCCGCCATGCTGAACGAGGTCTACAGCCGCGAGCCCACCCACACCCTCGAACAGGTGGTGGTCCAGGGCGAGCACGTCGCCTTCATGGAGTCCTGCCGCTACCCCGACGGCGTGCGGGTGCTGATGACCTCCATGGCCGACCTGCGGGACGGCAGGATCGTCGACCAGACCTCGATCCAGGCCTGGGACGAGACCGGGCCCGCCCAGTAGGCTCGTCGGCATGATCCGCACCGCCGTCGCCACCGACGTCCCCGTCATCCACGCCATGGTCCGCGAACTCGCCGAGTACGAGAAGGAACCGCACGCGGCGGTGGCCACCGAGGAGCAGCTGCACGACGCTCTGTTCGGTGCCAGTCCCGCGCTCTTCGGCCTGGTCGCCGAGGACGAGGCCACCGGCGAGCCGGTCGGCTTCGCCGTCTGGTTCCTCAACTTCTCGACCTGGCGCGGCACCCACGGGATCTACCTGGAGGACCTCTACGTCCGCCCGGAGGCCCGCGGCGGCGGCCACGGCAAGGCCCTGCTGCTGGAGCTGGCGCGGATCGCCGTCGAGCGCGGCTACGCGCGGATGGAGTGGTCGGTCCTCGACTGGAACGAGCCCTCGATCAACTTCTACAAGTCGCTCGGCGCCGTCCCGATGGACGACTGGAGCATCTTCCGGCTCACCGGCGAGGCGCTCACCGCCGCCGGGAGCCGCTGAACGGTCCGCCCGAACCCCTGCCACCCTGCGTCGCGATGGCTTACCATGAGTGACTCCCGAGCCCCGGACGGCGTGCGGAAAGCGGTAAGGTCTCAGGCGGATACGCGGCGTCCGGCCGCCCTGCGAGGGGTATGACCGGTACGTACCGCACCACCCCTCTGGACAGTTGGGGCGAAGCAGTTGAGCCAAGCAACAGACAGTGCCGCGGCCACCGGCCCGGAAGCACAGCGCGTCACCCAGGAGGTGAGGGTGTCCCAGATCGACGGCGAGCCCGGAGTGCAGGACTTCGTGGAGGTCCGGCTGCCCGCGGCAGGGGCCTACCTCTCGGTCCTGCGAACAGCGACGGCCGGCCTGGCGGCGCGGCTCGACTTCACCCTCGACGAGATCGAGGACCTTCGGATCGCGGTCGACGAGGCCTGCGCCATCCTGCTCCAGCAGGCGGTGCCCGGTTCCGTCCTGTCCTGCGAGTTCCGGCTGGTCGGCGACTCGCTGAAGGTGACGGTCGCCGCCCCGACCACGGACGGCAAGGCGCCCGAACGCGACACCTTCGCCTGGACGGTGCTCTCCGCACTGGCCGGCGAGGTGGACTCCTCGGTCGCCGAGGACAAGACCGTGTCGATCAGCCTGCACAAGAAGCGCGGCGGCCCCGCCGCCCACTAGACGGGCGTCGAGCAGCACCGCGCGAAGGGCCGTCCGTCCGCCCCCGATCCGGGGCCGGGCGGGCGGCGCCCGGTACCGCCCCCCAGCGGTACGACCAACGAGAAGATGCCGGGGCCAACGGGCCCCGGTGCTCCCGGAACGGAACGGGGGAATGGCCGTGAGTGATCTGGACCGTACCGGCCTCGCGACGGCGGGCCCTGCCGTACCGACCCAGGCGAGCGTTCCCGGCCTCGCCGCCAACGACGATGCGCACCCGAAGGACGCCCACCGGATGAGCCACCCGACCGAGCCGACGTCTGATCCGACGCCCGCCTCGCCGACCCCGCCCGAGCCGGCGGACGAGGCGGGGGACCTGCGGGGCGCGGTGCCCACCCAGGGCCCGCACCGCACGGGCGCGCCGGACCGGGAGGCGGCCCGCGCGCTGTTCGTCCGGCTGTCGGCGCTGCCCGAGGGCTCCCCGGAGCGCGTCGAGCTGCGCAACCAGCTGGTGCGGATGCACATCCCGCTGGTCGAGCACCTGGCCCGGCGGTTCCGCAACCGGGGCGAGCCGCTGGACGACCTCACCCAGGTCGCCACCATCGGCCTGATCAAGTCGGTGGACCGCTTCGACCACGAGCGCGGGGTCGAGTTCTCCACCTACGCGACGCCGACCATCGTCGGCGAGATCAAGCGGCACTTCCGCGACAAGGGCTGGGCGGTCCGGGTGCCGCGCCGGCTGCAGGAGCTGCGGCTGTCGCTCACCACGGCGACCAGCGAGCTCTCCCAGCGGCACGGCCGCTCCCCCACGGTGCACGAGCTCGCCGAGCACCTGGGCATCTCCGAGGAGGACGTCCTGGAGGGTCTGGAGTCCGCCAACGCGTACTCCACGCTGTCCCTGGACGTCCCGGACAGCGACGACGAGTCGCCGGCCGTGGCGGACACCCTGGGCGCCACCGACGAGGCCCTGGAGGGCGTCGAGTACCGCGAGTCGCTCAAGCCGCTGCTGGCCCAACTGCCGCCCCGGGAGCAGAAGATCCTGGTGCTGCGGTTCTTCCGGAACATGACGCAGTCGCAGATCGCCGCCGAGGTGGGGATCTCCCAGATGCACGTGTCCCGGCTGCTGGCCCGGACCCTGGCGCAGCTGCGGGAGAAGCTCCTCGTGGAGGAGTAGGACGGTCGGCCGCCGGAGACGGCGGCCGACCCCCCGACGGCCGTGACGGCCGTGACGGCCCTGACGCTCAGCCCTCGTGCGGCGCGTACAGGGCCGCCGTCGCCTTCGGGTTCAGCAGCGAGCCGATGCCGACCAGACCGAGCAGACCCACCAGCACGCCGACGGCGATCATCGCGCCACCGCTCTGCAGCATGTAGTAGCCGACCGGCAGGCAGATCGAGTTGGTCAGCACCGCGGGGCTGCGGCCCCAGCGGCGCTCCTTGAGCAGCGCCCGGGCGGCCAGTATCGGCAGCACCCCGAGCAGCACGATGACCAGGCCGCCGAACTCGTTCAGGGCCAGCTGCTTGGACTGCCCGGACAGCGCCGAGACCATGTCCCAGACGCCGACGACGGCCAGCGCGGCGCCCTCCAGGGCGGTGATGGCGGCGCCCACGGTCAGCGGCGCGGGGCGGGCCGGGCCCGCCGAGGGTACGGGTGCGGAGGATTCTGCGGTCACTCCAGCAGGGTAGCCGCCGGTCGGCCCGTACCGACCCGTAGGCTTTCCCCATGCGCGCTCTCCTGGTCGTGAACCACAAGGCCACCACCACCAGTGGCCGGACCAGGGACGTGCTGATCCACGCGCTGCGCAGCGACCTCAAGCTGGAGGTCGCGGAGACGCAGTACCGGGGCCACGCGCGCGACCTGGCCCGCGAGGCGACGGAGGACGGCACGGTCGACCTGGTGGTCGCGCTCGGCGGTGACGGCACCGTCAACGAGGTGGTGAACGGGCTGCTGGCGCACGGCCCGGGCGAGAAGGTCCCGCGACTGGCCGTGGTGCCGGGCGGTTCGACCAACGTGTTCGCCCGGGCACTGGGGCTGCCGAACGACCCGGTGGAGGCCACCGGCGCCCTGCTGAACGCGCTGGACCAGGGCAGCGAGCGGCCGATCGGCCTGGGCAAGGCGATGACCGAGGGGCTGCCGGACCGCTGGTTCACCTTCACCGCCGGCCTCGGCTTCGACGCGGGGGTGGTGGGCCGGGTGGAGGAGCAGCGGAGGGCGGGGCGCAAGTCCACCCACGCGCTCTACGTCGGGCAGGCGCTCCGGCACTACGTCACCCAGCGTGAGCAGCGCCGTTCCGGCCCGGTGACCCTGGAACTCCCGGGCCACCAGGGCGTGCCGGGCCTGGTGCTGGCCATAGTCAGCAACACCTCCCCGTGGACGTTCCTGGGCAACCGACCGGTGTACCCCTCACCGCTCGCCTCCTTCGACACGGATCTCGACGTCTTCGGCATCACCCGGATGACGGCGTTCGGTACGGCTCGAACGATCCGTCAGATCCTGCGGTCGTACGCGCCTTCGAGCGACGGCGCACCGCCGGTGGGCCCCACCGGCAAGCACGTCGTCTCCTATCACGACGTCAGACACTTCACCTTGGTTTCAGAGGAACCCGCCCCGTTCCAGGTCGACGGCGACCATCTTGGAGACAGGAGGCGCGTCAGTTTCACAGGCGTTCGGCGGGCACTGCGTGTGATTGTGTGACCGGAAGGGGGGTTCACCCTTCTTCTCGAACGCACAAGCCCCCTTCACTCCATAGAAGTACTGGCTGTGAGCTAGGCGACACCGAAGAATCAAAAATTCCTCCCTGAAGGGGGTTGTATCCGGGCCCGAGGTTTGCGAACCTCTACATGGCGTTCGGGACACATCGCAGCGACGGCAACCTCAGATCCTGGCGGGTGTCGACCGCGGGGCGTCCCTCGAATCGCCGAATCCCTCCCCAGCACAGACCACCCGGGCCCCGGCGGGCCTTTGGTCTCTTTTGCTGTTGCGGGATTCGTGAAAGCGTTCACATTCACAAGCCATCGATTATGCCGATCGGGTGACCCCCGCCGGCAGGAGGAGTTGGACGACCATGGACTGGCGCCACCGCGCTGTCTGCCGCGAAGAGGACCCGGAGCTGTTCTTCCCGATCGGGAACACCGGTCCTGCTCTGCTGCAGATCGAGGAAGCCAAGGCCGTGTGCCGCCGCTGTCCGGTCATGGAGCAGTGCCTGCAGTGGGCTCTTGAGACCGGCCAGGACGCCGGCGTCTGGGGCGGCATGAGCGAGGACGAGCGTCGCGCGATGAAGCGCCGTGCCGCCCGCAACCGCGCCCGCACCGCCTGATCACACGCCGTAGTACCAGCGGTAACCGCAGCACCGATCGACACATGATCAAAGGCTTCCCTGCACCTCCTGGTGAAGCCTTCCGCACAAAGGACCTTGCCCCGCGAGGTCCCGCGACACCGGACCGCCCCAGACACTTGATACTGTTCACTTAGAGCAATATTGTGGAGCTGTGGCGCTCACCGTGTGCAACGCACCGGCGAGGTGTCGCTACCCAGAGCCCCCGTTCCGGCCGACTCCCCCCGACGGCCGGAACGGGTTGAGAGGCCCTGTCGACCCACCCCCCCCGGTCGACAGGGCCTCGTTTCTGTTTCCGCGCCCGGACGGGTGCGCCGTCCCGGGGCGCGTGGGGTGCGGACCCGGCGCCCGGGCCGGATGCACGCCCCCGCCGCGCTCCTCGACGCACCGACCCGTGGCGGCCTGAACCTGCCGGCCGGAGCACATCGGCCCGAGTGCGCCGGCCGGACGCGGCAGCCGGAACGCGGCAGTTGGAACGCGGCAGTTGGAACGCGGAGGCCGGGACAGCCGGTCAGCGGACCGGGATCTCCAGGATCACCTTGGTGCCGCCGTTCGGTCCGGCCACCATGTCGAAGGTGCCGCCCAGCTCGCCGGTCGCCAGCGTGCGGACGATCTGCAGGCCGAGGTTGCCGGCCGTCTTCGGATCGAACCCCTCGGGCATGCCGCGGCCGTCGTCCTGCACGGTGATCAGCAGGTACTCCTCCGGCCGGGCCCCGCCGTTCCAGCTGTCCGACCAGCCCATCCCCGTCGCCGGGGCCCGTCCGCGCAGTGCGCTCACCTCCAGGTTCCCGGAGGCGGTCGGGCCGAAGGCGTGCTCCAGCGCGTTCTGCAGCAGCTCGGTCAGCACCATCGACAACGGGGTGGCGACCTCCGCGGACAGGATGCCGAAGCTGCCGCTGCGGCGGGTGGCGACCCGTCCGTCCTGGGACAGCTCCATCGCCATCGCCAGCACCCGGTCGGCGATCTCGTCGAAGGCCACCTGCTCGTCCAGCGCCTGGGAGAGCGTCTCGTGCACGATCGCGATCGAGCCGACCCGGCGCACCGCCTCGTCCAGCGCGGCCCGGCCGGCCTCCGACTCCATCCGGCGGGACTGCAGGCGCAGCAGCGCCGCGACGGTCTGCAGGTTGTTCTTCACCCGGTGGTGGATCTCCCGGATGGTGGCGTCCTTGGTCATCAGCTCGCGGTCGCGGCGCCGCAGCTCGGTGACGTCCCGGCAGAGCACCAGCGAGCCGGTGAGGGTGCCCTTCGGCTTGAGCGGGATCGCCCGCACCGTCACCACTCCGCCCTGCGCCTCCACCTCGGTCTGCCGCGGCGCCCAGCCGCTCGCCAGCTTCACCAGCGCCTCGTGCACGGCCGCCCGGGAGGGCGGGACGAGGTCGGCGGTGGCCCGGCCGAGGTGGCTGCCGACGAGGTCGGTGGTCAGCCCCAGGCGGTGGTAGGCGGAGAGGGCGTTGGGGCTGGCGTAGGTGACGATGCCGTCCGCGTCCAGGCGGATCAGGCCGTCGCCGACCCGCGGCGCGGCGTCCATGTCGGCCTGCTCGATGCCGGGGAACGGGAAGGCGCCGGCCGCGATCATCTGGGCCAGGTCGGAGGCGCTCTGGAGGTAGGTGAGCTCCAGCCGGCTGGGGGTGCGGACGGTGAGCAGGTTGGTGTTGCGGGCGATCACCCCGAGCACCTTGCCCTCGCGCCGGACCGGGATGGACTCCACCCGCACCGGCACCTCCTCGCGCCACTCGGGGTCGCCCTCGCGCACGATCCGGCCCTCGTCGAAGGCGGCGTCCAGGAGCGGGCGGCGGCCGCGCGGGACGAGGTGGCCGACCATGTCGTCCTGGTAGGAGGTGGGCCCGGTGTTGGGCCGCATCTGCGCCACCGAGACGTAGCGGATGCCGTCCCAGGTGGGGATCCACAGGACGAGGTCGGCGAAGGAGAGGTCGGAGAGCAGCTGCCACTCCGAGACCAGCATGTGGAGCCATTCCACGTCGGCCCCGGTGAGGGTGGTGTGGCGGCGGACGAGTTCGTTCAGCGAGGGCACATGGCGAGCGTATCGCCGCGGGTGCGGGCGGGGCGCGGCGGACCGGGAGGCGGACCGGGGGCGGATCGCGCGGCCGGCCTGCGGCGGAACCGGTCGACCCGAGTTGTCCAGACCAATTTTCGGGGAGGCCTGGACAACCGAGATTGGTCTAGTCCACAATGAATGAGCACCAAGGAGAGGCCCACCGCGCAACTGCCCTGACCGCGCGAGGCCTTTCCTCGGTCGGACGCCGCCGAGCGAGGACCCCGCACAGTTCTCGATCGACCCCGGCGACCGACGACAGCTCCGGGCTGCGGTGCCGCACGGGTTGAGGGTCCCGTGTCGGCGCCGTGGCCCGTAGTGCTTTCCGGCCGCCCCCGGGTGCGGCGGCCGCCCCGGGACTCCCCCGCCGGAGCCCCGCTCCGCCGCTCGAACGGCTCGGGCCCCGTCCACAGGCTGTGGACGGGGCCCGAGCCGTTCGGCGCCGGTCAGTACGGCCGGTGCCGGCCGGCGCCGGTCAGTGCGTCTCGGTGACCTTGGCCAGGGCGCGCGGGGCGTCCGGGTCCTGGCCGCGGGCGATGGTGACCTCGTACGCCAGCAGCTGCAGCGGCAGGATCTCCAGGATCGGCTGGACCTCCTCCGGCACCCCGGAGGGCAGCGCGAAACCCGCGGAGGCGGCGTCCACCTGCGGCCGCTGGCCGATCACGACGAGGTCCGCGCCGCGGCCGCGCAGGCGGTCCAGCACCGGCTGCAGGGCCTCGCCGCCCTTGCCGTCCGGGACGATCGCGATGACCGGCGAGACGTTGTCCACCATGGCCAGCGGGCCGTGCAGCAGGTCGGCGCCGGAGAACGGGGAGGCCGGGATGTAGGTGGTCTCCATCAGCTTCAGCGCCGCCTCGCGGGCGGTCGGGTAGCCGTAGCCGCGTGAGGTGATGACCAGGCGCTGGGCGAAGCGGTAGCGCTCGGCCAGCGCCTTCACCTCGGCCTGCCGGGCCAGCACGCCGGCGGCCAGCGCGGGCAGCTCCTTGGCGGCCGAGGAGTCGCCGCCGCGCAGCCCCTCGACCAGCAGGTAGAGCGCCAGCAGCTCGGCGGTGTAGGTCTTGGTGGCGGGCAGCGCCTTCTCCGGGCCGGCCAGCACGTCGATGTGGAACTCGGACACCTCGGCGAGCGGCGAGGCGGCGTTGTTGGTGACCGCCAGCGTGATCGCGCCGGCCTCGCGGGCGGCCTTGGTGGAGGCCACCAGGTCCGGCGAGCCGCCGGACTGGCTGACGGTGATCACCAGCACGTCGGTGAGGTCGGGCCGGGCACCGTACGCGGTGGTGGTGGACATCGAGGTGAGGCCGGCCGGCTTGCCGAGCAGGATCTCGATCAGGTACTTGGCGTACAGGGCCGCGTTGTCGGACGTGCCGCGCGCGGTCAGCAGGACGAAGCGCGGGTTGCGCGCGGCGATCTCGGCCGCGATCTCGCGGATCTTCGGGGCGCCCTCGTCGAGGATGCGCTGGAGGACGGCCGGCTGCTCGGCCATCTCCGCCGCCATGATCCGGCCGGGGACAGTCTGCGTGTCGGACATCTGGATGTGCCTCCGATGAGATGGTTCGACCCCGACCGGGCAGTCGCCCGACGGGGACCCTCTACGGCGGCGAGTCCGCACACTCGCTGCGGTGGTGATTCCTGCGGCAATCCTACGGTGGCCGCCCCCGCCGGGCACGCGCGAGCGCCCCTCCCCCGGGGCGGGTGGAGGGGCGCCCGGACGGCGGCCGGGGCGTCAGGAGGGGTTGTTGATCAGCTGGTCGATCGCGGCGTCGGCGTCCTTGGTGGCCTGGTCCACCGACTTGCCCTTGAGGATCGAGGTCAGCATGTCGGGCAGGATCTTCTGCTTCTCGACCGCGCCCCACCCCGGGGCCAGCGGCGTGAACCAGGCGTCCGGCACCGCGTTGGCCGCGGCCGCGGTGGTGGGCTTGTTCTTCAGCGGGTTCAGCTGGGTGAGGTTGTTCGGCAGGATGTCCTTGTCGGCCAGCGCCTGCTGGGACTTGGTGCTGGTGAACATCCGCACCCAGTCGGTGGCGAGCGCGACCTGCGCGGACTTGGCGGTGACCGCGAGGTCCGAGCCGCCGATGAAGGTGGGCAGCGGCTTGCCGTCCGGGCCGGGCATGGTGGCCACCTTGACCGCGTCCTTGAGGCTCGGGTCGCCGGTGACCGGCGCGAACACGCTGGCCGACTCGAAGCCGTTGCCGTAGAAGGACGCCGCGTGCCCGCGGGCCATCGACTCGAACTGGTTCTGCTCGTTCACCGACAGGTCGCCCTTGTTGTACTTGCGGACCAGGTCGATGAAGTGGCTGATGCCCTGCTGGGACTTGGCGTCGTGCAGCGTGCCGTGCCAGTTGCCGGAGCTGTCGAACTTGGCGATGCTGCCGCCGAACGCCGCCACGTAGCTCATCGCGGCGTACCAGTACGGGCCGGGCAGGTAGAGCGGGGAGAAGGTCCGGTCGGCCTTGTTCCGGTCGGCGACCTTGTCCAGCGCGGCCGTCAGCTCGGTCTCGGTCTTGGGGAACTCCGCGCTGCCGGTGGCCTGCTGGAAGGCGGCGGAGTTGTAGATGGCGACCCGGGCGCCGGCGTAGTACGGCACGCACCAGAGCTTGTCCTGGTAGGTGCAGGTGTTGGCGAGCGCCTTGATCCAGCTGTCGGAGTTGTCGAAGGTGGTCCGGTCGACGGCCGCCAGGGCGCCGGAGAGCACGTACTTCATGGTCTCGGTGTTGCCCAGTTCGACGACGTCGGGGGCGCTGCCGTCGGCGAGCGCCTTGTCGAACTTCGAGACCTTGTCCGCCCAGCCCTGGTACGAGAGTTTGAGGGTGACGTTCGGGTACCGCGCCGCGAACTCGTCGTTGACCCGCTGGACGAGGTCCGGCCAGTTCTTCTGGGCGTCGTCCATCAGCCAGACGGTGACGGTGCCGCTCGCGGTCTTCGCGCCGGTGGAGGCGCCCTCGCCGTCCGCCGACGGGGAACCGGACGAGGAGCAGGCCGTCAGCCCGACCGCCAGTGCCATGATGCCGAACGTGGACATGAGCTGACGCTTCGTCACGCCATCCTCCGAGGGTGTTAGAGCCGTGTTGCCCGCCGGCAGCGTGATGGCGCCCGCAGCGGAGGATCCGGGCAGGGCGAGGAGCTTCGGGGAGGGCCGATACCACATCCGGTGAGGTTGAAATTCGAACCGGATGACTGGACTCTGGCCTAGACCAATGGCGGTGTCAACGGCCAAATGGCCCTTCCGCCAAGGCCGTTGCAGAGCCGTTGTACCGCGTGGCGATCCGTCGCCGGGTCGTCACCCTAAGTGGGACTTAAGACGGATTTAAGGCCTGCTTGAGGGAACACCGTCACCCGGGGAGTCCGCGGGTGGAAGCGGGGGGAAACGGGACGGGCCCGCCATGCGACATGCGCATGACGGGCCCGTGGGCGGACGCCCCGGCACGGCCGGGTGACGTCCTGACGTGTTCTCAGCCGATCGCCCCCGGCTGCCCGGTGAGCACCTCGACGGCCGCCAGCCCGCACACTCGGGCGGCGCCGTGGGTGGCGATGTGCAGCGCACCGACCGGCTCGGACTGCGGCAGCCCCATCTCGACCACCATGGCGTCCGGCCGGGCCGCGACCAGGCGGCCCAGCGCGGCGGACATCCAGCCGTGCCGGTGCGCGTCCCGGACCACCAGCACCAGCCGGCGGCCCTCGGCGCCCGCCACCAGCTCGGCGACCAGCGCGTCCAGCCGCCCTGGGCCGGCGTCGACGGCCGATACCTCCCGGGTGCGGGTGCCGGGGAAGCGGTCGGCCAGCATGCCGGCCACGCCCCACGGGGTGACGTCGCCGACCGCGATGTTCGGCTCGTCCGAGAACGAGGCCACGAACGGCCGTTCCGTCACCGGCAGCACCTCGCGGCCCGGCGCGCGGACCACCTTCAGCGCCCGGCGGGCGGCCCGCAGGCCCACCGCGAGGTCCGGCTCCGGCCGCTCGCCCTGGGCCGAGATCCGGCCCCAGGTGCCCAGCGCGCGGACCCGGGCGGCGGCGTCCGCCAGCCGGTCCTCGGCCAGCGCGCCGGACCGCACGCCCGCCACGATGGCGTCGCGCAGCATCAGCACGGTCTCCTCGTCGGCCAGCCCGCCGCCGACGCAGATCGCGTCCGCGCCGGCCGCCAGCGCCAGCACGGTGCCCCGGCCCATCCCGAAGGTGTCGGCGATGGCGCCCATCTCGATGGCGTCGCTGACGATCAGGCCCTGGTAGCCGAGGCCGCCGTCGGCCGGGGCCGCGCGCAGCAGTTCGCGCAGCACGGTCGGGCTCAGGGTGGCCGGCAGCTCGGGGTCGAGCGCCGGGATCATGATGTGCGCGGTCATCACGGCCTTGGTGCCGGCCGCGATCGCCGCCTGGAACGGGATCAGGTCACGGGCCCGCAGCACGTCCAGGTCGACGTCGATGACCGGCAGGCCGTGGTGCGAGTCGACCGCGGTGTCGCCGTGGCCGGGGAAGTGCTTGGAGCAGGCGGCCACGCCGGCCGACTGCAGGCCCTCCACCCAGGCGGCGGTGTGCCGGGCGCACAGCTCCGGGTCGGCGCCGAAGGAGCGGACGCCGATCACCGGGTTGCGCGGGTTGGAGTTGACGTCCGCGGTGGGCGCCCAGTTGTAGTTGACGCCGGCCGCGGCCAGCGCCCGGCCGAGCTCGCGGGCGACGTCCCGGGTCAGCGCCGGGTCGTCGATCGCGCCGAGCGCGAGGTTGCCGGGCCACGAGGAGCCGGAGCCGGCCTCCAGGCGGGTGACGTCCCCGCTCTCCTCGTCGATGGCGATGAGGAGGTCGGGGTTCTCCGCCCGCAGCGCCGAGGTGAGCTCGGCGAGCTGGTCGAGGTCGACCACGTTGCGGTCGAACAGGGCCACCGAGCCGAGCCCGGCGGCGAGGTGGCGGCGCACCCACTTCGGCGGCTCGGTGCCGACGAAGCCGGGCTGCAGGACGGTCATGGCGTCGCGGTGCAGCTGGTCGCTGTCCGGGACGGCGGGGACGAGGATGCTCACGTTTCTCAGCCCTTCACGGCGCCGTCGGTCAGTCCGCCGACCGCCTTGCGCTGCAGGAAGACGAACAGGATCAGCACGGGGATGGCGAACATCGTCGACGCGGCCATCGTGGCGCCCCAGTCGTTGCCGAACGCCGTCTTGAAGGAGGAGAGCCAGAGCGGGAGGGTCTTGCCCTCCTCCTTGTTGAGGATCAGGACGAGCGGGAACTCGTTCCACGCGGTGATGAAGCCGAACAGCGAGGTCGACATCAGACCGGGGGCCAGCAGCGGGAAGATCACCTTCACGAAGGCCTGGGAGCGGGTGCAGCCGTCCACCATGGCGGACTCCTCCAGCTCCTTCGGCACCGCGGCGATGAAGCTGCGCAGCGTCCAGATGGTGAAGGGCAGCACCATCATCATGTAGAAGACGGTGAGCGGGACGAGGCTGTTCAGCATCTCGTTGTCGCGCGAGATCATGTAGACCGCGATGGTCATGACCTCCCACGGCGCCATCTGCGCGACCATCACGACCAGCACGAAGGCCTTGCGGCCGCGGAACCTCATCCGGGCGATGGCGAAGGCCGCGAGCGTCGCGATCACCAGCGACATCAGCACCGCGCCGACCGTCGCGATGAAGCTGTTGCCCACGTACGTCCAGAAGTTGGGCGCGTCGACCGCCGTGGTGAAGTGGTCGAGGGTCCCGTCGAACGGGATGAAGACCGGGGTCTTGCTGATGATGTCGCGGTCCTGCTTGAAGGCCGTCGCGACCATCCAGTAGACCGGGAAGATGAAGAAGACGAAGAGGACGACCGCGATCACGTTCGGCCAGGTACGTCCGATGAGCGAGCGCCTCACAGCTCGTCCTCCTGCTTGATCATGATCCGGAAGTAGTACGCCATCAGCACGCCCAGCATCAGGATGGTGAGCACCGCGATCGCGGAGCCGACCCCGTAGTGCTGGCCGGAGGAACCCTCCAGGAAGGCGTGCACGGGCAGCGTCCGGGTCAGGTTCTCGGGGCCGCCGCCGTTGATCGCGTACACCTGGGTGAAGGCCTTGAACACCCAGATGACCTCGAGGAAGGTCGTGGCCAGGAAGAACGGCTTCAGGCTCGGGAAGACCACCGAACCGAAGATCTTGAACGGGCCGGCGCCGTCCATCCGGGCGGCCTCGTAGAGCTCCTTGGGGATGGTCGTCAGGCCGGCGTACATGTTGAACGCCACGAACGGGATGGACTGCCAGACGATCAGCAGGATGACCACGAAGAAGGTCGAGTACTGGTCGCTCATCCAGTTGTAGTCGGCCATCGAGTGCCAGCCGAGCTTGTCCAGGAACCAGTTGACGACGCCCCACTGCTGGTCGAACAGCCAGGTGTAGACGGTGGTCGCGGCGACCACGGGCATCGCCCAGGCCATCAGCAGCCCGATCGACAGGACCAGCCGCATCCGCTTGCCGAGGCGGTTGAGCAGCAGGCCGATCAGGGTGCCGCCGCCCATGATCAGGACGACGTTCACCAGGGTGAAGGCGACGGTGCGCCCGGTGACCGCCCAGAAGTCCGGGTCGGTCAGCTGCTCCTTGTAGTTGTCGAAGCCGTTCCACTCGGTGAGGTGCTGGACCAGCTGGCGCCGGTTGAGGTTCTGGAACGACAGCAGGACCGTCTTGAGCAGCGGCCAGCCCAGCAGGGCGAGGGTCGCCACGGTGGCCGGCAGCAGCAACAGGTACGGCGCCAGGCGCGCACCGAGCCCCGGTCCGTCCGCGGGTCTGGCACCCTTCCGCGGGGTGCCGCCGCCGCCGGCGCCCGCGGCACCCGTCCCGATCCCGGCCACGGCGGTCGTCCCTGGCTCCGGGGACCGTGTCTGCACCCGCTCCGAATGCACAGCCATCGTTCTCACTTCCTCACAACCCGAACCACGACGGACAGGCGCCGCCCACCGGCCCCCCGCCGGGGGCCGGTGAGCGACGCCGCTCAGTGCTTACTGCTTCTGGTTGAGCCGCTTGGCGATCTCGTCGTCGTACTTCTTGGCCGTGGCCGCGTAGTCGCCGCCCTGCAGCACGGCGGTCAGGAACTCCTTGATCGGGTTCGGCTTGTCCTCGACGCTGGCCCAGTTCGGGGTGTTCGGGGTGATGGCGCCGACCGCGGCGGCCGTCTGGGCGGCCTTCGCGAAGTCACCGGTGATCTGGCCGTTCAGCGAGGCCTTGTTCGGGATGTTCCCGGCCGCGGCGACCAGGCCCTCGTTCTTGTCGTTGAGGGCGACCTTCAGGAAGTCCTTGGCCATGTCGGAGTTCTTGCTGGCGTTGGCGACCGCCAGGTTCGAGCCGCCGAGGAAGACGCCGGAGGGCTTGTCGGCGGTCTTGCCCGGGAGCGGGAAGAAGCCGATCTTGTCCTTGGGCATGTCCTTCTCGGCGGGGAGCTCCCAGCCGAGGGCGATCATGGCGCCGACGTTGCCCTTGCCGAAGACGTCCTTCTGCTGCGGGGTGGCCTCGTCCTTGTCCTTCGGACCGGAGACCGAGTAGCCCTGCAGCTTCTTGTAGGTCTCGAAGGCCTTCTGCGCCTCGGGGGACGACAGGCCGCCGACCCACTTGTCGCCGTCCTTCTTGGCGATCTTGCCGCCCTCACCGGTGAGCAGGCCGAAGTAGGTGTACCACTCCTGGCCGGGCAGGTAGATCGGGTCGGCGACGCCGTCGGTGGCCTTCAGCTTGTCCAGGTCGGCGTAGAACTCGTCCAGGGTCTTCGGGGCGGCGGAGAGGCCGGCCTTGGCCCACAGGTCCTTGTTGTAGGCGACCACGCGGTTGGAGACCCACCACGGGGCGGCGTACTGCTTGCCCTCGAGGACGGCGGCCTCGTTCTGGTTGGCGGCCCAGTCGGCCCCGCCCAGGGCGGCCTTGTCCTTGGTGAGGTCGAGCAGACCGCCCGAGGCCGCGTAGCCCGCGGTCTGGGTGTTGCCGAGCTCGAGGACGTCGACCGAGCCCTCGGACAGCGCGGCGGTGATCTTCTGGCCGATCCCGTCCCACTCCTGGATCTGGAAGTCGACCTTGGAGCCCGGGTAGGTGGTCTCGAACTCGGTCTTGACCGCGTCGGTCCAGCCCTTCGGGGCGGAGCCGGTCATCAGCCACACCTTCAGCGTCTTGCCGCTGTAGTTCTTGGCACCCGCCGCGGCCGACGAGCTCGAACCGGCGCTGTCGCCGCCCTTCTTGCCGTCCGAGCCACAAGCCGCCAGGCCGACGACCATTGCTGCGACGCCGACCGCCGCGATGAGCTGACGCTTCACGCCATCCTCCTGAGGGATGCCTGGGTTACCCCCGTCGGGCGGCAGCGGCAGACCCACACAAAGCGGGGGGAAAGGTGCCGCGGACCCCTTCGAACGGGTGGGGGGATTCGTAGTGTCCGGCCTAGTGGTGTAGACCAGATGCCTGGAGCTTGGCCTAGACCAATGGGCCTGTCAACGGCCTTCCGACCGATCCGGACCACCCGTTATCAAGCCGACACCGCACATCGTTCATCGCGTGATGAGGTATTCGTTCCGTAGCCATACATGCAACGATGTGACCCGTTAACTATGTGGCGGGGCCCGCAAAGGCCCCGCGAGAAGCGGGAGAACAGGTCCGATGAGCAGCGACGGGGGATCCACCGCCCAGGTCAACGACCCCGAGGTGAAGAACCTCCCGGCGCACGCCGGCACCGACCCGACCGCGCGCGTCCCCAAGTACTACGGACTGAAGCGCCACCTCCTCCAGCTCACCGAGACCCAGCCGGCCGGCACCCCCGTCCCGCCGGAGCGCGCGCTGGCCGCCCAGTTCGACACCTCGCGCACCACCGTCCGCCAGGCCCTGCAGGAGCTGGTCGTCGAGGGCCGCCTGGAGCGCATCCAGGGCAAGGGCACCTTCGTCGCCAAGCCCAAGGTCGCCCAGGCCCTCCAGCTCACCTCCTACACCGAGGACATGCGGGCCCAGGGCCTGGAGCCCACCTCGCGGCTGATCGAGATCGGCTACATCACCGCCGACGACCGGCTCGCCCCGCTGCTGGACATCAAGCCCGGCGGCCGGGTGCTGCGGATCGAGCGCCTGCGCCTGGCCAACGGCGACCCGATGGCCATCGAGGTCGCCCACCTCTCCGCCAAGCGCTTCCCCGCGCTGCGCCGCAACCTCGCCAAGCACAACTCGCTGTACGCGGCGCTGCGCGAGGTGTACGGGGTCACCGTGGCCGAGGCCGAGGAGACCATCGAGACCACCCTGGCCGACCCGCGCGAGGCCGGCCTGCTCGGCTCCGACCTCGGCCTGCCGATGCTCCAGCTCTCCCGGCACTCCTTCGACGCCGACGGCGCCCCGGTGGAGTGGGTCCGCTCGATCTACCGCGGCGACCGGTACAAGTTCATCACCCGCCTGAAGCGCCCGGAGTAACCGCGCTCCCCCTTCGCACCACGGGCACCGGCGCGCGCGACCCGCGCGCCGGTGCCCTTTCGCGCTTCCGACTGCCCGTTTCCGGCCGAATGCGGGTTCGCGCCGTCCGGATGGCGGGAAGTTCCGGCAACCCCGGTGACATGGATCACGTCATGCTCTAGATTGCGCAGCCGTACTGACTGCTGATCACCGATGGTGCTGCTCGGCGGGCTCACGGGGGTGTGCGGCGTCCCCGGGGCTGCGGCGCCGACGGGGAGAACCCTCCGGAGCGGAGCCGAAGATGCCGTCTGACCTCGATGCCACCGAACCTGTCATGCCCGAGCCACCCGGCGCCCCGGTGCCGGCCGTGACGCCCGAACGGGTGCTGGCCGCGCTCGCCCTGCTCGTGCCGATCGTCGCGATGCTCTGGGTGTCCTCCTACGACAAGACCGACCCGGGCGTCGGCGGGATGCCGTTCTTCTACTGGTACCAGCTGCTCTGGGTGCCGGTCTCGGCGGTGTTCACCGTCGCGGCGTACCTGCTGATCAACCGGGACGAGAAGGCCCGCAAGGCCGTGCGGAAGGCGGGTGGCGCGCGATGAAGGACGTCAACGTGACGGCCCTCGTGGTCTTCGTGCTGTTCTTCGCCCTGGTCACCGTGATGGGCTTCCTCGCCTCGCGCTGGCGCCGGGCCGACGACGCGGCGCACCTGGACGAGTGGGGCCTGGGCGGCCGCAGCTTCGGGACCTGGGTCACCTGGTTCCTGCTCGGCGGGGACCTCTACACCGCCTACACCTTCGTCGCCGTCCCCGCCGCGGTCTACGCGACCGGCGCGGCGGGCTTCTTCGCGGTGCCGTACACGATCATCGCCTACCCGCTGGTCTTCCTCTTCCTGCCCCGGCTCTGGTCGGTCTCCCGGGTGCACGGGTACGTCACCCCGGCCGACTTCGTGCGCGGCCGGTACGGCTCCCGGCCGCTTTCCCTGGTCGTCGCGCTGACCGGCATCCTGGCCACCATGCCGTACATCGCGCTGCAGCTCGTCGGCATCCAGGCGGTGCTCGACGTGCTGGGCGTCGGCGGCGGCGAGAACGCCAACTGGTTCGTCAAGGACCTGCCGCTGTTCATCGCCTTCGGCGTGCTGGCCGCCTACACCTACTCGTCCGGGCTGCGCGCCCCGGCGCTGATCGCCTTCGTCAAGGACGCCCTGATCTACATCGTGATCATCGTCGCGGTGATCTACATCCCGATCCGGCTCGGCGGCTACGGGCACATCTTCGACGCCGCGGCGCAGAAGTTCAGCGCCCCCAAGGCGGCCGGCTCGCTGACCGTCCCGGACAACAAGCAGTGGACGTACGCGACGCTGGCGCTGGGCTCGGCGATGGCGCTGTTCATGTACCCGCACTCGGTGACGGGCGTACTGGCGTCCAAGTCCCGCAACACCGTGCGGCGCAACATGGCGATCATGCCCGCGTACTCGCTGATGCTGGGCCTGCTGGCGCTGCTCGGCTTCATGGCGATCGCGGCCGGCGTCGGCAAGGGCGACAAGAAGTTCAACTCCCAGCTCTCGGTGCCGCAGCTGTTCGCCGACATGTTCCCGGACTGGTTCACCGGCGTGGCCTTCGCCGCGATCGGGATCGGCGCCCTGGTGCCGGCCGCCATCATGTCCATCGCCTCGGCCAACCTGTTCACCCGCAACGTCTACAAGGAGTGGCTGAAGCCCACCGCCACCCCGGCGGACGAGACCCGGATCGCCAAGCTGGTCTCGCTGCTGGTGAAGGTCGGCGCCCTGGTGTTCGTCCTCGGCATGGACAAGCAGGCGGCGATCAACCTGCAGCTGCTCGGCGGCCTGTGGATCCTGCAGACCTTCGTGGCCATCGTCGGGGGCCTCTTCACCCGCTGGTTCCACCACTGGGCGCTGTTCGCCGGCTGGGCGGCCGGCATGGCCTACGGCACCTGGAAGGCGTACGGGATCGCCAGCCCGGCCACCAAGCACTTCGGCGGCAACGCGGCCGAGATCCCCGGCATCGGCGAGATCGGCTACATCGGGCTGACCGCCTTCGCGCTGAACCTGGCCGTCGCGGTGGCACTCACCCTGGTGCTGCGGGCCGTCAAGGCGCCCGTGGGCCCGGACGAGACCAGTCCCTCGGACTACGGCGCCGAGGCCGGCGACGACGAGCTGAAGAACGCGCCGGAGCCCGTAGCGGCGCACTGATTCGCGCCGCACGCGCCCTGTGACCGCGCCGCCCTCTCCGTGAACACTGGAGAAGGCGGCGCGATCATATGTATGAACAGCCGCCTTCGCAGGGCACCACCAGACCGGACCGGCAACCGGCCGGCAACTGATCGACCCACGGGGAGCACGCCGCCATGGCAGAACTCGGCACCACCCTCAACGGCCAGCACCAGTCAGCCCAGAGCCCGCACCACCTCTCCGCCCACCGCCCCGCGGCGGCCACCCGGCTGCCGTCCGTGCTGATCGCCACCCGGCACGGCGAGTCCACCGCCAACGTCGAGTTCCAGCTCGCCGAGGCCGCCGGAGCGCTCAGCGTCCCGATCAGCTGCCGGGACGCCGACATCCCCCTGTCGCTGCACGGCCAGCAGCAGGCACAGGCGCTCGGCCGCTGGTGGGCCGCCCTGCCCAGCGCCGACCGCCCGCGCAGCGTCTGGTGCTCGCCCTACGTGCGCACCACCGAGACCGCCCGGATCGCGCTCGCCCAGGCCGCCGGCCTCGGCGCCGTCCCGGTCTCGCTCCCCGTGCGCTACGACGAGCGGCTGCGCGACCGCGAGCTCGGCGTCCTGGAGATGCTGCCGCGGGCCGCGATCGAGGCCAAGCACCCCGAGGAGGCCGCCCGCCGGCGCAAGATGGGCGAGCTGTACTACCGCCCGCCCGGCGGCGAGTCCTGGGCCGACGTCGCGCTGCGGGTGCGCAGCCTGCTGCGGGACGTCTGCGAGGAGGACGCCGGACGGCCCGTCCTGCTGGTCGCGCACGACTGCACGGTGCTGATGCTGCGCTACGCGGTGGACCGGCTCACCGAGGACCAGCTCACCGCCCTCGGGCCGGTGCACAACTGCTCCACCAGCCTCTGGCGCGCCCAGGACGGGCGGCTGCGCCCGGACCGCTGGAACACCGTCGACCACCTGGCGGCCGACTGACCGGCCGCCCGGGTCGCGGGCCGGGGCCGGGGCCCGGGCGAGGTCAGTCCTCCCACTCCCCCGGCCCGGCGAAGCAGCGCCGGTAGGCGAGCGGCGTGGTGCCCAGCCGGCGCGCGAAGTGGTGCCGCAGGGTGGCCGCGTTGCCGAAGCCGCAGCGCACGGCGATCGCGTCCACCGGCTCGGTGGTGGACTCCAGCAGCCGCTGGGCGAGCAGCACCCGCTGCCCGGTCAGCCAGCGGTGCGGGGTGGTGCCGGTCTCCTGCTGGAAGCGGCGGGCGAAGGTGCGCGGGGACATGTGGGCCCGGGCGGCCAGCTGTTCGACGGTGCAGTCCCGCTCCAGGTGGTGGCGCATCCAGTCGAGCAGCGGGGCCAGCGAGTCCCCGTCGCCCCCGGGCAGCGGCCGGCAGACGAACTGGGCCTGGCCGCCCTCCCGGTGCGGTGCCACCACCATCCGGCGGGCGATCCCCCGGGCCACCTCGGCGCCCTGCGCCTTGCGCACCAGGTGCAGGCAGGCGTCGATGCCGGCCGCCGTCCCGGCGGAGGTGATCACCGGGTCGTCGTCCACGTACAGCACGTCCGGTTCGACCGTGGTCCGCGGGAAGCGCCGGGCCAGGTCCTCGCTGTACCGCCAGTGGGTGGTGGAGCGGCGGCCGTCCAGCAGCCCGGCGGCTCCCAGCACGAAGGCACCGCTGCAGATCGACAGCACCCGGCCGCCGGACTCCACCACCGAGCGGAGCCCGTCCAGCAGCGGCTCCGGGTACTCCCGGCGGATCGCCGACGCGGTGACCACCACCAGGTCCGCGCCGGCCAGCCGTTCCGGGCCGTGCGGGACGTCCACCGCGAAGCCGGCGTGGGTCGCGTGCGGCCCGGGGCGGACCCCGGCGATCGCGAAGTCGTACCCGGGCAGGCCCTCGGCGGTGCGGTCGAGGCCGAAGACCTCGCAGGCGACGCCGAGTTCGAAGGGGTGGATCTCCTCCAGCACCACCGCGACCACGTTCTTCAGCATGCCGACCAGGATGCCCCGACGGGCACCACCCGGGGAAGGCCGGGTCCGGCCCCGGACGGCCGGTGCGCGCAGGGCCGGGCGCACCGGGGAGAGACGCACCGCCGGAGGGACGCACCGCCGGAGGGACGCGGAAACGGCGGTGGCAGGATTTCGAGGCAATCGGGCGTTCCTGCCACTCGTGATCGCCGGACGGCCCGACCAGAGTGGACCCCATGGACACCGACACTCTCGCGAGCGCACTGGGCCTGGCCGGGGCCGTCGGCGGGTTCGGCCTGCTCGGCCTGCTGATCGGCCGGGACGTCGCCCGCGGCGCCGCCACCGGCCGCGACAACTGGCACCGCCCGGGCGGCTACCCGGCCGACCACCACCGGGCGGACCGGCTGTACGGCACGATGCCGGCCGCCTCGCTGCGCCCCTCCGCGGACCCCGCCACCCTCCCGGTCCGTTCCACCCCCGAGATCACCACCCCGCACGGCTCCGGCACACTGGCCGGATGGACATCCTCATCCGCCAGGCCCTCCCGGAGGACCTCGACGACGCCGGTCGCATCACCGTCGAGGCCTTCGTCGGCGACGGCTACACCTCGCCCGAGAGCGGCTACGTCGACCTGCTGCGCGACGCCCCCCGGCGCGCCCGGGAGGCCGAGCTCCTCGTCGCGGTCGACGTGGCCGGGGGGCGAGTCCTCGGCTGCGTGACCTTCGCCGTCGGCGGCACCGAGTGGGCGGACATCGCCACCCCGCGCGAGGGCGAGATCCGGATGCTCGCCACCGCGGCGGCCGCCCGCGGCCGGGGCGTCGGCGAGGCCCTGGTCCGCGCCGCCCTCGCCCGCAGCCGTGAACTCGGCCTGGCGGGCATGGCGTTCTCCACCCGTCCGGAGATGACCGCCGCCCACCGCGTCTACGAGCGCACCGGCTTCCTCCGGACCCCCGAACGCGACTGGGCCCCGTACCCGGGGATGGACCTGATGGTCTACACGATCGCGTTCTGAGCGGCGCGGCCGCGGCGGGGCTCCGGCGGCCCGGTCACCCCTTCCTGTCGGGCGTCGGCGTCGGCTTCGGGTCCGAACTCGGCTTCGGGTCAGCGGTCTTCGGGTCCGCGGTCTTCGGATCGGCGGTCTTCGGGTCCGCCGCCTTCTTGTCCGCCCCGGTCTGCTTGTCGTACCCCGGCGCCACGTAGATCGTGTACCGGCCGTGCTCCCCGCTCTTCACCACGGTGACCACCCGGTACCCGGCGGCCTTCAGGGTGGGCTGGATCGCCTTGTCGGTGGCACCGGTCTGGGTGAAGTCCAGGACCACCACCTGCCATTCGTGCGCCGTGATCCCGGCCTGGATGGCGGCCACGCCGGACTGCTGCT
The DNA here is from genome assembly GCF_044453265.1 of Kitasatospora sp. NPDC051705. Taxonomy (NCBI): domain Bacteria; kingdom Bacillati; phylum Actinomycetota; class Actinomycetes; order Kitasatosporales; family Streptomycetaceae; genus Kitasatospora; species Kitasatospora sp. NPDC051705. The sequence continues at coordinate 236,373 of NZ_JBITCO010000008.1, read as the reverse complement.
GGCCGGTGTCCGGGTCCCGGCGGAACACCGCCACCAGGTCGTGCCACTGCTGCCAGTCCGCCTGCTCGCGCAGGTAGTACGCGGGGACGTTGTAGTTCTCCACCAGGTACCGGGCGTCGCCCTTGGCGATGTACGGCGCCAGCGCGGCGACGAAGGACTCCGAGTTCGACCACTCGCCGTACATCTCCCGGCCCTGGGCCGACCCCTCCCAGGCCAGCGGGCCGACCACCAGGGCGGCCGCCACGACCCCCGCCACCAGGTGGAGGCGCCGCCGCAGCCAGAGCACCGCCCGGGCCAGCACCGCGCCCGCCACGATGCAGGCGAACCAGGCGCCGAAGTCGACGTGCTTCTGCAGCGACAGCCAGGTGTGGATGCGGATCTGGTTCACCGGGGCGAGCAGTCCCGCCACCAGCAGCAGCGCCGCCAGCCAGAACGCCGGCCAGCCGTCGCCGCCGCGCCGCCGCGCCACCACCAGCTGCACCACCACTCCGACCAGGGCCACCACCAGCAGCGGGCCGACCCACCGGGCGGCCTCCCCGGCCACGTAGGAGTAGGCGTCGTGGCCCGGGGCTCGTTGCAGCGTGGTGTGGTTGAAGCCGTCGACGTAGCGCTCACCGGCCAGCAGGGCCGCCGCGGCGACCGCCACCACGAAGGCGGACAGGACCAGCACGCCCCGCCGCCAGCGCGTCCAGGCGCGCAGCGACCCGCCCGGGCCGGCCAGCACCGCCGCCCCGACCACCACCGGGACCCACAGCAGCGCCGCGTACTTGGTGCAGCCGGCCAGCGCCAGCAGCAGGCCCGAGCCCACCAGGCTCGGGTACCCGCCGCCGGTAGCCGAGCGCACCGCGAGGTAGCCGGCCCAGGCGAGCACCGCCAGGGCCATCGCGTCGTACGTGGCCAGCCCGCCCAGGAACTGGGTGGGTCCGAGCGCGGCGAAGGCCGCCGCGGCGCCGCAGGCCGCGAGCGAGCCGTGCAGCCGCCGGGTGGTCAGGTGGACGGCCACGGTGGCGGAGAGCATGAAGGCCAGGCTGAGCAGCCGGGTGCCGGTCAGCCCGCCGGCCATGTCGGCCAGCGCGACGACGACCGGGTAGATCAGCGGGGAGCCGGAGAAGAAGGTCTCGTACGTCGCCACCGGGGTGCCGTGCGTCAGGTTCGCGATCTCCTGGTAGCCCGCGTAGATGTAGGTGCCCTCGTCGATGAAGGCGGTGTTGCTGAGGATCAGGTGGTACGACAGCGCGCCCTGGACCAGCAGGACGGCCAGCAGCGGCAGCCAGTCCGCCCGCAGCGCGGGGCGCGGGGGGTGCGGCACCCGGGGTGCGGCGGGCCTGCGGCGCCGGCGGTCGGCCGGGGACGGCTGCGCCGGTGCGGCGGTCCCGCGCCCGACCGGGCCGGTGCCCGGGGCCGGCCGGGCCCCCGCGGGCACCAGGACGGGCCGCCGGGTGGACTCGGGCCGGATCCAGCGGCCGTCCGCGCTCATCAGTACTGCTCCTCGGTCTGGGACTGTCGTGCCCGGTCCGCGCGCGGGGCGCGGCGGGTTCCGGGGCGCGCGGCAGCCGCCGCCGGCGCCGCCGCGGGGGCGGTTCCGGGCGGCTGCCGGGAGGTGCCGGGCCCGCTCGGCCCGGCGGTCGGCGGCCGGGGGCTCAGCCGGTGAGCCAGGCCGCCGCCGGCGGGGTGGCCGGCGGCGAGCTCGGGCCGGCGACGACCTTGACGATGTCGGCCTCGGGCAGCGTCTGACCCCAGGTCTGGACGTCGGCGACGGCGCCGTGCCACGGGTCGCTCCACTGCGAGTTGGAGCTCAGCCGCCCGATCTGCAGGGTGTTGGCGCCGCTGGGCGGCACACCGGGGGACTTCGCGGAGGCCTGCGGGGCGCCGTTGACGTACAGGGTGATCTGGCCGGAGGGGTCGTCGTACACCCCGGTCAGCACGACCCACTGGTTGACGGTGGCGTCGCCCTTGGACCAGGCCACCGCCGAACCGCCGCCGGGCACCTGGACCTTGAAGTACCAGAGGTCGTGCCCGTTGTTGTTGGCCCGGCCCAGCGAGTACGAGTAGTACTGGCCGTCACCCTGGCTGACCGCGCTGCGGTTGCCGTTCGGGACGTCGACGAGGACCCGGGCGGAGACGGTGAAGCTGTTGCTGACGTCGACGACCTGGGAGGCGCTCTGGGCGAAGGAGTTCTGGCCGCTGGGCAGCTTGAGGACCTGCCCGGAGTAGCCGGGTGCCGAGCCCGTCTTGGCGTCGGAGCCCAGGCCCAGCGCGACGGCGCCCTTGGTCGCCGGGAGGCTGCCGACGGTCGGCGGGCTGTCGATGCCCTTGACCGGGCCGCTCGCCGACGCGGTCGGCGCGGCCGATCCGGAGGCCGACGCGGAGGCCGACGTGCTCACCGCGGCGGTGCTCGGCCCGGAGGCCGTCGGGCCGTTGCCGTCCTTGGAGCCCTTGGTGAGCAGCACGTAGCCGGCGCCGGCCGCGGCCACCACCACGACGGCCGTCACCGCACCGATCAGCTTGACCCGGCGGCGGCGCTTGGCGTCCTTCTCGTTCCGCGCCGCCAGCGCCTCCCAGTCCGGCGTGCTGCCGGCGGTCGGCTGCGCCGGCGGGAAGCCGGTCTGCTGCGGCCACGCCGGACCGGCCGGGCCGGCCTGCACGGGTATCGGCTGCACCGCCTGCGGGCCAGCCTGCCCGGGTATCGGCTGCACCGCCTGCGGGCCGGCCTGCCCGGGTATCGGCTGCACCGCCTGCGGGCCGGCCTGCCCGGGTATCGGCTGCACCGGCTGCGGAGCGGCCTGCACGGGTATCGGCTGCACCGGCTGCGGGCCGGGCTGCGCGGCCGCCGGCCCCGGCTGGACGGCGGCGGGCGCCACCGGGCCGGGCTGGACCGGCCCCGGCTGCACCGGCTGCGGCTGCACGGGCTGCGGGCCGGCCTGGCCCGGCTGCGGGACCAGCGGCACCGGCTGGGAGACCGGACGCGGCGTCACCTGCGGCGGCTGCGGTTGCGGCTGGTACTGGGGCGCACCATCCGGCGGCCCGAACCCGTCGGCGGGCCCGAACGCACCACTCGGGGACTGCGGCGGCAGACCGGGGGCCTGGGCCCCTCCGGCCGGTGCCTGCTGCGGTGGCGTTCCGGCGGGCTGCCCCGGCTCGCCACTCGGTACCGGTCGATCGCTCATGGTGGGGAATGCTAGGGCATCGGCCCCTTCCCGCCCATGGGGGGTGCGCGGGCCCGGCCCGGCACCCGGCCCCGCGCCGATCGCTAGGCCTGCCCGTTGTACGGCAGCCGCCAGCGCTGTGACACCGCGTCGGCGCAGGGCCTGAGGGCGGCCGTCGTGCCGTCCGTGAGAACGCCCCCCGCGGTCGACAGGCACAGCCCCGAGTCCTGGTGCTGCAGGCGCTGGCCGGCCCCGGCCACCCAGCGCTGCCCGGACCCTCCGGTGCACTCGGCCATCGTCACGCCGCCGCGGTCGCCCGGCACCAGGCAGGCCGCCCCGCCGCGCACCGAACCGTCGTTGCCGACCGTCCAGTTGGTCGACACCGCCTGGTCCCCGCAGGCCCCGACGGTCACCGGGCTGCCCGCCGGCCCGCCGCCGCCGTGCCGCAGGCAGGTCCCGGGAGCCCCCGCCGGGATCTCGCCGGCCGGCAGGCCGACCCGGTTGTGGAAGGCGAAGGACTCGCTGCGCAGGCCGGTGCCGCCGGTCCAGATCTCGAAGCCGGCCTGCACCCGGCACAGGTAGGAGCCCTTCGGCACGTACCCCCGCGCCATCGCGTCGGCCGTGAACAGCCGCAGGTTGAGGCCGCGGGTGGTGTGCGTGGGGGCGGTGCGCACGTAGCTGATGACGCTGTGCGGGCCGGTGATCGGCGCCTCGAACACGTTGTAGGCGGTGTCGCCGATGCTCTGGGCGTCCGTCACCTGTCTGCCGGCCGGGCGGACGTTGTCGGTGGCGTCCAGCCAGACCATCACCTCCGCGCTCTCCCCCGGCAGGCAGTTGTCCGGGCTGGAGCCGTACCAGAGGTCGAAGGACAGGTTGAAGGAGCCGCTCACCCGGCCGTTGGCGTCCCAGTCGGCCGTGGCGTCGCCGAGCGCGCTGACCGGGACGGGCAGTCCGCTCGCGCCGGGCGCGGTGGAGATGTTCGGGTAGGCGCCCGGGGCCAGCGGGTTGCGCGGGACGAAGTCGCGCACCTGGGTGACCGTGAAACCGGTTTCCCCGGAGGCGTCCAGACAGACCGTCCCGGCGGTGTTCCACGGGTTGGGTTCGAGGATCTTCGTCCCGCCGTCGACCGGCAGCTTGGGGAAGGGGAGCTGCGCGGTCGAGCACAGGCCCGGCTGCGCGGGCGCGGACGACTGCGGTCCGGCCGACGGCTGCGCCGCCACCCGGGCCCCGCCGCCGCAGCCGGCCAGGAGTGCGGCGGCCGCGCACACCGCGACGACCGCCCGCAGCCCCCGCGCCGGCCGGCCGGCCATACCGTCCACGATGCTCATCACTCTTCCCCGTACCGTCCTCGATCGCTGGGCGGAAACCGTACACATGTGCTCCGCCCGCACTCGGTCCAGATCACGACCGGAGCCCGGAATCGGTTCCGGACGGCCGCCGGACGAGGGGGGATCGGCCCCGGCGCGGCCGGTCCCGTACGATCCCTCCGTCCCCCGCTCGGCCCGTCGGACAACGGCCGGCGGGCGGGTCAGGTTCACATCGATTACGGCCTCCGGGGGAGAAGAGCCACGTGACTGTCACCGAGGGCACCCGACTCGCGGGCAGCCGCCAGGCACCCGGATCGCGGCGCCGCGCGCGCCGGGACCCGGCCGCCCGCACCCAGTGGGGCCTGCTGCCGCAGCCGCCGGACAACACCGAGAAGTACTCCTACGCCCGCAGCCGGCTGTGGATCCTGACCTGCTTCTCCCTGGTCAGTTTCGCGTGCATGGTGGCCAGTGAGATCGGCCTGCTCGGCGCGACGCCGTGGTTCTTCCTGTTCGTGCCGCCGCTGGCCTTCACGATCGTCTACTACCTGATATCCCGCTGGGTGCACGGCTTCAACGAGACCTTCGACCTCGCGGCGCACCGCGCGCTGGTGCGGGACTGGTCCCCGGAGCGGTACCCGACCGTGGACGTCTTCCTGCCGGTGGCCGGCGAGCCGATCGAGGTCCTGCACAACACCTGGACCCACGTCGCCCGGCTGCGCGACCAGTACCCGGGCGAGGTCACGCCCTACGTGCTCGACGACAGCAACAGCCCGCAACTCGCCCAGATGGCCGTCGACTTCGAGTTCGTGTACGGCACCCGCAACAAGCTGGGCTGGTTCAAGAAGGCCGGGAACCTGCAGTTCGGCTTCCGCAACTCCGACAGCGAGTACATCCTCATCCTGGACGCCGACTTCGCGCCCAGGCCGGACCTGCTGACCGAGATGCTCCCGTACATGGCGGCCAACCCCCGCCTCGGCATCATCCAGTCCCCGCAGTTCTTCCGCATCCTGGACAGCCAGAACTGGATCGAGCGCGGCGCCGGCGCCGTCCAGGAGCTGTTCTACCGCACCGTGCAGGTGTCCCGGCAGCGCAACGACGGCGCCATCTGCGTGGGCAGTTGCGCCGTCTACCGGCGGGCCGCCCTGGAGGAGAACGGCGGCACCACGCTGATCGGGCACTCCGAGGACGTGCACACCGGCTTCGACCTGCGCCGGCTCGGCTGGGACCTGCAGTACGTGCCCGTCGCCCTGGCGACCGGCGTCTGCCCGGACAACGTCGGCGGCTTCTTCAACCAGCAGTACCGCTGGTGCACCGGGTCGATGAGCCTGCTGGGCAGCCGCAAGTTCTGGACGACCAGACTGCGGCCGGTCACCCGGGCCTGCTACCTGTCCGGGTTCTTCTACTACATCCACACGGCACTGTTCACCCTGGTCTCCCCGCTCATCCCGATCGTGCTGCTGCTGGCGAGACCCGACCTGATCCGCTGGCAGAACACCCTGCTGGTGCTGCCCGGCCTGCTCTACGCGACGGTCGTCTTCCCGCTCTGGCACCGCAACCCGTACCGGCTGGAGGCCTGGGCCGCCCGGATGATGTACGGCTGGGCGCACGTCTTCGCCATCTGGGACATCCTGCGGCGCAACCGGATGGCCTGGCAGCCGACCGGCTCCACCGGCGCCAAGCGGAACAAGACCCGCCGCTTCTGGATCGGCATGATCGTCTGGAGCGGCGGGACGGCCGTCCTCTGGGTGGGCCTCGGCATCTGGCGGATGCTCACGATGGGCCCGCTGAACTTCACGCTCGTCCTCGCGTCCGGTCTGTTCTACGCCACCATCGTCGGCCGGGTCCTCGTCCAGCCGCGACCGACGGAAGCCGTGTGATCACCATGCCCGCCCACCCCCGACGGCCCGGCCACCCCCGGCGGCCGGACCGGTACCGCCGGCGGCCGGCACTCGCCCTGCTCGCCGGCGCGCTGCTGCTCGCCACCGCCGCCTGCGGCCCCGAGGACCCCGGCTTCGCGATGCAGGAGGCCGTCGAGCCCGACCAGCCCGCGGCCGCCGCCCCCGCCACCCCGGGCGCCACGGGTGCCCCCGGCACGGCCACCGGCACCCCGAGCGCCGCCGCCAAGCCGAAGGCCGTCCCGGCCGGCGTGCCGTACGACGTCACACCGCTGCTCAAGCCGGACCACAAGTACCTCGGCGCCGCACTGCCCGGCGTCCCCGAGACGATGGACGCGCTGCCCGTCTACACCTCCACGATCGGCAAGCAGCCCAACGTCCTGGAGTTCTACGCCCACTGGGAGGGCGGCTTCGACACCCAGGGCGCCAAGCGCATCTACGCGGCCGGGGCCCTGCCGTACATGGCCTGGGAGCCGTACAACCACTCGCTGGCCTCGATCGCCGCCGGCGACACCGACGACTACGTCCGGGGCGTCGCCAAGTCCGTGGCCAAGCTCGACCAGCCGATCGCGATCAGCATCGCGCACGAGATGAACGGCAACTGGTACCCGTGGGGCCGGCAGGCCGCCAGCGCCCAGGAGTTCGTGGCCGCCTGGCGGCACGTGCACGACCTCTTCGACCGGGCCGGGGCGACCAACGTCATCTGGGTCTGGAACCCGAACATCACCGACCCGGCGCCCAACACCCGGCTCGCGCCCTACTACCCGGGCGACGCCTACGTCGACTGGGCCGGCATGACCGGGTACTTCACCCGCACCGGGCCGAAGAACTTCGACCTCCTGTACGGGCCGACCATGGCCGAGATCCGCGGCTTCAGCCAGAAGCCGTTCTTCATCTGCGAGACCGCCTCGGAACAGGGCAAACGCCAGCTCGCGGACATCGACCAGCTGTTCTCCGGGGTCGCGGCGCACGACGACATCCTCGGCTTCGTCTGGTTCAACATCGTCAAACGGGCCGACTGGCGCGTCGAGGCCGTCCCGGAGACCCTCGCGGCCTTCAGGCGGCGCGTGTCCGACCCCCGCTTCGGCTTCGACATCCGGAACCCATGATGAGCGCAGAGTCAGAGTTCGCCCCCGCCCCGGACGACGCGGCCGCCGGGCCCGCACAGGCGCCGGTGCCCGCACACCTGCCCGTACCGGTGCCGGACGAGGCCGTACCCGCCCCGGCCGCCGCACGGGCCGCGCGCGCCGCCCGGGCCGCCCACGCCCTGCGGGCCGCACGGGCCGCCCTCGACGCGGACACCCGTGACGGCGGCGGGCACCCGCCGACCACGGCGGACGCCGCCCCCTCGGCGCCCGCGGCCGGGACCGACCTGTTCCGCCGCGCCGACCGCTCGCCCGGGCCGGGTGCGGCGGGAGGCGACGGTGCCGGGCCCGGCGTTCCTGCGTCCGGGGTCCCTGCGTCCGGCGTCCCCGGGCCCGGGGTTTCCGGGACCGGCGGCCCGGGGACCGATCCGTCCGGGCCGGCCGTTCCCGGGCCCGACCTTCCCGGGCCCGACGTTCCGGCACCCGACGTTCCCGGGCCCGACCTTCCCGGGCCCGACGTTCCGGCACCCGACGTTCCCGGGCCCGATGTTCCGGGACCCGATGCGTCCGACGCGCCGCCGCAGGTGGCCCCGACCGGCGCCCCCGGCCCGGTGGACGACCAGGCCGTCGAGCTGGCGCCGTACACCATCCCGCAGGTCCCCGCGATCGGCTGGGACCCGGCCCCCAGCCCCCGGCGCCGCTGGATCGCCCGCGGCGTGCTCGCCGCCGTCCTCGTCATCCAGGCCCTGCTCTCGCTGCGCCTGCTCGCCGCCGCGCACCCCGACGAGGCCGCCGCCATGGTGGCCGGCCGCCAGCAGCTCGACCACCTGCTGCACGGCACCCCCGTGACCACCCACCTGGCCGAGCGAATACCCGGCACGCCCCAGCTGTACCTGCCGTTGGCCGGCGCCGCCGCCGACGCCAACGGCATCTTCGGCGCCCGGGTGCTCAGCCTCTGCTTCGCCCTGCTCACCACGGTGCTGCTGTACTCGCTGACCCGCCGGCTCTTCAACGAGCGGGTGGCGATCTGCTCGATCGCCGGCTACGCGGTGGTGCAGTCGACCGTCGTCGTCGGCTTCTACGCCGCGCCCGAGGCGCTCGCCGTCCTGCTGGTCGCCCTGGCGGCCTGGGTCACGGTGTTCACCGCGCGCCGCCCGGTGGCCCTCGTCCTGCTCGCCGCGCCGGTCGCCGCCCTGGCCTGCGCCGTCGCGTACTCCGCGGTGTTCACGCTGCCCGCGCTGGTCGCGCTGGCGGCGGCCACCACCTGGCCGCGGCGACGGCTCGGCCCGGCCGCCCTGCGGTCCCTGCTGCTCGCCGCCGGCACGGTGGGCGCCCTGCTGCCGTTCGGACTGCTCGGCAAGGTCGCCGGGTGGTCCCCGGCCCACGGGCAGGGTTCCCGTCCGGGCGGCGAGATCCTGCTGAACACCGTCCAGTGGGGCGGCCTGTTCACCGTCCTCGCGGTGGCCGGCACGATCGCGTACGCCCGCCGCGAGCAGCTGCTCGAGTCGCCGGAGAACGACGGCGTCACCACCACCCGCGCCCAGCGCGCCCTGCTGGGCACCGCCCTGACCTGCACCGCCCTGCTGGTCCCGGCGGTCCACCTGGCGCTGGGCACCTCGGGGGCGCTGTTCCGGCACCTGGGCTTCGGGATGCTGCTCGCCGCCCCGCTCGCCGGGGTCGGCCTCACCCGGCTGGTCGGCGCGCACTTCCGCCACCCGCAGCTGGGCATCCTGGTCTGGGTCGCCCTGCTCGCGCTCGGTCTGGAGCAGTCAGCGCTGCGTTACCAGAACGGGCCCGACTCCGGCCGGCTGCTCGCCGTCCTGCGGGTGCACGCCACGCCGCAGGGCCACTACCTGACCGAGGTCGACGGGCTGCCCGAGTACTACCTCGGCGCCGTCAGCCGGCCCGAGCAGTGGACGTCGGCCCGCTCCGGGACGGACTACCGGGACGCGGCGGGTGTCGAGCATCACGGCGACGAGGGCAGCGCCGCCGCGATCAAGGACGGCTACTTCACCGTCGTGGTCCTGGACAGCACCGCCCCGGCCGCCACGGACCGCGTCCTGGCGACGGCGCTGGCGAGCGGCGGGCACTACCGGTTGATCGCCCAGTTCACCTCTCCGACGGGCGATTCGAGCACCTACAAGGTCTATCTGAAGCACTGAACGGCCGCCGGGCCCACCGTGGCCCACGACACGTCGGCCACAACATATGGTGCCGCCGCAGTCAGCCGCCACTAGATGTATGCTCACTCCTGCTGTCAAAGCAGGGGAACCCGGTGCGAGTCCGGGACTGCCCCGCAGCGGTGTGCGGGCGGCTCGACAAGCCGCGCCCGCGAGTCCGAGTACCTGCCGACGGCGTGCGCCACGGCCCTCCCGCAGAGGCCGCGCCAGCACGAGCAGTACCTTCCGGGCCTCGCGGGCGGGCCGGGGACGCCACCGTCGCGCGACGCACTCCTGCGTACGCGCCGTGCTCCCCTGCCCCGTTCGGCCCGGACCCGATCACCGCCGCCGATCGCCGCCAGGAGAGAGCGCCTTGACCACCGCTGCCTCAGCCACCCTGCCCACCCAGGGCTCCGGTTCCGCCCCCGCCGCCCCGACGGTCTCCGACCCCGGCGGCGCGCTGCTGCGGCTGCTCACCGACCGTAGTGTCGATCTCCCCCAGGTGGACCCCGGCCATGTCGCCGCCGCCGCGCTGCGCGGCCGCCACGCCGGCTCGGACTTCGCCGAGCTGCGCGGGCTGGCCGTGGACGCCGCCGCGTCGATGATCGCCGAGGACCCCCAGTACTCGAAGCTGGCCGCCCGCCTGCTCGCACTGGAGATCGTCGACGAGGCCGACAGCCAGGGCGCGACCTCGTTCGCCGCCTCGATCGCCGTCGGCCACGCCGAGGGCCTGATCGGCGACGCCACCGCCGCCTTCGTCGCCAAGCACGCCGCCGCGCTCGACGCGCTGATCGACCGACAGGGCGACGACCGCTTCGAGTACTTCGGCCTGCGCACCGTGCAGTCCCGCTACCTGCTGCGCCACCCGATCACCCGCAAGGTCGTCGAGACCCCGCAGCACTTCCTGCTCCGCGTCGCCTGTGGCCTGGCGGTCGGCGACACCGAGCAGTCCGTGCGCGAGGTGGCCGAGCTGTACCGCCTGATGAGCCGGCTGGAGTACCTGACCTCCTCGCCGACCCTGTTCAACTCCGGCACCCGCCACCCGCAGATGTCGAGCTGCTACCTGCTCGACTCGCCGCTGGACAACCTGGACTCGATCTACAGCCGCTACGCGCAGATCGCCCGCCTCTCCAAGCACGCCGGCGGCATCGGCCTGTCGTACTCGCGCATCCGCTCCCGCGGCAGCCTGATCCGCGGCACCAACGGCAAGTCCAACGGCATCGTCCCGTTCCTGCGCACCCTCGACTCCTCCGTCGCCGCGGTCAACCAGGGCGGCCGTCGCAAGGGCGCCGCCTGCGTCTACCTGGAGACCTGGCACGCCGACATCGAGGAGTTCCTCGAGCTGCGCGACAACACCGGCGAGGAGGCGCGCCGCACCCACAACCTCAACCTGGCGCACTGGATCCCGGACGAGTTCATGCGCCGCGTGAACGCCAACCAGGACTGGTCGCTGTTCTCCCCCGCCGACGTCCCCGAGCTGGTCGACCTGTGGGGCTCCGACTTCGACGAGGCCTACCGCAAGGCCGAGCAGGCCGGCAAGGCCGTGCGCACCATCCCCGCGCAGACCCTGTACGCCCGGATGATGCGCACCCTGGCGCAGACCGGCAACGGCTGGATGACCTTCAAGGACGCCTCCAACCGCGCCGCCAACCAGACCGCGCTGCCCGGCCGCACGGTGCACTCCTCCAACCTGTGCACCGAGATCCTGGAGGTCACGGACGACTCCGAGACCGCCGTCTGCAACCTCGGCTCGGTCAACCTCGGCGCGCACGTCGCCGAGGGCGCGTCGGCGGAGGACCTGCTCGGCGCGATGGACTGGGAGCGGCTGGACGCCACCGTGCGCACCGCCGTCACCTTCCTCGACCGCGTGGTGGACATCAACTTCTACCCGACCGTCGAGGCCGGCACCTCCAACTCCCGCTGGCGGCCGGTCGGCCTCGGCGTGATGGGCCTGCAGGACGTCTTCTTCAAGCTGCGGATCGACTTCGACTCGGCCGAGGCGGCGCGGCTGTCCACGCTGATCGCCGAGCGCATCATGCTCACCGCCTACGAGCGCTCCGCCGACCTGGCCGAGCAGCTCGGCCGCCACGAGGCGTACGGCGAGACCCGCGCCGCCCGCGGCGAGCTGCACATCGACCACTTCGACGTGCAGCCGCACTGGGCCGACCGCTGGAGCGCGCTGCGCGCCCGGATCGCCGAGACCGGCCTGCGCAACTCGCTGCTGCTGGCCATCGCCCCGACCGCGACCATCGCCTCGATCGCCGGCGTGTACGAGTGCATCGAGCCGCAGGTGTCCAACCTGTTCAAGCGCGAGACGCTCAGCGGCGAGTTCCTGCAGGTCAACCCGTACCTGGTGCGCGAGCTCAAGGAGCTCGGCGTCTGGGACCAGACGACCCGCGACGCCCTGCGCGACGCCAACGGCTCCGTCCAGGAGCTCGGCTGGCTGCCCGCCGAGGTGCGGTCGCTGTACCGCACCGCGTGGGAGCTGCCGCAGCGCGCGCTGATCGACCTGGCCGCGGCCCGCATGCCGTACCTCGACCAGAGCCAGTCGCTGAACCTGTTCATGGCCGCGCCGACCATCGGCAAGCTCAGCTCGATGTACGCGTACGCGTGGAAGGTCGGTCTGAAGACCACCTACTACCTGCGCTCGCGCCCGGCCACCCGGATCGCCCAGGCCGCCTCCGGCACCGCCCGTGCCGCCGCGCCCGTCCCGGTGAACACGCCGACCCTCACCCCGGAGGAGGAGGCCGCGCTGGCCTGCTCCCTGGAGAACCCCGAGTCCTGCGAGGCCTGCCAGTGATGTCCGACGACCGCGAGAAGATGCTGCTCGACCCCGGGTTCGAGCTGACCCTGCGCCCGATGCGCTACCCGTCGTTCTACGACCGGTACCGGGACGCGATCAAGAACACCTGGACGGTCGAGGAGGTGGACCTGCACTCCGACGTCGCCGACCTCGCCAAGCTGAGCGAGGGCGAGCGGCACATGATCGGCCGGCTGGTCGCCTTCTTCGCGACCGGTGACTCGATCGTCGCGAACAACGTCGTGCTGAGCCTGTACAAGCACATCAACTCCCCCGAGGCGCGGCTCTACCTGAGCCGTCAGCTGTTCGAGGAGGCCGTGCACGTCCAGTTCTACCTGACGCTGCTGGACACCTACCTTCCGGACCCGGAGGACCGCAACGCGGCCTTCGCCGCGGTGGAGAACATCCCCTCCATCCACCAGAAGGCCCAGTTCTGCTTCAAGTACATGAACGCGGTCGACCACATCGACTCGCTGCAGAGCAAGGAGGACAGGCGGGCGTTCCTGCTCAACCTGATCTGCTTCGCGGCGTGTGTCGAGGGGCTGTTCTTCTACGGCGCGTTCGCCTACGTGTACTGGTTCCGGAGCCGGGGTCTGCTGCACGGTCTCGCGACGGGTACCAACTGGGTGTTCCGCGACGAGTCCATGCACATGGACTTCGCGTTCTCGGTGGTGGACACCGTGCGCGAGGAGGAGCCGGACCTCTTCGACGAGCAGATGGCGAAGCAGGTCACGGAGATGCTGGAGGAGGCCGTCGAGGCCGAGCTCCAGTTCGCCCAGGACCTGTGCGGTGACGGCCTGCCCGGCATGAACACCGCCTCGATGCGCGAGTACCTGCAGGCGGTGGCGGACCAGCGCCTCGCCCGTCTCGGGCTCCCGATCCGCTACGGGTCCAGCAACCCGTTCGGCTTCATGGAGCTGCAGAACGTCCAGGAGCTGACCAACTTCTTCGAGCGCCGGGTGTCGGCGTACCAGGTCGCCGTCGAGGGCTCGGTCTCCTTCGACGACGACTTCTAGGAAGTAGCCCGGTAGACGGACGGAGAGGTGCCCCGCACGGCCACAGCCCGTGCGGGGCACCTCCGTGTTGGATCAGTCGGCCGAGAACTCCCCGGACTTGACCCCCACGAGGAACGAGGCCCAGGCCTCAGCCGGAAACAGCAGCACGGGACCGCCAGGGTCCTTGGAGTCCCGGACCGCTGTCGTCATCGACCTGGCCTGTGCCTCGATGCAGTTCCCGCCCTGCCCGCTGTAGGTGCTCTTGTGCCACTCGCCGGTCATAACTCACCCATCTCTTGCCCGGAGTTCAGAACCCCTGTCGTACCCGAGCGATCATGTCGAGACTGTCAGCCGGACTCAAGGCGATTGAGCGGAGCGAGTCGAAGATCAATGTGTACTCATCGATCTCGGCTGGCGTCTCCATGTAGAGCGTCCCTGTCCGGTGCTCGACGCAGACTACGTCCGAGTAGTCGGGAGACGGGAAACTGAACATCACGAATGAGCCCATCAAACCAGCATGGGCACCGGCGCGGTCCGGCAAGACCTGGAGCTCCACATAGGGATGCCCAGCCATCTCGACCAGCTTGTCGAGTTGCCCAGCCATCACCTTCGCGCCACCCACCTGAACGCGCAACGCCGATTCGCCCTCGATCACGCACAAGCGCGGCGGGTTCGGCCTGGTGAGCACCTCCTGTCGCTCCATCCGAGCAGTCACCAAGGCATCCACTTGTTCGGCGGCCAGCCCGGACGGTTTGGCCTGCATCACCGCGCGAGCGTAGTCGGGAGTCTGCAGCAGGCCAGAGATCAGCATGTTCTCGAACGACCTGATGTAGTCAGCCGTCTCCTCGTAATCGATGAAGTCCGAGTAGGACGGCCGAGCCAAGCTCGCCCGCTGCACCCACCCGGGCTCTCGGCCCCGACGAGCAAGAGCGACCAACTCCTCGACACGGCCGTGGTCTTCCACACCGTAGAAGGTCAGCAGATCTCGCAGCTCGCCGAGCGAGATGCCCAGCCGCGCGTTCTCTATCCGGCTGATCTTCGAACGGTGACAACCGATACGCTCCGCCGCCGCTTCGGGCGACTTGCCGGCTTCCTCTCGCAGCCTGACCAAAGCAGCCGCCAATCGCCTGCGGCGCACTGTGGGTCGCGCTTGGCTCATCTGATGCTCCATCACACCGGTTAGGCCCAGATCATACGCCCCGGAAAAAGATCTTGGAAAATTTCCATCGGGCAAGTTGCGCATTGACTCATTTCCACCGCATGCTACTTGCTGTAGTCCGCCATGCCACCCAGAGTGACCGCCGCGGACTCATCCCGGGCATCCCCATGCCCCCTTCAGCCGCTCTCACCTGCACACTCCAGAGGTGGCCCCGCCATGCCTGAAGCCGCTCCCCTCTCCCCCGCCGAGCAGACCTGCTGGCTGCCCCGGCACCGCACGTCTCCCCGAGCCGCCCGGCAGGAGCTCCGCGAGTTCCTGCTCCCCCACCCCTGCGGCGAACGCCTGCTCCCCACCGGGGAGTTGCTGGTCAGCGAGCTGGTCACCAACGCCGTCCAGCACGCCCGCACGCCGCGCGACCGCCTGATCCAGGTCCGCTTCACGCTTGCCGACGGCCTCCTCCGCATCGAGGTGCATGACGCCGACAGCGAGAAGCCGGAACTCCGCGAGGCGGCCGACTCCGAGGAGGCCGGCCGCGGCCTGCTCCTCGTCCACGAGTTGGCGCAGAGCTGGGGCTGCTGCCCGCGCCGGGGCGGGATCGGCAAGGTCGTCTGGTGCCAGATCTCCCCCGAGCAGGCCGCCGCATGAGTGCTGTCCGGGCCGGAATCGTCGGCATCATGCTGCCCACCGTCTTCCCGAGCCTCGACCACGCACTGCCCGTGCTGTGGGAGCGGGTGCGCAAGCTGCCCGTCCGCGAGGCCCACCGGGACTTCGTCCGGCTCTGCATCGGCCCGGGCGGCGGCGAGGGCGTCGCCTACTGCCTCGCCCGCGGCGGCCGGTGGAGCACCACCCTCTACGTCGGCGAGCTGACCCGCTGGACCGCCCACCCCATCACCATCACCACCCACCACCCCTGAACTCGGCCGCCCCGGGCTGGTGCTCACACCAGCCCGGGGTGGTCGAACGGCCTTACGTCCCTCGCAAATCCGCGTCCTTGACCCCGCAGCTTCGAGCGGGACAGGCTGCGCATCGACGAGTCGCCCCCTCTGGAGGTTCACTTCCGTGCTCAAGGGTCAAGACTTCGGCCTCCTCTTCGAGACCTTCGAACGAACGGCCTTCCGGCTCGAAACACTGGCCGTCTACGACGTGGACGAAGAACGCGAGGAGTTCGCCGACTTCCTCGCGGGCAAAGGGCTGCCGCCCGACTGTGCCGACAACCCGTGGGTCCGCTCGATGACGGATCTGGGCAAGCGGGTGGCCCGGGTGCACGTCCTCCGGTCTCCCCTGTCGGACTACCTCCGGTACGAGCTGGCGGCCTACCCCGGAAACCTCAAGGCCGGCGAGTCGATCGGCATCATCGACACGGCCACCAGCAGGTGTCCGGCCTCCCCGACCACGACTTCTGGCTGTTCGACGACACCCGGGTCTACCGGATGCACTACACCGACACCGGCACGTTCACCGGCGCCGAACTCCTCCCCGCCGACCGCCTTCCCGAGTACCAGCGGTATCGAGACATCGCCCTCACCCACGCCGTCCCCTTCGGGGACTACACGGCGACCCACTGAGCCACCAAGAAGGGTTGATCATGACCATCTCTCGTGACGCCTTCGGCGCACTCTTCGAAAGCTTCCAACAGGAGGCATTTCGACTGGAGACCCTGGACGACTACGGCAACTCCGGCAACGTCGATGCCTATCGGGCATTCCTCGCTGGGGAGCCTCAGCCCTCCGGCTACAACAGCGAATGGCTGGCGAAGGTCAGGAGGAACACTGACGCCGGCCGCCGGATGTACCGAGTCCACGCACTGACCCGGCCACTCACACCGTACCTCCAGTTCGAACTGGGCTGGGGGTACCGAGCGAACGCCGCCGCTGGCGAGGAGTTCTTCATCCTGGACGTCACAGGGAGGTCGAACCCCATCGACGGTTGCCCCGACTTCTGGATGTTCGACGAGTCGACAGCATTTTCCATGGCCTACGACGGCGAGGGCAGGTTCATCGGGGCAGACGAGGAACCTGACGTGAAGCAGTGGATCCACTGGCGAGACACAGCTCTGCGCCAAGCCGAGCCGTTCGCCGACTGGTGGGAGCGTCACGGCAGCCAGTGAGGGAGGAGCTTGGCGTCACCACCCACCTGCCTTGAAGTCCCTCCCCGCCCAGCGTTCACGCTGGGCGGGGAGGTCAGACCTGCCCGCGTGGGACCGCACACAGTCGCACGGCAACGTGCACGTCCCACAGATGCCAAACCAAGATCCTTAGTCAATGACGTGCATAGTCACGCCGATGCGTGGACGGCCCGCCTCCATGCCTCTAGCGTGGCTACCGGTTAGTCAAACCGGCTCGAAAAAGGGAGGCTTGACATGTCTGGACGCGCAGCTCTCACCCGCCTCACGGGCAACGGAAGCGGCGAGTGCGGAGAGAAGGACTGCCCCAACGTCTACCAGACGGATACGGGGTCGTTCGTGATCCAGGGCGACCTTTCTCTCGCCTTCACCCCGCCCAACGGGGAGGGCCTCGTTGAGATTTCGGAGAGTGTCCTGAGGGAGGCATTTCGTGCTCTTGGCTGGTGACACCTGGAACCAGTGCTTCGATTCCATGCAGTCGGAAGCGTGGCGGCTCGAAACGCTTCCCACGTACACCATGCCGCAGGAAGCCGAGAAACTCTCCCGGTTCCTGTCCGGCGAAAACTCTCCCGACGACTACCAGTCAGGGTGGATGGATGAGGTGGCAGAGTGGACGGCTGCAGGTAAGCGCGTCGGCCGCGTCCACATCGTCAAACGCCCACTCTCCGACTATCTTCGGTTTGAATTCGAGTACTACTACCGGCATCACCTCAGAGCCGGCGAAGACATTCGAATCCTTGACGTCACCGACAAGGAGAACCCCCTCCAATCCGCTCAGGACTTCTGGATGTTCGACAAATCCAAGGTCGTCCTCATGAACTACAGAGCGGATGGAACTCAGATCAGTCGCGAGCTCTTCGACGGCGACCTCGCACCTTACCTCGAATACCAGCGGATCGCCATTTTGGCTTCGGTTCCATTCGCGGAGTACCTCGGATCGTGACGCTCCACCCAGAGCAGCTGGGCCAGTCCAAGCAGGAACTAGCTGCGACGCTGAAAGATCTGCGAAAGCGAGCCGGGCTCTCGGGAGCCCGGCTCGCTGCACGCTGCAACATGTCTCAGTCGAAAATTTCCAGGATTGAGAGCGGGAAAAGCCCGGCCACTCCCATGGACGTGGAACAGATCCTGCGAGCCTTGAAGGCCCCACCAGAGATACTGGCTTCGGTCGCGGAGCTCGCGCGCCTGGCGAGCACGGACTGGCAAGGCCTCCGTGCGCTGCGAAGGAAGGGGCTTCACCGCAAGCAGCAGGAGCTCGCCAACCTGGAGTCGTCGTCCACCGAGTTCAGGTTCTTCCTTCTGTCGATGATCACTGGGCTTCTCTCCACACCCGAATACATTAAGGCTAGCCTGTCCCATCTTCAAGGCGACCAAAGTCAGCTCATCGCACGGAAGCTGAGCCGACAGGAGATCCTTTACGACACCGACAAGAAATTCACGTTCCTGCTCTCGGAGATGGCTGCCAGGTGGCCATTGATCCCAGCTCCGGCCATGGCCATGCAGATTGATCGACTCATCTCACTCTCACGGCTCCCCAACATCCAAATCGGCATAATCCCATTGACCGGCCTGATGCCCGTCGCACCGATGGACACCTTTACCGTCTACGACAGGTCCCTCGTAACCATCGAAACTACCACTGGAGTCCTGGCACTCAGGGACCCGAAGGACGTCGCAATACACGTGGATACCTTCTCCACCATGGAGGGATGCGCCATGTTCGGCGCAGAAATGAGAAACCTCCTCGAACAGTGGTCCGACGACTTCCGAACTTCGACCTAGGAATTTATGCAACCGCGCGCATAGATGTGGAATTACCTGAGGGCCGCGCCTACCGTTTAGTTAAGCCGGGAAGCCAAGCCACGGGGAGTCCGCGATGCCCGCTGAGAATTCCGCGCAACCGACCAGTGCCCGCCGCCGGACGCATGCCGAGTTCATGGCGCGGGTCGACGACAACCCCGTCCGGAAGGACCTCACCACCGGGGGCCTGGTCGAGATCGTCGGCGCCCAGGACGGCCGGGCCCTGGTCCGGCCGCTGTTCGCGCCGGACGCCCCATCGCGGCAGGCGCCCGTCGACCAGCTCACCACGCGTATCAGCCTCTGGGGCTGACCGCCCTCGAATCTTCCGCCCAACTCCTGGGCGGGACGGGGCCGTTCCGTGCGTGCCCCGGAACCACACCGGAAGGTGGTGTCGGCGATGACCGATCGCAGCCTCTACGAACTCGACCTCTCGCAGCTCACGCTCAACCGCGCGTGCGGCGGCAACCAGGGCGGGGGTGACGACGGCGAGTCGTGCGTGACCCTCGGCCTGGTCGAGCACGGCGTCTACGCCCTCGGCGACAGCAAGCGGCCCGACCGCGCGCCCCTCCTCTTCACCGCCGAGGAGCTCACCAGCGCCGGGATCGACCCGGCTCGGTTCGGCCTGTCCGTCTGAGCCTCCTGAAAGCCCCTCCCGCCCGCGGTCCCGCGCGGGCGGGAGGGGATCAACGCCCCAGAGGAGAAGCACCGTTGCACTTCCACGGCTACGAGTGGGCCGGTGACGGCCGACTGTTGACCAGAGAGGCCGAGCGGCGGCCGGTCGACATCATCCGCTTCGGCGCCTCGGACCTCCCGCCGATGATGACCGGCTGGTGGCTGCGCCGCCCGGCCTCCCAGGTCCGGGGCACGTGGGACACCCCGGAAGCCGCCGTGCTCTGGCTCACCGCTCGCTACACCGGCCACACCCCCGACGGCGACCCCTGGCTGCCGCTCGACGCCCGACGCCGGTACGCCCTGGCCCAACTGGCCGGCGCCTGCGACGTGCTGTGGTCCCGCTGGATCTCCGACACCCGCTGGTCGGGCCACTACGTGATCGTCTGCCCGCACCGGCTCTGGACGGACCTCCCCTGCCCGGCCGGCCGGCCCGCGCCGGCAACGAAGCCCGCCGCCGCCCCCGCGGTGCCGCTCAGCCGCCCCGCGCCGTCCGGGCGTACCGGCCCGGGGTGACGCCGCAGACCCGCTTGAAGTGCCTGGTCAGGTGCGACTGGTCGTAGAAGCCCGCCGCGGTCGCCACCTCGCCGGGCGGCCGTCCGTCGAGGAGCAGCCGGCGGGCGAGGTCGACGCGGCGGGACGTGACGTACTGGTGCGGTGCGAGGCCGAACGCGGCGCTGAAGGCGCGGACGAGGTGCGCGGGGTGGGCGTGCAGCACTCCCCCGGCCTCCTGCAGGGTGGTGCCGTCGAGCAGCCGCTCGTCGAGGAGGTCCCGCAGGTCCTGGGCGACGCCCGGGCGGGGCGACGGATCGCTGCCGGCCGGCCGTGGCCGCAGGTGTGCGCGCAGGCGTTGGCCGATGAGGGCCAGGCGGCTCTCCGCCTCCAGCTCGTCCCCCGGGTCGGCGAGGGCGGTGTGCAGTTGCCCGATGCGGGTGCGCAGCAGCGGGTCGGCGAGGTCGGGGCCGTCGACGGCGGGCCCGATGTAGCTGGCGTCCAGCTGGGTCATGTCGAGGTAGAGGACGCGTTTGCGGAACCCGTGGGCGGTGGCGGGCGAGCCGTTGTGCGGGACCAGCGGGGGCAGCAGGCTGACGGTGTCGCCGGGGGTGCCGCGCTGGTGGCGGTCCAGGTCGTAGCGGACCGCGCCGTCGTCGACGATCAGCAGCGTCCAGCTGTCGTGGACGTGCATGGGGTAGGCGTGCTCGGTGAAGTGGGCGTGGAAGACCTCGGTGACGCCCGGGACGGTCGGACGCCAAGCAGAGATCTCCTGCCCGGATGCCATGCAAAGAACGTACAAGACGGCGGGGGCGGGCGCCCCGCAGTCTCGACGCATGAGAACGATCGATGAGACCGGCGCCCGCACGGAACCCGGGGCCGGGGCCGACACGGCAGCCGACACAGGGACCGACACCGGGACCGACGCGGGGACCGCGGGCGCGCCCGTGCGCTTCGACACGAAGATCGCCGTCCTGCTGCGCGAGGACCTGGAGCCCTGGCAGCGGCTGAACGTCACCGCCTTCCTGGTCAGCGGCCTCGGCACGGTCCGCCCCGAGCTGGTCGGGGAGCCGTACGCGGACGCCGACGGCACCGCGTACCTGCCGATGTTCCGCCAGCCCGTCCTGGTGTTCCAGGGGACGAAGGAGGTGCTGACGGCCGCGCACGGCCGCGCGCTCGGCCGGTCGCTGCCGACGGCCGTCTTCACCTCGGCCCTGTTCGCCACGGGCAACGACCGGGACAACCGGGCGGCCGTGCGGGCGGTGCCCGGGGATCTGCTCGATCTGGTGGGGCTGGCCGTCCACGGGCCGCGCAACGCGGTGGACAAGGTCCTCAAGGGGGCCCGGATGCACCACTGAACGACAACCGCGCCCGAACCGGCGCCCGCCCCGAACGGGGGGACGCACCGCTGCCCCGTACGGAACTCCCGTACGGGGCAGCGGTGTTCGACGCGGGCGGCGACTACGCGTTCGGCACGGTCGCGTAGCGCGGGGTGCCCTCGGCCATCTGCCGCAGGGCGTCCTTGCGGTCGCGCTTGGAGAGCTTGTCGATGTAGAGGAACCCGAAGAGGTGGTCCGTCTCGTGCTGCAGGCAGCGGGCGAAGAAGCCGGTGCCCTCGACGCGGATCGGGTTGCCGTCCTTGTCGACGCCGGTCACCGCGGCGAAGTCCGGGCGGGCCAGCTCGGCGTAGGCGGTCGGGACGGACAGGCAGCCCTCGTTGCCGTCGTCCAGGACGCGCTTGCGGTCCGCCGGGTACTCCTCCAGCTTCGGGTTGATGACGTGGCCGATGTGGCGCACGCCCTCGTCGTCGGGGCAGTCGTAGACGAAGACCTTGAGGTCGACGCCGATCTGGTTGGCCGCCAGGCCGACGCCCTCGGCCGCGTACATCGACTGGAACATGTCGTCGATCAGCGCGGAGAGCTCGCCGTCGAACGCGGTGACGTCCTTGACCTCGCGGTGCAGGACCGGGTTGCCCACGACGGTGATCGGACGCGCGGTGCCCTTGGAGAGGTCCGGCTCCTCACCGACCACCTTCACCGGCTGGGCCGCGTCCCCTGCGGGCTCGTGGTCGTGGTCGTGCTGGTGGTCGTGCTGCTCCGCCATCGCTACTTTTCCGCTTCCGCTTCCGAGAATGGGCCAGGTATACCGCTCAAGGGTAAGCGGCCCGCTCAGCAGACTTCCTCCAGATCCCGGTACGCCCGTGCAGCGGGCGCGGCCGCGACCCAGCGGTCGAGGAGCGAGCGGACCAGCAGTGCGGGTGCGGCGATCCCGCACTCCCGCTCGACCAGCCAGGACATCCCGGCCGCGCCGCCCTGGCTGAGGTGGCTCAGGTGCCCGGGGTGCGCGGCGTCGCCGTCGTCGTGCGGGTCGTGGTGGGCGGTGTGGCCGTCGTCGGCGGCCATCCGGCTCTCCGAACAGGCCCGGCAGAGCAGCCGCACCGAGGACGTCCAGTCCTCGGCCGCGTAGCCGGCGTCCGCGACCAGGCGTTCCAGGGCGTCCCGGTCCCCGGCCGTGGCGGCCTGCAGCAGCACCACGTAGGTCGGCACCGGGGAGGGCGCCCACAGCTCGATCTCGTCGAACACCGGGTAGGCGACGCCGTCGGTGACCCGTTCCCCGTGCGGGGCGCCGTCGTGGAGCACCACCTCGCCCCAGCGGCGGCCGGAGGAGGGCAGCGGGATGGACAGCACCTCGATCCGGGCCGGGTCGAGCCGGCGGCCCCACACCACCTCGGACTCGCCGTCCGGGGAGAGCCGCACCGGCGTGGTGCCGAGGTCCAGGCTGACCGGGCCGTCGGGCTGCCCGCCGGGGCCGCCGGGCAGCTTCAGCCCGTAGGCCTGCCAGGCGCGCCGGGCGAGCGGCCAGT
Source organism: Kitasatospora sp. NPDC051705 (assembly GCF_044453265.1). Taxonomy (NCBI): domain Bacteria; kingdom Bacillati; phylum Actinomycetota; class Actinomycetes; order Kitasatosporales; family Streptomycetaceae; genus Kitasatospora; species Kitasatospora sp. NPDC051705. Next base: position 213,884 of record NZ_JBITCO010000008.1, on the reverse strand, counting down.
CCTGCAGGGCGGTCGCGGTGATGCCGAGGTTCCACCAGTCGGGGGCGCCGTGCTCGCGGTCGAGCAGGGCGACGGCGCGCAGGCCGGCCGAGCGGGCCTGCTCCCAGTCGCGGCGGAACTTGTGCAGCAGGGCGAGGTTGAACCAGGAGTCGGACAGCCAGGGCTCCAGGTCGGCGGCCATCACCAGCAGCGCGCCGGCGTCCTCGTAGCGGCCGTCGCCGATCAGCGTGAAGGCACGGTCGGTCGTCTGCCGCCAGGTGGCGGACGGCCGGTGCCGTGCCCGGTGGAAGATCCTCACGTTCGTCCCTGCCGTCGTCGTCCGCTCGAGTCCCGTACCACCGCGCCCACCCCAACTCCTCGGGGCCGGACGCTTCGCGGGGTTCGGGCCCGGTGTCCCGGGTCGGTGTTCCACGCTACGACCGCATCCAACCACGCCCGCCCCCGCCCGCGCTCCCCACCGCTGAGGTTGGGCGCCCGCCCTACCCAGCCTGCCCGCCCGGCCGCCCGGCCTCAACCCCGGCGGGTGGTCGCGCGCCCGTGCCTGGGCCGCGCCTCCAGTCCGCCTCGGGCCGGACCCGACCCGGGCCCGCCGGGTGCGGGCCCCCACCGGCGCCCGTACGGACGCCGGGTACCCCCGTCGACCTCGGTGAACCCCCGGCCGGGCCGGCGGTCACCCCTGCTGCCCGGGACGGGCGGGCCGGCGGTCACCCCTGCTGCCCGGGACGGCCGGGCCGGCGGCTGCCCGAGTCCTCGGACCTCGGCCCCGCGGCGCGCTCCCGGGGCCCCTCACCCCCGGGCCTGCCCGCCCACCCGGGCCAGCGCGTCCACCACCCGGGCGTCGTACACCCGGCCGCGGCCCAGCCGCAGCACCTCCAGGGCCTCCAGCCGCCCCACCGCCTCGCCCACCCCGCGGCCGCGGGCGGCCGTCAGCAGGTCGTCGTGGGCGTTGGCCACCCGGATGATCCGGGCGGCCAGCGGCACCGAGCCGTCCGCGCCGGCCGGGCCGAGCACCGGATCGGCCAGCCGGGCGACCTGCTCGGCGACCTGCCGGGGCACCCCGGTGCGGCGGATCACCTCGCTGCCCAGCCGGGCGATCCGCTGCTGCTCGGCGCAGGACAGCAGGGCGGTGGCGCCGTCCGGCACCGGTTCGACCAGCGAGAGCTGGCCGACGTCGTGCATCAGGGCCGCGTACTCCAGCAGGGCGAGTTCCCGGGTCCCGAGTCCGAGCTCGCGCCCCAGCGCGCACGCCGTGTCCGCGACCCGGCGCGCGTGCCCGTGCGGGGTGTAGCCGGCCACCTCGGTGGCCCTGGCCAGGCTGGCGATGGTCTGCCCGGTGGTGGCCCGCACGGCCGCGGCGCGCCGGAAGGACACCTGGGCGAGCAGCAGCGGGGTGCAGAACAGCGGCAGCGCCCAGAGCCCGACCTCGCCGGCCGCGAGGCTGACCAGCATCCCGGTGGCGACGATGGCCGAGCCGATGCCGAACAGCGAGCGGAGCTCGTCCTCCAGCGCCGCCGGGAACCGCAGCCCGGTGTCCGGGCCTGCCGCCGAGCGGCGCAGCAGGGCGGCCAGGGTCGCGTCGCAGAGGGCGGCCAGGGCGGCGACGGCGGTCAGGAAGGCCCCGTACGCCGGGCCCTCGGGCGAGAAGCGGTCGACCAGGCCGCCGTTGTAGAGCGGCTGGAAGACGGCGGCCGCGAAGCCGACGCCGAGCAGCCGGCGGGCCGCGCTGTCCCGGCGGGCCGGGTCGGCCCAGGGCGGGCGCCGGTGCGGCCGGTCCGGCCGGGCCCGGTGGATCAGGCCGGCCCCGTCGCCGCCCCTGCAGTGCGCCTTGAGCCAGGGCAGGGCGAGCCCGGGCAGCCAGGCGAGCAGCAGGCCGACCCCGGTCACCGCGACCACCTGGAGCGTGCCGTGCGCGGTGGGCACCCCGCGCAGCGGGCCGAGCAGCGCGTACGCCAGTGCGCCGGCCGCGCCGATGGGTGCCTGCTCGCGGTCCCCCGGAAGGGTGATCCGGACGCACTCGCCGAGTGCGATGAGCGTGGTGAACGCCAGCGCGACCCGCGGCTCGGCCACCCCTCGCAGCGCGACCGCGGCCCACGCGAGGAACAGCAGCGCGGCCGCCGCCGCGTGCACGGCGCGGGCCTGCCGGCCGGCCGCCGTCACGGCTGCCCGGCCGTGGGGACGCTCCCGCCCTGGGCGGGCACCCGGCGCGGCGCGGCCCGGACCGGTTCGGGCACCCCGAGCGGGATGTCCGGGACGGCCCGGATGCTGCCGTCGGGCGGCGGCAGCACCGGCTGCCAGTCGTGCACGACCAGCGCGTCGATCAGCGCCCGCACCATCGCCGGGTCGAACTGGCTGCCCGAGCAGCGCTGCAGCTCCGCGATCGCCTCGGTGACGGGCCGGCCGCGCCGGTAGGAACGGGTGGAGGTCATCGAGTCGAAGGCGTCGGCGACGGAGATGATCCGGGCGAACTCGGGGATCTGCTCGCCGCTGAGCCCGCTGGGGTAGCCCCGGCCGTCCATCCGCTCGTGGTGGTGCAGGATCCCGGCGTGCGCCTCGCCGAGGAAGGCGATGCCGCGCACCAGCTCGAACCCGTACACCGGGTGGATCTCGACGGCCCGCCGCTCGGCCTCGCTGAGGGGACCGTTTCTGCGCAGCAGCTCGGTGGCCACGCCCAGTTTGCCGACGTCGTGCAGGATCCCGGCGAAGCGCAGGGTGCGCAGCCGTTCGGCCTCCATGCCGAGCTGGGTGGCGATCAGCACCGAGGCCCGGCCGACCCGTTCGCTGTGCCCGCGGGTGTACGCGTCCTTGATCTCCACGGCCTGCACCAGCGACTGCACGGTGGCCTGGTGGGCGTCCCGCTCACGCTGGCCCTGGGCGAACACCCAGGCCGAGATCGACAGCGGCAGCAGCGCCAGCAGCGCCGCGAACGCCCCGTAAGGGCCCTGCCAGAGCACCGTCACCATCAGGCCGCCGGCGGCGTGCACCAGCACCGGCAGTCCGCAGACCGCGACGGCCCCGCGCAGCAGCACCACCGGCCGGCGGTCCTCGGTGAGCATCAGCATGGCGCCCACCAGCACCCCGTTGACCAGGCAGAACGTGGCGACGGCGGCGAAGCCGGGCAGCAGTGCGGCGGGGAACCGGGAGCCCAGCAGCAGTTGTGGTCCGCGCAGCAGCTGGAAGGCGGCCGAGGAGGCGAAGGCGCACAGGGCGAGCTGGGAGCCGTTCCACAGCTGACGGGCCCGGCAGGTGCGCCGGGTGGGGCCGCCGAGCAGCGCGGCGGGCACCGCGACCAGGGCCGCGGCGGCCGGCGGGAGCATCAGCACACCGGCGAACAGCACCGGGAAGAAGGCGTTGACGCCGGGCCGGTTGGGCGCCCGTTCGGACGGCGGCGGGCGGCGCAGCAGAAGGCGGGTCAGCCGCAGGCAGGGCGTCGGCAGGCCCTGGGCCAGCGACTCCCAGCACCCGTGCAGGAGGGCCAGCAGCCCGACCTTGGGCCAGTCGACCGGCGCTCCGAGCCAGCGCGGCACCCCGGGGACGGCCTCGGCGGGCAGCAGCGGCAGCAGGCAGCAGAGCGCCGCCACCGGAACGGCCACCAGGTAGCGCGTCGCTCCCTGCGGCAGGGCCGCGCCTCCACTGTCGGTAGCGATCTCGACCTCCCCCGCCGTCCGGGCCCGCGTTGCCTCAGCACGCCGGGCGGACCGGCGGTGAGCGTCCGTCAGGAGGATAGGCCGCCGTCCGGGCGCGGGGACGCATGATCGCGCAATGGCGCAGCTGGCACACCGTCAACTCACTCGAACGAGTGAGGGCGCATGCGAGCACGACGGGAGCGGCCCCGGGAGCGCACGCTCCCGGGGCCGCTGAACTCCGTGTCCTGACCACCGGGCCCGTCCTCGCCGACGGGCCCGGTGGTTGCTCCGGTCGGCCGTCCGGCCGCGCGGAGGCGCCGGCTACTCCGCCGGAGCACCCGCCTCGACGGGGGCGCCCGGCCGCGCGGACGGCGCCTGGCCGCCCTGGCCGGGGGTCGGGGCCGGTCGGGCGGCCTCGACGTGGATCTCGACCGCGGTCTCGACGGCGACCACCACCTGCTCACCCGAGCGCTGGCCGGCCCGGATCGAGTCGATCCTGGCGAGCACCTTGCTGCGCAGGTCGGCCGGGGTGTCGTCGCAGCCGCAGGAACGCTTGATCAGCGCCTTGATCGCCTGCTCCAGCCCGTACTGCTTCAGGCACGGCGAGCACTCCTCGAAGTGCTCCCGCAGCTTGGCGCAGTCCCCCTCGGCCATCTCGTTGTCGAGGAATTCGTAGAGGTGGTCGAGGACCTCGCCACACTCCGTGTCGTGCGGATCGCCGCAGCTCATGAGCCCGAGCCCTTCGCTTCCTGCCCTGCCCCGCTGCCGGCCGGGACGAGCCCGCGCTCACGGGCGTAGTCCTCCAGCATGCCGCGCAGCTGACGGCGGCCGCGGTGCAGCCGGGACATCACCGTACCGATGGGAGTACCCATGATGTCCGCGATCTCCTTGTACGCAAAGCCCTCTACGTCCGCGAGATAGACGGCGATCCGGAACTCCTCCGGGATGGCCTGGAGCGCGTCCTTCACGTCGCTGTCGGGGAGGTGGTCGAGCGCCTGGGTCTCGGCCGAGCGCAGACCGGTCGACATGTGCGACTCGGCGCGGGCCAGCTGCCAGTCCTCGATCTCCTCCGCCGCGGTGCGCTGGGGCTCCCGCTGCTTCTTGCGGTACGAGTTGATGAACGTGTTGGTGAGGATGCGGTACAGCCAGGCCTTGAGGTTCGTGCCCTCGCGGAACTGGTGGAAGGACGCGTACGCCTTGGCGAACGCCTCCTGGAGCAGGTCCTCCGCGTCCGCGGGGTTGCGCGTCATGCGCAGCGCCGCGGAGTACATCGGGTCCAGGTAGCCCAGGGCGTCGCGCTCGAAGCGCTCCCGCCGGGCCTCCTCGCTCTCCTCCGCGGACACCCGGAAGGTGTCCTCACCGATCGCCTCGGCCAGCTCCTCACCGGTGAGCGCCTCGCCCACGGGCTGGCCCTCCTCCGGGCCCCGGCCCGGCTCGGCCTCGTGCTCGGTCCCGACGACCGGACCCACCTCCTCGGCATGGCGGGCACGACCCCCGGCGGGCCGCCCCGAAATGGAGGATATCGGGCTGACGGGCTTCTCGCCCGCGACAATCCAGTCGGACCAGGCGGGGGCGAACGCCGCAGCGGCCTCGCGCTCCTCTGGCCGCTCGGGGCACGCGATCGAACCCATCTGCCCTGCCTCTCACCGGGAATCGTGCTGACGAGGGTGTCAACCACCCGGACGGCGCCCGCATTCCCGCCGCGGCCGCCTCATCACTCGCACGGGCGATCGGCCGGAAACCCCTGGTCACCGCCGCCCGGTCGGCTCCGGCCGCCCGGCCGCCCCCGGTGCCCCCTGCCTCAGAGCAGCGCCAGCACCCAGTCCCCGACCGCCCGGCAGATCAGCTCCAGCACCTCGTCCTGCCCGACCGGCGCCCGCTTCGGCACCTCGAAGCCGTGGCTGCCGTACGGCACCGCCACCAGCTCGTGCCCCGCCGGCAGCTCCGGGAACTCCACCGGACCACCGAACGGGTCCGCCGCGCTCTGCACCACCAGCGTGGGCAGCCCCGACTCCAGCAGCTCCTCCGCCCGGCTCTTCTCCGGCCGGCCCGGCGGGTGCAGCGGGAACGCCAGCGCCACCACCCCCACCGCCCCGGTGGCCGCGCCCGTCCGGCAGGCCACCCGCGCCCCGGCGCTGCGCCCCCCGACCACCAGCGGCAGGCCCTGACCTGCCAGCCGCTCGGCGACCGGCGTCCAGCCGAGGTCCAGCGTGCGCGGCGCCGGGCCGAGCCGCTTCCCGGCCACCCGCCAGGGCTGCTCGACCAGCGCCACGGTGATCCCGCGCGGCGGCAGCGCCTCGGCCAGCGCGACCAGGTCCCGGGCCTCGACCCCGCCGCCCGCGCCGTGCCCGAGCGCCAGCAGCGCCCGCGGCGCGGCGGCCCGGTGGTAGCGGATCCGGGCGTCGCCGGCCCCGGTCGCGACCAGCTCGGTCGGGACGGATCCGGTGGGAACGGGTTCGGTGGGGTCGGTCCCGGTGGGAACGGGTTCGGTGGGGGCGGGTTCGCGGGTCATCCTCGGGCACTCCAGCCGGTTCAGAACAGGGTGGTCTCGTACTCGGCCTCGGCCCACGGCTCCTTGAGCTCCGGGCCGTTGTTGCGGATGCTGCCGACCGCCGGGGAGACCGGCGTGGCCAGCAGCTCGCCGGGCGGCGGGGGTATCAGCAGCCGCTGCAGCGCGTCCGGGTCGGTCAGCCCCGGGTCCAGCCACTCGCCGTGGGACGCCGGGTCGAGGAAGAGCGGCATCCGCTCGTGGATCGGCGCCAGCGACTCCTCGGCGTCGGTGGTGACGATGGTGAAGGTCACCAGCCAGGCCGCCGGGTGGTCCGGCGGCACCGTCCGGTCGCGCCAGAACTCGTACAGCCCGGCCAGCGCCAGCGGGGTGCCGTCCGCCCGGGAGACGAAGTACGGCTTCTTGCGCGCCTTGCCGCGCTCGCCCGGCACCGTCTGCCACTCGTAGTAGCCGTCCACCGGCACGATGCACCGGCGGGAGGCGAAGGCCTGCCGGTACGAGGGCTTCTCGTGCACCGTGTCCGAACGAGCGTTGATCATCTTCACCGCCGTCTCGGCCGACCTCGACCACTGCGGCACCAGCCCCCAGCGCAGCACCCGCAGCTGCCGCACCGGCCGCTCCCGGCCCTTCGGCACCCGCTCCAGGACCACGAAGGCGCTGTTCGTCGGCGCCACGTTCCAGTTGGCCGCCAGCGTCTCCGCCGGGTCCCACTGCTCGACACCGAAGATCTCGACGACGTCCTCGGGCTTGCTGCTGGCTGCGAAGCGACCGCACATGCCGGTCAGCTTGCCATGCCCGCCACGCTCACCACTTCCTCATCCCACGGACAGAACCACCCGCTCCCGCCCGACCGTCCCCGCATGGGAGGCTGCCCCGAACGGCCCAACGCAGCGAACGGAGGCGGAGAAGAACGATGAGCCCTCACCCGACCGACCGGAACCTCGGCGAACTGTGGGACCAGGTCACCGGCACCCAGCCCGGCCCGCCCGGCTGGCTGGTCCTCGCCACGGCCGGCGCCGCCCTGCTCGCCGTCCTCGCCCGCCCGCTCTGGCACGTCACCCGCAACGCCGTGACCATCGCCCACGAGGGCGGCCACGGCCTCGCCGCCCTGCTCACCGGCCGCCGGCTGGCCGGCATCCGGCTGCACTCCGACACCTCCGGCCTCACCCTCTCCTACGGCCGCCCCACCGGCCCCGGCATGATCCTCACCGCCGCCGCCGGCTACACCGCCCCCGCCCTGCTCGGCCTCGGCTGCGCCGCCCTGCTCTCCGCCGGGCGGACCACCCTGCTGCTCTGGCTGGCCGTCGTCCTGCTGCTCGCCCTGCTGGTGCGCATCCGCAACGCCTTCGGCCTGTTCACCGTGCTGGTCGCCGGCGGCGCCTTCTTCCTGGTGTCCTGGTTCGGCAGCGCCGAGGTGCAGGCCGGCTTCGCCTACCTCGGCTGCTGGTTCCTGCTGTTCGGCGCCGTCCGCCCGGTCCTCGAACTCCAGCACCAGCGCCGCACCGGCTGGGCCCGCGACTCCGACGCCGACCAGCTCGCCCGCCTCACCCACGTCCCCGGGCTGGCGTGGATCACCGTCTTCCTGCTCACCGCCCTCGCCAGCCTCGCCCTCGGCGCCAGCTGGCTGCTGGCTCCGCTGTAGCCGCGGACGGGGCCCGGACGCGCCCGGCGGCGGCTCTCAGCATCCGGCCGTCACGGGGGCCGTTCCGGTACGGCCCCTAAACTGGCCCCCATGACCGAGACCCTGTGGCCCGCCCCCGTCGCGACCACCCCCGTTGACGCCACCGTCACCATCCCCGGCTCCAAGTCGGTCACCAACCGAGCCCTGGTGCTGGCGGCGCTCGCCGACGAGCCCGGCTGGGTGCGCCGCCCGCTGCGCAGCCGCGACTCCCAGCTGATGGCCGACGGCCTGCGGGCCCTCGGCGTCGGCATCGAGGAGCGGGTCAACAACGACTCCGGCGGCACCGGCGGCGGCGAGGCCTGGCGGGTCATCCCGACCCCGGCGCTGCGCGGCCCCGCCTCGATCGACGTCGGCAACGCCGGCACCGTGATGCGCTTCCTGCCCCCGCTCGCCGTCCTCGCCGACGGCCCGGTGCACTTCGACGGCGACCCGCGCAGCTACGAGCGCCCCCAGCACGGCGTGATCAACGCCCTGCGCGCGCTCGGCGCCCGGATCGACGACGGCGGCCGCGGCGCCTTCCCGCTCACCGTGCACGGCACCGGCGCGCTGGACGGCGGCCCGGTCGAGCTGGACGCCTCCTCGTCCTCGCAGTTCGTCTCGGCCCTGCTGCTGTCCGGCGCCCGCTACAACCAGGGCGTCGAGGTCCGGCACGTCGGCGGCCCGGTGCCGTCGCTGCCGCACATCCGGATGACCGTCGAGATGCTGCGCCTGGCCGGCGTGCAGGTCGACGCCCCCGAGGACGGCGGTGAGAAGGACGTCTGGCGGGTCACCCCCGGCGCCCTGATCGGCCGCGACCTGGTGGTCGAGCCGGACCTCTCCAACGCCGCGCCGTTCTTCGCCGCCGCCCTGGTCACCGGCGGCCGCGTCACCGTGCGCGACTGGCCGAAGCACACCACCCAGCCCGGCGACCAGCTGCGCGAGATCTACACCCGGATGGGTGGCGCCTGCGAGTTCACCGACGAGGGCCTGCAGTTCACCGGAACCGGCCGGATCCACGGCATCGAGGCGGACCTGCACGACGTCGGCGAGCTCACCCCGGTGATCGCCGCCGTCGCCGCGCTGGCCGACTCCGAGTCGCACCTCTACGGCATCGCCCACCTGCGGCTGCACGAGACGGACCGGCTGGCCGCCCTGGCCAAGGAGATCAACGACCTCGGCGGCGACGTCACCGAGACCGAGGACGGCCTGCGGATCCGCCCCCGCGCACTGCACGGCGGGATCTTCCACACCTACGAGGACCACCGCCTGGCCACCGCCGCCGCGGTGGTCGGCCTCGCCGTGCCCGGCGTCGAGGTGGAGAACGTGGCCACCACCGCCAAGACCCTGCCCGACTTCCCGCGGATGTGGGCGGAACTGCTCGGCGAAGCGGTGGCGGACGCCTGATCGGAGACTGAGCACATGCGCCGCTACGGCAAGGACGCCGACGAGGACGACATCCGCAACCGCCCCGCACGCCGCGGTTCCCGGCCGCGGACCCGGATCCGGCCCAAGCACGACGACGCCGCCGAGGCGATGGTGCTGACCGTCGACCGCGGCCGGCTGACCTGCCTGGTCGACCCGGGCACCAAGCAGGAGCGCGAGGTCGTCGCCATGAAGGCCCGCGAGCTGGGCCGCAAGGGCGTCGTCGTCGGCGACGTCGTCAACCTGGTCGGCGACCTCTCCGGGGACGCCGACACGCTCGCCCGGATCGTCCGGGTCGAGGACCGCAGTTCCGTCCTGCGGCGCACCGCGGACGACGACGACCCGTACGAGCGGATCGTCGTCGCCAACGCCGGGCAGCTGGCCATCGTCACCGCGCTCGCCGACCCGGAGCCGCGGCCCCGGCTGATCGACCGCTGCCTGGTGGCCGCCTACGACGCGGGCATGGACCCGCTGCTGGTGCTCACCAAGTCCGACCTGGCCCCGGCCGAGCCGCTGCTGGAGGCCTACGCGCCGCTCGGCATCGACTACGTGGTCACCCGCCGGGACGAGCTGGGGACCACCGGCGCCGAGGCCGTCCGCGAGCACCTGCGCGGGCGTTCCACGGTGTTCATCGGGCACTCCGGCGTCGGCAAGACCACCCTGGTCAACGCCCTCGTCCCGGACCGCCAGCGGCAGACCGGCCACGTCAACGCCGTCACCGGCCGCGGCCGGCACACCACCACCTCGGCCCTGGCCCTGCGGCTGCCCCCGCCGCCCGGCGCCAAGCCCGGGTCCCGGAAGGCGCTGGACCCGGGCTGGGTGATCGACACCCCGGGGTTCCGGTCCTTCGGCCTCTCGCACATCGCCCCGTCCCGGGTCATCCACGCGTTCCCCGACCTGGAGCCCGGCACCGTCGAGTGCCCCCGTGCCTGCAGCCACGACGAGCCGGACTGCGCGCTCGACGCCTGGGTCGCCGACGGCCACGCCGAGGGCGCCCGGCTCTACTCGCTGCGCCGGCTGCTCTCCAGCAAGGAGGCCCGCGAGGGCGACTGACCCGGCCGGCGGCCCCGCCGCCCCCGGGTTTCCCCACCGTTCGAGGTGTCGGACCGCGCCAGCCTGGTGATCATAGGAAAGTCGGGCCACAGTGCGGTCCGACCCGTCGATCGACAGGGAGGGCACGCGATGGCATGGGCCCTGGTGATCCTGGCCGGCCTGCTGGAGACCGGCTTCGCGATCAACCTCAAGCTCAGCGAGGGATTCACCAAGCTCTGGCCCACCATCAGCTTCTGCGTGTTCGCCCTGAGCAGCTTCGGCCTGCTCACCCTCTCCCTGAAGAGCCTGCCGGTCGGACCCGCCTACGCCGTGTGGACCGGCATCGGCGCGGCCGGCACCGCCGTCTACGGCATGGTCTTCCTGGACGAGACCACCTCGGTGCTGAAGCTGGTCTCGATCTCCCTGGTGATCGCCGGCGTCATCGGCCTCCAGCTCAGCGGCACCGCGCACTGAGGTCCGCGGGGCACGCCCCGACGGGCCCGTGGACCGCCCCGTCCCGCTCCGCGAGCCCGGCTGTGCCGATCCCGGCGGGCTCGCTAGGGTTTCGGACATGGCCGACTACCACGACGATCTCCGACTCGCCCACGTCCTCGCCGACTCGGCCGACTCGGTCACCCTGGAGCGCTTCCGCGCCCTCGACCTCACCGTCGAGACCAAGCCGGACCTCACCCCCGTCAGCGACGCCGACAAGGCCGCCGAGGAACTCGTCCGCGGCGTGCTGCAGCGCGCCCGCCCGCGCGACGCGGTGCTCGGCGAGGAGTTCGGCCTGCAGGGCTCCGGCCCCCGCCGCTGGGTGATCGACCCGATCGACGGCACCAAGAACTACATCCGCGGCGTCCCGGTCTGGGCCACCCTGATCGCCCTGCTGGAGGACGGCCCGGACGGCGTCGAGCGCCCGGTCGTCGGCATCGTGTCCGCCCCCGCGCTGCAGCGCCGCTGGTGGGCGGCCAAGGACCTCGGCGCCTTCGCCGGCCGCAGCCTGACCAAGGCCTCCCGGATCCACGTCTCCGGCGTCTCCCGGATCGAGGACGCCTCCTTCTCCTACTCCTCGCTCACCGGCTGGGAGGAGCGCGGACGCCTCGACCCCTTCCTGGACCTCACCCGCGCCTGCTGGCGCACCCGCGCCTACGGCGACTTCTGGTCCTACATGATGGTGGCCGAGGGGGCGGTCGACATCGCCGCCGAGCCCGAGCTCTCGCTCTGGGACATGGCCGCCAACTGCATCATCGTCGAGGAGGCCGGCGGCCGCTTCACCGGTCTGGACGGCGTCCCCGGCCCCGGCGGCGCGGACGCCGTCGCCAGCAACGGCATCCTCCACGACGAGACCCTGCGCCGCCTGAGCGTCTGACCCCGGCCGCCCCGGGCCCCGTTCTCCGGCGAGCGGGCGGCCCCGGAACTGGTGCGGGCCCCGTGACCAGTCATCTGGTCACGGGGCCCGCTGCTCATCGGGGCGCGCGCCGGGCTACTGCTTGCGCAGCTCCCGGACGGCCGCCTCCAGCCGCTGCCCGTAGTCGGCGTCGGCCTTGCGGAAGTTGTCGACCGCCCGCTCGACGATGTCCTCGCGGTCGGCGGAGACCTTGGCGATGAAGCCGGCCAGGTTGGCGATCAGCCGCTGCTTCTCGTCCTCCGAGAACAGCCGGTACAGGTTCCCGGCCTGCACGAAGTCGTCGTCCTCGGCGTGCGAGGGCGCGACGTGGTTGCCGGTGGCGCCGGTGACGGCGGTGGCGGCCCACAGCGGGCGGCCGGTCTGGACCGGGCCGCCGAAGCTGTTCGGCTCGTAGTTCTTCTGCCGGCCGTGGCGGCCGTCGTAGAGGTGGCCGTCGCGGCCGTTGGTGCGCGCCTCGGTGGCGTGCGGGCGGTTCACCGGCAGGTGGTCGGCGTTGATGCCGACGCGGTAGCGGTGGGCGTCCGCGTAGGCGAACAGGCGGCCCTGGAGCATCTTGTCCGGGGACGGGCCGATGCCGGGCACGAAGTGCGCCGGGGAGAAGATCGACTGCTCGACCTCGGCGAAGACGTTCTCGGGGTTGCGGTTGAGCTCCAGCTTGCCGATCTCGATCGGCGGGTAGTCGGCGTGCGGCCAGACCTTGGTGAGGTCGAAGGGGTTGAAGCGGTAGTTCGCCGCGTCGGCCGCCGGCATGATCTGCACCTGGACGGTCCAGGTCGGGTACTCGCCGCGCTCGATGGACTCGCGCAGGTCGCGCTGGTGGCTGTCCGGGTCCTCGCCGGCGAGGCGGTTGGCCTCGTCCTGGGTGAGGTTGCGGATGCCCTGGTCGGTCTTGAAGTGGTACTTGACCCAGAAGTGCTCGCCGGCCTCGTTCTGCCACTGGTAGGTGTGCGAGCCGTAGCCGTTGAGGTGGCGGTAGGTGGCGGGGATGCCGCGGTCGCCGAACAGCCAGGTCACCTGGTGGGTGGACTCGGGCGACAGGCCCCAGAAGTCCCAGACGTTGTCCGCCTCCTGGGAGCCGGTGTACGGGTCGCGCTTCTGGGTGTGGATGAAGTCCGGGAACTTCACGGCGTCCTTGATGAAGAACACCGGGGTGTTGTTGCCGACGAGGTCGTAGTTGCCCTCCTCGGTGTAGAACTTCAGCGCGAAGCCGCGCGGGTCGCGGACGGCGTCGGCGGAGCCGAGGTTGCCGGCGACGGTGGAGAAGCGCAGGAAGACCTCGGTCTGCTTGCCGATCTCGGAGAGGAACGCGGCCCGGGTGTGGGCCGTCACGTCGGCGGTGACGGTGAAGGTGCCGTAGGCCGCCGCACCGCGGGCGTGCACGACGCGCTCCGGGATCCGCTCGCGGTTGAAGTGCGCGAGCTTCTCGAAGAGCAGCTGGTCCTGGATGAGTGCCGGGCCGCCGATGCCGGCGGTCTCGGTGTTCTGGTTGTCGGCGACGGGGGCACCCGCCTCCGTGGTGAGGGTGGGGCGCAGCTCGTCCTGGGTCGTCATGGGGGTGCCTCCGCGGTGTCCGGTCGTGACGACTCGATCCTAACTTGGACTTTGTCCAAGTCAACACTGGAACCAATCTCGGATCGTGACTTACTCTGGGCCCATGAGCGACCTGCTGGAACGACTTCGCGGACGCGGCTGGCGGCTGACCTCACAGCGCCGGGTCGTGGCCGAGGTCCTCGACGGCGACCACGTGCACCTCACCGCGGACGAGGTGCACGCGCGCGCGGTGGCCCGGCTGCCCGAGATCAGCCGCGCGACCGTCTACAACACCCTCGGTGAACTGGTCTGCCTCGGCGAGGTCCTGGAGGTCGCCACCGACGGCCGCGCCAAGCGCTACGACCCCAACGCCCACCGCGCCCACCAGCACCTGCTCTGCTCCGGCTGCGGCGCGATCCGCGACGTCCACCCGCACGGCGACCCGCTGGAGGCGCTGCCCGCCGGGGAGCGCTTCGGCTTCACCGTCACGGCCGCCGAGATCACCTACCGCGGCCTCTGCCCTGACTGCACCGCCGGCCCGTAACACGGCCCGGCGACCCCCGCGGGCAAGGCGAGACCTCGACGAAGAATCCCGGACGGACCCACCCCGGTGAGACCCCGGTGACCCCGGGGCACGCCCGACCCGCCCTACGCGCTCAGCTCCGCGTGCAGCGCGCCCAGCAGGCGCCCGGCCCGCTCGGCCACCTCGGCCGGCCCGTAGTCGGCCGCCCGGCGGCACCAGTTCTCCGCCTGCACCGGCTCGCCCCGGCGCAGCGCCAGCAGGGCCAGCCGCAGCGCCGCCCGGCCGTGCCCGGCGTCGGCGGCCCGGGTGTACCAGAGCATCGCCTGCGCCTCGCGGTCCTGCCGGGCCAGCAGCAGCCCCAGGTTGAACGCCGCACTGCGGCTGCCGGCCTCGGCGGCCCGCCGGTACCAGCTCTCGGCGATCTCCAGCGCGCCGCGCTCGGCCGCCCGCACGCCCATCCGCACCTGCGCCCGCCGGTGCCCGGCGTCCGCCGCGACGGCGTACCAGTGCTCGGCCTCGGTGTCGGCGTCGCCGCGGCGGTCCAGCACCGAGGCCAGCCGGAAGGCACCCTCCGCCGATCCCCCGGCCGCGGCCTGCCGGTAGCGCTCCAGGGCGCCGGCCAGGTTGCCGCGCTGCTCCTGGACGACGGCCAGCTGGAGCGCGGCCTCGCCGTGCCCCTCCGCGGCGGCGCGCGCGTACCACTCCTGGGCCTGCCGCTGCTCGCCGCGCCCGGCGTGCAGCACGCCGAGGTTGAAGGCGCCGTCCACGCTGCCGGCCTCGGCGGCCTTGGAGAACCACGGTTCGGCGCCCGACTCGTCACCGCGCTGCAGCAGCACGACGGCCAGCGCGTTGCAGGCCTCCCGGTGACCGGCGTACGCGGCCCGGCGGTACCACTGCTCGGCCTGCTGGTCGCGGCCGGTGCCGGCGCAGAGCAGGCCGAGGTTGAACGCGCCGTTCTGGTCGCCCGCGTCCAGGGCGGTGCGGTACCAGTGCTCGGCCTTCTTGGCCTCGCCGCGCCCCGCGTGCAGGGCGCCGAGCGCGTTGGCGGCGTTGCCGTCGCCGGCCTCGGCGGCCTCCTGCCACCACTCGGCGGCCGCGCCGGTGTCCCCGGAGTCGCGCAGCAGGAAGCCCAGGGCGCAGGCCGCCCGCGGCTCGCCGTTCTGCGCGGACTGCCGGTACCAGCGGGCGGCCTCCTCCAGCAGGGCCTGGTCGTCGCCGGAGCGCTCCTCCAGCAGCACGCCCAGGCGCAGTGCGGCCCGGGCGTGGCTGCGGGCGGCCGCGGTGCGGTACCAGGTCTCGGCGGTCTCCTTGTCCCCGGCCGCCTCGCGCATCCGGGCGAGCCGGTAGGCGGCCTCGCGGTGCCCGGCGTCCGCGGAGACCTTGAACCAGCGTTCGGCGCGCACGTCGCGCCGGTGCTCCATCAGGTCGCCCAGGGCGTAGGCGCCGAGCGGGTGGCCGTGGTCGGCGGCGAAGTGCAGCCAGTACTCGGCGGCCTCCTCCTCGCCCTGGTCGCGCAGCTGGAGCCCGAGCGCGTGCGCGGCGGGCGCGCTGCCGGCCACCGCGGCCTGGCGCCACCACTGGGCGGCCTCGGCCCGGTGGCCCTGCTGGTGGAGCAGCACGCCGAGGTTGTTGGCGGCGGCGCGCAGGCCGGCGGCCGCGGCGGCGCGCAGGTAGGACTCGGCGTCCTCGAGGTCGCCGCGGCGCAGCAGCAGGGTCCCGAGCCGGCAGGCGGCGTCCGGGTCGCCGTCGTCGGCGGCCTGGCGGTGCCGGGCCTCCAGCGCGGCGCTCTCTCGGGCGGCCAGGGCGGACTCGAAGCTGGTGGTGTCCAGGCCGGCCGGGTCGAGCGCGGCGGCGCCGGAGCCGTCGGTGTCGGCGTCCGGGCCGTAGGGACCGACGGCGGCGGCGAACTGACGGGCGGACACGTGGACGAGGCTGTCGGGGCCGGAGCCGCCGACCGGCGGACGTTCGGTCAGACCGCTGGTGCGCTGGGCGGGGAGGGCTCCGGGGCGGCTCTCGGGGCTCTCCGCCCAGGCGTCGGTGTCCGCCTCGGTGGCCGCGGCGGACTTGGTGCCTGACCCGTTCTTGCCGATCAGCCTCATGCCGACTCCCGCTCCCCCAGAGTGTCGCGGCATCGTGCCCCGGCCCGCGGCCGGGGGGACCCCCAGGGGAGGCGCCGGACCCGACGGCTGATCAGCAGCCGCGTACCGTCCCCCGTGTGTCCCATCGTCGCATCACCCGCTAACCGCGTACACCTGCCCCGGCCGAATTCGGGCGGGGTCGACTCGAAGCCGACGAAATTGCTTCGGCGCTTTGTCGATTTCCCGACACTTCAACCCCACAAACCCCTGAGCCGTCCTCGTTGGCGACGGTCGATAGTACCGGAGCGGTTCCCACCGCTTGGGAGCGGAAACACCAGAGGCCCGGAGGAAGGATCCTCCGGGCCTCTGGCACTGAGTAGCGGGGACAGGATTTGAACCTGCGACCTCTGGGTTATGAGCCCAGCGAGCTACCGAGCTGCTCCACCCCGCGTCGGTGGTTAAACCATAGCACGGGCACGGGGTGGAGTCGGAATCGGTTGTCGCAGCTCAGCGGGCTACGGGTGCGGGCTCGCCGATCCGCCGGGGGTCGCCGCCGCGGACGGGGCCGCCGGCGAGCCGGTGCCGCGGGCGGCCTCGGCCGCCTTCAGGGCGTCGCCGAGCGCCTTCTGGGCGTTGCCGTACGCCACCCAGTCGCCGTTCTTGAACGCGGTCTGGCTGTCGTTGTACGCCTTCTCCGCGTCCGAGAGCGCCTTCTGCAGCTCGGGCGAGATCGTCCCGCCCGGGGCCGGGGTGGCCGGGGCGGTGGGCGTCGGCGTCGACGGGCCGGTCGGGGTGCCCGGGGTGGACGGCGCGGTCGGGGTGGTCGGCGGGGCCGATCCGGCGAACACCTTCTTGAGGGCGTCCTCCAGGGTGTTCTCGAACGCCACGTTGTCGTTCCCGTACACCGCCAGGACCTTCTGCAGCGTCGGGTACTTGGCGCCGCGTCCGCGCACGTAGACCGGCTCGACGTTGAGCAGTCCGCCGCCGACCGGGAGGGTGAGCAGGTTGCCGTACTCCAGGTCGGAGTCCCCGCCGCTCTTCAGCAGGGTGATCTGCTGCGCCACCTCCTGCCGGGAGTTGAACTGCGACTGCACCAGGTTGGGGCCGAGCGTCTTGCTGTCGCCGGGGATCTTGAGGATCCGGATCTTCCCGTAGTCCGGGCCCGGGTCTGCGTTGACCGCCATGAAGGCCGCCAGGTTGTCCCGGCCGTTGGGCACGAAGGTGGAGGTCAGCGAGAAGCTCGCCGAGGTGACCGCCGGGTCGGGCATCCGCACCGTCAGGTAGTACGGCGGCTGGACCTGCTTGGTGTCGCTGGTCGGGTCCACCGGGACCTGCCAGATGTCGCTGCCGTTGAAGAAGGAGTTGGAGTCGGTCACGTGGTACTGGCCGAGCAGGTCGCGCTGGACCTTGAACATGTCCTGCGGGTAGCGCAGGTGCGGCAGCAGGTCCGCCGGGATGTCGGCCTTCGGCTCGACGCTGCCCGGGAAGGCCTTCATCCAGGTCCTCAGCACCGGGTCCTGCTCGTCCCACTGGTAGAGCTTCACCTCGCCGGTGTAGGCGTCCACCGTGGCCTTGACCGAGTTGCGGATGTAGTTGACCTGGTTGGCGACGGTCAGCAGCTCACCGCGCTGGTTGGTCAGCGAGTCCTTGGTGGCGGTGCCCAGCGTCGTCTTCGAGGAGAACGGGTAGCCGTCCGAGGTGGTGTAGCCGTCCAGCACCCAGACCACCTTGCCGTCCTGCACCACCGGGTACGGGTCGGCGTCGATCGACAGCCACGGGGCGACCTTCTCGACCCGCTCCTTCGGCGTCCGGTTGTAGATCACCTTCGCGCCGTCGGTGATCGCCCCCGCGTAGAGGATCTGCGGCTCGGCGAAGCGCACCGCGTACGCGGCCCGGGTGATCGGGTTGTCCAGCGAGACCCCGCTGTCACCGGTGTACTGGTACTGCTTGTTCTCGCCGGTCTCGGTGGTGTAGTCGATCTCCTGGTTCGAGCCGCCGACGATCGAGTACGAGGTGGTCTTCTCGCCGTAGTAGATCCGCTGCTGGTAGTCGCCCAGCGCACCGGTGGCCGGCAGGCCGGACTCGGTGAACACCGGCTGGCCCTTGTCGTTGACCTGGTTGCCCTTGGCGACGACCGCGCCGTAGCCGTGGGTGTACTTGAAGTGGTCGTTGATCCAGTTGCGCTGCACGCCGTTGAGGTCGAGCTCGCGCAGGCCGATCACGGTGTCCTGCTTGCCGGTGCCGGCGCCGTAGCGGTCCACGTCCAGGGTGTTCGGGAACGCGTAGTAGCTGCGCTGCTGCTCGATCGACTGGAAGGTCGGCGAGACGATGTTCGGGTCCAGCAGGCGGATGTCCGCGATGGTCTGCGCGTCCGGCTTGAGCGCCTCCGCGGTGGTCGACCCCTGCGGGCTGTACTGGGAGGTCTGCGCGTCCGCGATCCCGTACGCCTGCCGCGTGGCGTCGATGTTCTTCTGGATGTACGGCGTCTCCTTGGCCTGCTCGTTCGGCTTGACCTGGAACTGCTGCACGATCGCCGGGTACAGCCCGCCGATCAGCACCGCCGACAGCACCATGAGCCCGAGCCCGATCAGGGCCGGCGCCCAGGTGCGGCGCACCGGGGTCAGGAAGAACAGCACCGCGCAGATGATCGCGACGAAGAAGAGGATGGTCTTGGCCGGCAGGAAGGCGTTGGCGTCCACGTAGCGCAGGCCGGTCCAGCCGGAGACCCCCTTGTAGGAGCCGGTCTTCACCGCCAGCGCGTACCGGTCCAGCCAGTACGCCGCCGCCTTCAGCAGCACGAACACGCCGAGCAGCACCGCCAGGTGCCCCTGCGCGCCCGCGCTCGCGCGCCGGCCCGGGCCCTGCAGCCGCAGCCCGCCGTAGAGGTAGTGCACCAGCGCCGAGGTCAGCAGCGAGACGATCACGGCGCTGAACGCGAAGCCCAGCAGGAACTCGTAGAACGGCAGGGAGAAGGCGTAGAACGAGACGTCCATGCCGAACTGCGCGTCCTTCTCGCCGAAGGACGTCGCGTTCGTCCACATCAGCCAGGTCCGCCACTGGCCGGACGCCGCGGCGCCCGCCACCAGGCCGATCACCAGCGAGACGCCGATCAGCGCCCAGCGCTTGAACGGCGCCAGGCCGGAGCGGTAGCGGTCCAGGCTCTGCTGCTCGACCGACATCGCCGACAGCGGCGGCCGCAGCCGGTGCGCCAGCCAGACGTTGAAGCCGACGATCACCGCCATCAGCAGGCCGAACACCGCGAACAGGCCGGCCTTCGTCCACAGCTGGGTGGTGAACACCGAGGAGTAGCCGACCGACTTGAACCAGAGCCAGTCCGTCCAGAAGCCGGCGAACATGACGAACAGCAGGAACAGCACCGCGAGCACGCCCAGCGTCAGCAGGGCGACCCGCGCGCGCCGCGAGGGAGGGCCTACCCTGCGCCGGAATCCCGGCCCTGAGCGTTCCGGCATCTGGAATACCACGGTGGCACCTCGGCTGTGTGGTCTGGAGTCGATCGGTCTTCAGGGAAACTTAACCAGGCTTTGGTCGAGTTCCCACCGTTAGCAGACGGTTACTCCGGCCTCCCCCGGCCCGGCCGCTCCCGGCACCGCCGGCGCCCCCGACGTGTGAGGATTGGGGCATGTCCGACGCGCCCGATGCACTCAACTCCCCCGACGACGTCTCCAAGCTCCCCGCCGCGACCCCGCTCACCCGGGCCGCGCTGGAGATCGACGAGTACGCCGCCACCCTCGGCTGGGACCTCCCGGCCCGGCTGTTCGCCCTGGTGGACAGCACCGCCCTGCGCAGGGCCGACCCGAAGATCGCCGCCCAGCTCGGCCTCGGCGACGACGACGCGGCCGGCCTCACCCCGGTCGAGCAGGACGAACTGCCGGCCGGCATGGAGCTGGACAAGTTCCTCGGCACCATCGCCTGGCCCGACGCGGTGGCCGGCTGCGCCCTGGTCGTCGAGCGGATGATGCTGCCGCCCGGCGCCGAGCAGTCCCGCCCGCGCAACGCCAGCGACGCCCAGCTCGCCGAGTGGGTGGCCAACCACCCCAAGCGCGAGGAGGTCCGGATCACCGCCGCCGTCCTGCGCGACGGCAAGAAGGAGATCGCGCTGCGGCTGCGCTCCAAGGACAGCGCGCGCGAGGTGCTCACCGGCCCGGACCTGGTGCCCGGTCTGACCAAGGCGCTGCTGGCGACCTTCGCCTGAGGCCCCGGCCCCCGGCCGCCCGGCGGCCCGTTACCCGGCGGCGCAGGACGGCAGCGCGGAGGTCTGCCCGGAGCGGATCTGCTCCAGCGACTTCAGCGCGCCGTCCAGCGTGTCCGTCTTGATCAGGGTCAGCCCGGACGGGATGTCCTTGGTCGCCTCGGCGCAGTTCGAGGACGGGGTGAAGAAGTACTCGGCGCCGGCCTCCCGGGCGGCGATCAGCTTCATCGATATGCCGCCGATCGGGCCGACCTTGCCGTCGTCGTCGATGGTGCCGGTGCCGGCCACGAACTTGCCGCCGGTGAGGTCGCCGCCCGGGGTGAGCTTGTCGATGATGCCGAGCGAGAACATCAGCCCGGCGCTGGGACCGCCGACGTCCTGCAGGCCGATGTCGATCTGGAACGGGTAGGTGTGCCGGATCCCGGTGCCGATGCCGACCACCGCGAGCTCGGCCCGCTCGGCCGGCGCCTTCGGGTCGAGGTCCTTGGCCTTCACGGTGGGGACGGCGACGTCCGCCCTGGCGGCGGCGCCGGCCCCCGCGGCGTCCTTGACCCGCGGCACGACGGTGAAGACCACCGACTCGCCGGGCTTGTGCTTGGTGACCGCCGCCACCACCTGGTCGACGGCCGTCACCGGCGCACCGTCGACGGACACGATCTGGTCGCCCGCGTGCAGCTTGCCCTCGGCCGGGGCGCCGGCGGTGACCGACTTGACGATCAGCTCGTTGCCGACCGGGATGCCCAGCTGGTTGAGCGCCGCGGTGCGGGCGCTGTCCTCGGAGGAGGCGAACTCCTCCGCGTTCTGCTTCTTGGCGTCGGCGTCCGTCTGCCCCTTCGGGTAGACGTTGTCGTGCGGCACCACCATCACGTCGCCCCGCAGCCAGCCGACCACCGCGTTGACCAGGCTGGGCTCGTACTTGGCCCCGGTGACCTGGACGGTCGTCATGTTCAGGTGCCCGGTCGTCGGGTACGAGTCGCGCCCGGTGATGGTGATCACCGGCTTGCCGCCCTGGTTGCCGAGCGTGTTGTACGTCGGCCCCGGGCTCATCTCCGTGTACGGCACCTTCATCAGCACCGAGACGCAGAGCAGCGCTATGAGCAGCAGGGTGGCAGCGAGCATCGTCGCGGAGCGGCGTGGCATGCCTCGACAGTACGGGACGCGCGCGAGCGGGCGCCCCCCGGGCTACCGGCCCGAGCCGTCCCCGGGGGCGCCGCTGCCCGCGGTGGTGCGTTCCATCGCGGCCATGAAGCGCCGGTGTTCGGCGAGTGAGGCGGGGTCCCCGGTGGCCCGCGGGGCCCGCTGGGCCCAGCCCGCCCAGACCGCGGCGAGCAGGACGGCGACAACAGGAATGATCAGCCAGGCGAGCGCACCCATGTCAGTACTCCCAGCTCGTCGTGTCTATGAGCAGATTAACCACTCCGGCGGACAACGCGATCACCGCCGTCCGGGTTACGGGAGGGCCGATCGGCTCACTGCCAGGGAGTATTCGACACGCCGTCGCGGACCCGTTCGAGTGAGGACCCGGCGCGCCTGACACCGAGGACGTCCTGCGTGTGCGGCCGGTTCCGGCCGCACCGCCGACGACCGGGTCAGCAGCCGCCCGCGCCCACCCACTCCTCCTCGCCGTCGGCGAAGACCTGGTGCTTCCAGATCGGCACCTCGTGCTTCAGGTCGTCGATCAGTCGGCGGGCCGCCGCGAAGGCCTCGCCCCGGTGGGCGCAGGACACCGCGACGATCACCGCCTTGTCGGTGATCTCCAGCCGGCCGATCCGGTGCACCGCGGCGAGCGCCTTGACCGGGAAGTCGGCGACGACCTTCTCGGCGATGCGGCGCATCTCCTGCTCGGCGGTGGGGTGGCAGCTGTAGTCCAGCGCGGTGACGGACTTGCCGCCGTCGTGGTCACGGACCGTCCCGACGAAGACGGTCGTGCCGCCGGCAGCGTCGTCGCCGACCGCCTCGTACACCTCGTCGAGCGAGAGCGGGGTGTCGCGGACGGCGAGCAGGCGGATGGGGTCGTGGTTCTCGGACATGACCCCATGATTCCCCATTCCGGGTGGTCCTGGGCAAGTGGCTTCCGCATCACGATTCCGAGATTTCGCATCGTGAGAAGTTCGGGCCCCGCCACTGCCTCGCCCGCCGGCCGTCACACCGCCGGGCCGGCCCTCCCGGCCCGGCGCGGTCGGCCCGCGGGCGGCCTCAGAACCGGCGCCGCTTGCGGGCCCGGCGCACCAGCGCCGCCGTACCGACCAGCGCCACCGTCGCCCCGGCCGCGCCCAGACTGGTCGCCGCCTCCTTGCCGCCCAGCCGCCGGCCGGCCACCGCGTGCTTGCCCGACACCTGCTCCAGCAGCTCCGCCAGCACCTGCTCGTTGGTGTGCCGCGGGCGCCAGCCCGCCTCGTGCAGCCGGCTG
Organism: Kitasatospora sp. NPDC051705; assembly: GCF_044453265.1. NCBI lineage: Bacteria > Bacillati > Actinomycetota > Actinomycetes > Kitasatosporales > Streptomycetaceae > Kitasatospora > Kitasatospora sp. NPDC051705. The sequence goes on along the minus strand of NZ_JBITCO010000008.1, from coordinate 191,479 downwards.
CCCGACACCACCCACGGGTACATCGTGTAGGCCAGGTCGCCCGCCGGCGCCGGGGTCAGGCCGAGCCGGTGCAGCCGGGCCGCGGTGCCGAGCGCCAGCGCGGCCGGCAGCTCCATCCGCCGGATCCCCGACAGCTGCTCCACGTCCTCCTGCTCCAGCCAGCCGTCGCAGCCGACCGTCACCTCGCCCTCGACCAGGCCCAGCGCCGCGTACTCCAGCGCCGCCGCCAGGTCGTCCACGTGGCAGAACTGCCAGCACGGGCGGGAACCGGCCACCACCAGCAGCCGCGGCGCCTCGAAGTGCCGGGTCAGCACGGTGTCCACCCCGGGGCCCACCACCACGGCCGGCCGCAGCACCGTCACCTGCAGGCCCGGGTGGGCCCGCGGCGCGCGGCGGGCCAGGCGCTCGATCTCCAGCAGGTCCCCGACCAGCGAGGCCTCCTCGGTCGCCCGCAGCTCGGAGTCCTCGGCCAGCGGCACCTCGTTGTCGGCCAGCGCTCCGTAGACCATCGCGGAGGTGCAGAGCACCACCCGGTGCACCCCGGCGGCCGCGGCGGCGGTCAGCACGGTCTGCGCGCCGCGCACGTTGTAGGCGCTGCGGGCGCGCGGGTCCGACTCCATGCCGAAGTCCATCGCCAGGTGCACCACGACGTCGACCCCGGCCAGCCGTTCGGCCACCGCCGGGTCCCGCACGTCCAGCACCCGCCACTGCACGCCCGCGACCTCGCCCCTGCGGTCGTCCACCGCGAGGACCCTGCGCACGTGCGGCGAGGCGACCAGCCGGGCCGCGACCCGCTCGCCGAGCACGCCCGCGGCGCCCGTGACGGCCACGGTGAGCGGCCGTCCGCCGTAGGCTGGAGGCGGCGACGCCGTGGTGTCCGGGGCGTCCTCTCCTCCGGTCAGCCCAGAGCGAACGTCCGAAGGCGGGGAACTCACCGGCCATCCTCCACGGTTAGCTTATGTGCGTACGGACGTGTGTCACGTACGTCCATCCTGCCCGAGGCGAAGGCCCCGCGGTGCACCCGGCGCGGGCCTACCGCCCGGAGCCGCCCGCGCGACCCCCACTGCGCCGGTGCCCCGGGCGGGCAGCACATCCCGCCCCACCCGTATGACGGCCGACCGGATCGAGGACCCCGTGAGCGACCTTCCCTTCGGATTCGGCGTTCCGCCCGAGGAGCCCGAGGACGGCAAGGCCAAGCCCGACGACGAGCAGAAGAAGAAGGAGCAGGGCGCCGGCGGCTCCGGCCAGAGCGGCCCGCAGTCCTTCGGCTTCGGCGCCGGCAACCCGTTCGGCGCGCTCTTCGGCATGCCCGGCGGTGCACCCGGCGCGCCGGGTGCACCGGGCGGCGCCGACAACCCGTTCGCCGCGATGTTCGGCGGGCTCGACCCCAACGACCTCGGCGCCGCGTTCCAGCAGCTCGGGCAGATGCTCTCGTTCGAGGGCGGCCCGGTGAACTGGGACCTCGCCAAGAACATCGCCCGGCAGACCGTCGTCGCGGAGCCCGCCGAGGGCAAGAGCAAGGACCGCTCGGTCAGCGCCGCGGAGCGCTCGGCCGTCGCCGAGGCCGTCCGGCTGGCCGACCTCTGGCTCGACGGCGTCACCGAGTTCCCCTCCGGCGCCGGCACCGCCGTCGCCTGGAGCCGCGCCGAGTGGATCGAGGCCACCCTCCCGGTCTGGAAGGACCTCGTCGACCCGGTCGCCGAGCGGGTCGGCAACGCCATGGGCGGCGTGCTGCCCGAGGAGATGCAGGCCATGGCCGGCCCGCTGATGGGCATGATGCGCTCCATGGGCGGCGCCATGTTCGGCACCCAGATCGGCCAGGCGCTCGGCGCCCTCGCCGCCGAGGTGGTCGGCTCCACCGACGTCGGACTGCCGCTGGCCCCGGCCGGCAAGGCCGCGCTGCTGCCGCAGAACGTCGCCGAGTTCGGCGAGGGCCTCAACGTCCCCGCCGACGAGGTCCGGCTCTACCTGGCCCTGCGCGAGGCCGCCCACCAGCGGCTCTTCGCCCACGTGCCGTGGCTGCGGGCCCACCTGCTCGGCGCCGTCGAGGCCTACGCCCGCGGCATCAAGGTCGACACCTCCCGCATGGAGGAGCTGGTCGGTCAGCTCGACCCGAGCAACCCGGAGGCACTCCAGGAGGCACTGGCCGGCGGTCTGCTCCAGCCCGAGGACACCCCCGAGCAGAAGGCCGCGCTCGCCCGCCTGGAGACCGCGCTCGCGCTGCTCGAGGGCTGGGTCGACGCCGTCGTCCACGCCGCCGCCGAACCGCACCTGCCGCAGGCCGGCGCCCTGCGCGAGACCGTCCGCCGCCGCCGTGCGGCCGGCGGCCCCGCCGAGCAGACCTTCGCCACCCTGGTCGGCCTGGAGCTGCGCCCGCGCCGGCTGCGCGACGCCGCCCGGCTCTGGGCGCTGCTCGCCGATGCGCGCGGCGTCGAGGGCCGCGACGCCCTGTGGCAGCACCCGGACATGCTCCCCACCGCCGCCGACCTCGACGACCCGGACGCCTTCGTGCACCGGGACGCCGGGCTGGAGGGCGGCCTGGACTTCGACGCCATCGACAAGCTGCTGGGCGAGGCCGCCGCGGGCGGCTCCGCCGCCAGGCCGGACCTGACCAAGGGCGACGAGCCGACGCAGGACGAGGGCGGCACCGACGGGAAGGGCGGGCCCACCGCGTGACGGTCACCGAACCGGGGACGGCCTCGCTGCACGCGGACGCCGTCCGCACCCTGAACGGCTGGCGGCCCGCCGACGCGGACCAGGAGCAGCTGCGGCTGGACTACCTGGCGCACCTCGCCGCGCAGCCCGAGGGCCTCTACCGCTCCTGCCTGCCCGCGCACGTCACGGCCAGCGCGGCCGTCGTCGACCCGACGGCCGGGCGGGTGCTGCTGACCCTGCACCCCAAGGTCGGCCGGTGGCTGCAGATGGGCGGGCACTGCGAGCCGGGCGACGGCGACCTCGCGTCGGCCGCGCTGCGCGAGGCCGTCGAGGAGTCCGGCATCCCCGACCTGGTGCTGCTGCGGGTCGACGGCGCCCCGGTGCCGGTCAGGCTCGACCGCCACCAGGTCCGCTGCGCCGGCAAGGACCGGCCGGAGAACACCCACCTGGACGTCCAGTACGTCGCACTGGCCCCGGCCGGCGCGCAGGAGCTGATCAGCGAGGAGTCGCTGGACCTGCGCTGGTTCGACTACGACCGCCTGCCGGAGCCGAGCGACCACTCGGTGCGCGACCTGGTGGCGCGGGCGCGGCTGCTGACGGGCTGAGCGACTGGGGTGAGAACGTCGGGAGGGGCGCGGACCGATCGGTCCGCGCCCCTCCCGACGTCGTCCGCGTTCCCGGCAGCGTCCGCGTTCCCGACGTCGTCCGCGTTCCCGGCAGCGTCCCCGCCGGTGGGCCGGCGGCCCGGCTCAGCCGCAGGAGCCGGCCGGGTCGACGCCGCGCTCGGGCCCCCGGTCCGCGTGCCGGGCACCCGGGATGTGCGGCAGCCGGGCCGCCGACACCACGCCCTCCAGGTACCCGCGGGCCCGCTCCGTCCGGGGGTAGGCCTCCAGCAGGGCCCAGAACGCCGGGCCGTGGTCCGGCACCAGCAGGTGGGCGAGCTCGTGCAGCAGCACGTAGTCCAGCACGTACTCCGGCATGCCCTGGAGGCGGTGCGAGAGCCGGATGGTGCCCTCGCTGGGGGTGCAGGAGCCCCAGCGCGAGTTCTGGTTGGTGACCCAGCGGACCTGGGTGGGCCGGGCCCGGCCGTCCAGGTAGGCGGCCGAGAGCTCGCGGGCCCGGGCCGCCAGCGCGTCGTCCCCGGGGATCCGGCGGCTCTCCTGGGCGGCGAGCTTCTCCAGCATCTGCGCGACCCAGCGCTGCTCCTCGGCGTGCGACATCCGGGCCGGGATCAGGACGACGGTGCGGTCGCCCTCGCGGTAGGCGGAGACGGTGCGGCTGCGGCGGGCGCTGCGGCGCACCTCCACGCGGCCGCGGTCGTGCGGCTCCGGGGGTGCGCCCGTGACGGACGGGTGCTGCGGCTGTGCGGACCTCGGCTGCTGCTCGTCCGGCCGTCCACGCGTGCTCGGCGCCGCCACTTGCGACCCGGACGCTGCACGGGCACGCCGACGCGACGCCGATGGATGGGAGTCCCGCTCGGCTGCCATGGCACACGACGTTACCCGGAACCCCTGACAGAAGTCCGCTGCCGTGGCCGAAATGTTTCGTGGAGTGATCGGGAACGAAAGGCCGACGGCGGGTGTCCGGAAATCGACGCCGGAGGGGCCGGGCAGTTATCCACAGGGACTGCGAACAGCTGATGTGATCATGGGCCCGCGCCTGTGGATAACCCGGAGCACGGTGTCGGCCCGGTGGGGCATGCTGCGGTCAGCCGTCCGGAATCGATCGGAGGGGAGCCGCCGTGCGCCTCCAGCTGAAGCCCGCCCTGTCCCGCAGCTGGCGGGACGCCGAGACCCTGCAGTTCGGGACCGTCACCCGCCACGCCGGCGTGCTCGGCCAGGCCGACAAGACCCTCTGCGACTTCCTCGCCCTGCTCGACGGGACGCGCGGGCGGGCCGAGCTGCTCGACGCCGGCGAGCGGATCGGTCTCGGCCGTGATCCCGCCGACGCCCTGTTGACCGACCTCGCGGAGACCGGCCTGCTGGACGACGCGGACGCCACCGCGGCGGCCCTGGCCCGCTTCCCGCAGCCCCACCGGGGCGTGCTCGGGCCCGACTTCTCCTCGCTCTCCCTGGTCCACTCCGGCCCGGGCGCGGCACCGGCCGTCCTGGCCCGGCGGGCCGACGCCCGGATCGAGGTCCGCGGCGCCGGGCGGGTCGGGGCCGCGGTGGCGGCCGTCCTCGCGGCCGGCGGCGCGGGCCGGGTCACCGTGGTGGACTCCGGGCGGGTCCGCCCGGAGGACTGCTCCCCGGCCGGGCTGCCGCCCGGGGACGTCGGGCGCCTGCGCACGACGGCCGCTCGGGAGGCGGTGCAGCGGGCGGCGGCCCGGCCCCCGGCTCCGGCGCCCCGGCGCGGCGGCGGCGAGCAGCCGCCCGACTTCGTCGTGCTCGCACCGCGGGACGGCAGCGCGGCGTTCGCCGGCGGGGCGTACGAGGCCCGCCTGCTGCTCCGGGCCGGGGTGCCGCACCTCTACGTCGGCGTGGTCGAGGAGTTCGGCGTGGTCGGGCCGCTGGTCCTGCCCGGGGTGTCGGCCTGCGGGCACTGCCTGGTGCTGCGCCGGGAGGACGAGGACGCGGCCTGGCCCCGGGTGCTCGCCCAGCTGGCCGACGGCGGGCCGGGGCGGGCGCACGCCCCGGCCTGCGACTCGGCGCTGGCCACGGCGGTGGCCGGCCTCGCCGCGCTGCACGTCCAGGTGCAGCTGGACGGCGGGCGGCCGCCGAGCGTGGACGGCTGGTGCGAGGTGTCGGCCGGCGACGGGATGCCCCGCCGGCTGCGGCTGCGCGGCCATCCGCACTGCGGGTGCCTGTGGCAGCCGCAGCCACCGCGATGAGGGCGCGGGCCGCCGGGCGCGCGGGCGGCGCCCGGACCCACCGGACCCACCGGGTCGACCGGGTCCACCGGGCGAGCTCCGGGCACGCCGAAGGCCGGCGCCCCGGAGGGGTACCGGCCTTCTCGGTGGGGGCGGGCCGTCCGCCGGTGTCAGGCGGCGTTCTCGGCGGGCTCACCGACGGCGGCCGCGTCCGCCTTGCGGTCCCGCATCACCAGGGTGGCCACCAGGGCCGCCGCCAGCACGCCGACGGCGCTGACCGTGAAGGTCGTCGACATCGCGGAGGTGAACGCCTCCCGGGCGGTCCGGATCAGCCCGGCGTCCCCGCCGGCCGTCGCCAGCGCCCCGCCGATGGAGTGCTTCGCCTCCTCCGGCAGCCCGGCCGGCATCTCGTCGGCGAAGCCGCTCGACAGCAGCGAGCCCAGGATCGCGATGCCGAGCGCGGTGCCGGCCTGCTGGATGGTGTCGTTCAGCGCGGAGCCGACGCCCGCCTGCTCCGGCGGGATGGTGCCCATCAGCGCACCGACCGCGGCCGGCATCGCCAGGCCGGCGCCGAGCCCGAGCAGCCCCAGGGCGACGGCCGGGACGGTGAAGCCGCCGTCCGCCGTGACGGTGGTCAGCAGGAGGAAGGAGGAGGCCATGACGAGCATGCCGGCCAGGATCAGCAGACGGTTGCCGATGGTGGCGGCGAGCTTGGCGCCGACCCCGTTGCCCAGCAGCGCGGCGACGGCCAGCGGGACGAAGGCGAGGCCCGCCTTGACCGGGGAGTACCCGAGCACGGACTGCAGGTACTGGGTGAGCACCAGCAGCAGGCCGCCGTTGCCGATCTGCACCAGGGTCAGCGACAGCGAGCCCCCGCTGAAGTTGCGGTGCCGGAAGAGGACCAGCGGCACCATCGGCGCGGAGGTGACGTTCTCCCAGACCGCGAACCCGCCGAGGGAGAGGACGGCGACGGCCAGGGTGACCAGGGCCTGACCGCCGAAGGCGCCGTGCTGCGGGATCTCGATGATCCACCAGACCAGCGCGGTCATGCCGACGGCGGAGAGCACCGCACCGAGCGGGTCGGGCTTCTGCCACGGGCCCTTGGACTCCGGCATCAGCAGCAGGCCCGCGAGGATCGCCAGCGCCACGACCGGGACGTTGATGAAGAAGATCGAGTGCCACGAGAAGTGGTCGATCAGCACGCCGCCGAGGACGGGGCTGCCGACCAGCCCCAGCATCGCCACCGAGCTCCAGGCGGCCATCGCCTTGTTGCGCTCGTCCTCGTCGAAGACGGTGATGAGGATCGACAGGGTCGAGGGCATGATCAGCGAGCCGCCGACCCCCATCGCGACGCGTGCCGCGATGACCTCACCGGGGCTGGTGCAGAAGGTGGCCGCGAGCGATGCCGCACCGAACAGCAACAGCCCGATGATCATGATCCTCCGGCGGCCGAACCGGTCGCCGAGGCTCCCGGAGGTCAGCAGCAGTCCGGCGAAGACCAGGACGTAGGAGTCGAGGATCCACTGGGTGTCCTGGGCACTGGCCCCCAGGTCGGCCGTCATCGAGGGCACCGCGACCGTCAGCGCCATGCTGTCGACCACCAGGACGAGCGAGCTCAGGCACAGCACGATCAGGATCCACCAGCGGTGCGGATTGCGGCCCCCGGCCACCTCTGACGCTGACATCTGCCACCCCTCCAGTCTGCGCACACCGTTCCCCCGGTGCGCACTCCGTTCCTGCGTTGCGAACACTGTACGCACAGCGGAACGGTGTGCGCAATAACCGACTGCTGTACGCTCGATGCGAACGCTGTACGCACCGAAGCAGAGAAGAGGGAGGGGTGCCGCCATGGCCGCCCGCACCAACCCGATCCCGTCCGTGTGGGCCCGTCCGCAGCGCGAGCCCGACCAGCCGGCGCTCAGCCGGGCCGGGATCGTCCGCGAGGCGATCGCCGTGCTGGACGCCGAGGGCATAGAGGCCCTGAGCATGCGCAAGCTCGCCACCCGGCTCAACGCCGGCGCCACCTCCCTCTACCGGCACGTGGCGACCAAGGACGAGCTGATGGAGCTCGCGGTGGACGAGGTCTTCGGCGAGATCGCCCTGCCGCCCGCCGAGAGCCCCGACTGGCGCGCCGCCGCCACCGACGCCGCCGGGGCGTTCCGGGCGACGGCACTGCGCCACCCCTGGCTGTCGGCCGTCCTCGGCCAGGCCGGCCTCGCCTACCTGGGCCCCAACCTGATGGCCTTCGGCGAGCGGATGGCCGTCCTCTTCACCTCGGCCGGCTTCCCCGAACCCTCCCGGGCGATCGACGCCGTCATCGCGTACGTCGTCGGCATGAGCACCACCGAGGCGGCCTGGCTCACCACCATCGCCCGCTCCGGCCAGAGCGAGGTCGACTTCATCGCCCGGCTGATGCCCGCCGCCCAGGAGGCCATCGCCGGCCTCGACCTCCTCCCGGAGGCCTACGCGGCCGCCGCGGCCGCCCCGGACCCGGCGGCCCTCCGCGACGCCAAGTTCGCGTACGGCCTCGACGTGGTCCTGGACGGCCTCGCCCTCCGCCTGCCACGCTGACCACCGCCACGCCGACCGCCGCCACGGTGGCCGGCCCGGCCGGTCGGACCCGGCCGGCGTGCGGCACTCCCCGCTCCGCGCCGACGAAATTCCGCCGGGGGCGGGTCGGGGAGCGGGCACAATGGCCTAGTGATGGTGGGCCGTCCGGTGTCGGGGGGCCAGGGATTGGAGGCCCGGGTGAGCGATCTTCCGCGCAAGGCAGTGACCCGCACGGCACGGCTCGCCGCCCTGCCCCTGGGGATAGCCGGTCGCGCCACGCTCGGACTCGGCAGGCGCATCGGCGGCCGCTCGGCCGAGGTGGTCACGGCCGAGCTGCAGCAGGCCACCGCCGACCAGCTGTTCAAGGTCCTGGGTGAACTCAAGGGCGGAGCCATGAAGTTCGGACAGGTGCTGTCCGTCTTCGAGGCCGCACTGCCCGAGGAGGTCGCCGGGCCGTACCGGGCCGCGCTCACCAAACTGCAGGACGCCGCTCCCCCGATGCCCGCCGCCAAGGTCCACACCGCGCTGGCCCAGCGGCTCGGCGAGGACTGGCGCGGGCTCTTCCAGGAGTTCGACGACCGGCCGGCGGCCGCCGCCTCGATCGGGCAGGTGCACCGGGCGGTCTGGCACGACGGGCGCCCGGTCGCCGTCAAGGTGCAGTACCCCGGCGCCGGGGACGCCCTGCTGGCAGACCTGACGCAACTGAGCCGGGTGGCCTGGCTGGTGGGGCCGCTGATCCCCGGGCTGGACATCAAGCCGCTGATCACCGAGCTGCGCGAGCGGGTGTCGGAGGAGCTGGACTACGAGCTGGAGGCGCAGGCCCAGCGCCTGCACGCCGAGGAGTTCGCCGACGACCCGGACATCGTGGTGCCCGGTGTGGTGGCACAGGCGGACCAGGTGCTGGTCACCGAGTGGATGGACGGCACCCCGCTGGCCGAGGTGATCGCCGACGGCACCCAGGAGGAGCGTGACCGCGCCGGGCAGCTGCTGGCCCGGTTCCTGTTCGCCGGCCCGTCCCGGACGGGTCTGCTGCACGCGGACCCGCACCCGGGCAACTTCCGGCTGCTGAAGGATGACGGCCCGGCGTCGGGCTGGCGGCTGGGGGTGCTGGACTTCGGCACGGTGGACCGGCTGCCGGGCGGGCTGCCCGCGCCGATCGGGGCGTCGCTACGGATGGCCCTGGCGGGCGACGCCGCAGGCGTGCTGACGATGCTGCGCGAGGAGGGCTTCGTCAAGCCGTCGATCGAGCTGGACCCGGACGCGGTGCTGGACTACCTGCTGCCGATCATCGAGCCGGCCGCCGTGGACGACTTCCACTTCACCCGGGCCTGGATGCGCGCCCAGGCGGCCAGGATCGCCGATCCCCGCTCGCCCGCCTACAACCTGGGCAAGCAGCTGAACCTCCCGCCGGCGTACCTGCTGATCCACCGGGTCACGCTGAGCACGATCGGGGTGCTCTGCCAGCTGGGCGCCAAGGCCCCGTTCCGGGCGGAGATGCTGCAGTGGCTCCCCCGGTTCGCCGACGAGGGGGCGCCCCCCGCCGCCGCGCCCCGCACGTCCGGCACCCGCGCCCGACTCGGCAAGGACTGACCCGGGCCGGGCTGGGCGCGCGAGGGCGCGCACCGGACCCGGAACCCCGACGACCGCAGGCCGCCCCCCATGACGGGGGGCGGCCTGCGGCACGACGGGGGTGGGGCGGCACCGGGCGTCCCCGGGCGGCCTCGACGACACCGGCGCGATTACATCAGCGCGACGGCGAGGGCCTTGCGGGCCCGCAGCGAGGCGCGCTCGGCCCGCTGCTTGAGCCTGCGGGCCCTGGCGACCCGGGTGACGAGGCGTTGGTGCTCGGCCTCGTGCAGGCGCTCCTGCATATGGGCCCGGGCCAGGGATTCGTGGAGGAGTTGCATCTCGAGGGTCCTGTTCTGGATCTGAAGTTCGGTGGTCTGCTCGGAGCGGACGGTCGGATCGATGGCGGCGGCGGTCATGTGGTGGTCCTGCTCGGGGTGCGTGCTCGGGAAGTGGGCGGGTCGGACTGCGTCGGCCTTGGCGGCGGCGATGCGGACGGAGCGGCGGAGGGAGGTTTCCGACAGGGGCTGCTCTCCCCGGCGGACGGCCCTGGCACCGTGTTCGCGGTTCACGCCATGACCTCGGTCTTGCGCGGACGGCCACGCGGCCGCTTGCGGGCCACGACGACACCCTGGACGAAGAGCTCGCCACCCCAGACGCCCCACGGCTCGCGCCGCTCGAGCGCACCGGTCAGACAGACGTCCTTGACCGGGCAGGTGCCGCAGAGGGACTTCGCGTACTCGACGTCGGCGGGCGTCTCGGCGAAGAAGACCTCGGGGTCGAAGGCGCGGCAGGGGATGGGGAGACCGAGAGCCTCGGCCTGCTCGATGGAGCTGAGCTGCATGGAAGGAACCTCCGGGGGGTCGGCCTGGTCGGCCTTGGTGATCTGGCTTGTCGGCGGTACGGACGGGATGGGCGGCGTGATGACCGTGGACACTGTGGGCGTCTTCCTCGTCTTCTCAGTGGTTCCGGCCCGGATGACTGGTGGTCTGGGCCGGAGGCCCCGAGGGGCCTGGGTGGTCTTGCGTACCGGACAAAACAGAAGGGCCGCGGATCCCGGTGTGACGGGTTCCGCGGCCCTGGAGGTGCCGACCTGAAGCTTGCTCAGGTTCGTTCTCTCCAGGGTTCAGGCCCGCGGAAGGCCCGCATCCGGATGGCCTCGGCGCCCGTGAGGGCGGCCAGGGCCAGGTTGATCTGCTGCTCGTTCTGCTTCTGGGTGTTTCCGGCACCGATGACCTGCGCATAGCCGCCATGCATGGCGGCGGCTACGGCTGCCTTCGGTGCCTGGATCGGTCGCTCGTCGCGCGGGGAGCGCGGCGTGCCGACCGAGGCCCAGTCGCGGGACAGACCGGTCTCGACGGAGGTGCCTTCGGCGCCCCTGCCGCCCGCGACGCAGAGATCAGTGTGGCCAAGCCCACTGACAGCGGGGACGACGGAGACACCGGTGGTGTCGAGACCCAGACCGGTTCCACCGAGCTCGGCGAGCGCCCGCAGACGGGCGGCACGCAGGGAGGCAGCGACAACGGTCTGGCCAGTCATTTTGGTGATCATGATGTTTCCCACTGTCTTCGCCTCCTCTCGGCGTCTCGCGGAGCCCGGTTCCCCAGGCTCCGAATGTTCGGATGTCTGTCTCGGTGAAGCTGTTGCGTGTGGGGGATTCGGCACAGGTGTCACCCCGTGCGACCGCGTCCCCTTGACCGCTCCGGCAGGCTATTGCGCTCCCGGCACGCGGCGCAAACTATTTTTCGCGGCGGGTTGCGAAGTCCCCCGAGCAGTCCCCTCGACCGCGCCCGGACCGGCTCACGCCGGATCGACCGGCTCGCCGTCCCCGACGCCGTCCGGATCCTCCTCGGGCTCCTCCCCCGCACACAACGAGAGCACGGCCGCCCCGTACTTGTCCAGCTTCATCGCACCGACCCCGGAGATCGCGGCCAGCTCCTGGCGGCTGGCCGGGACGTCCTCGGCGATCGCCATCAGCGTCGCGTCCGTGAACACCACGTAGGCCGGCGCCCCCTGCTTCCTGGCCTGCCCGGCGCGCCAGTCGCGCAGCCGCTCGTACAGCGCCTCGTCCATGGTGGACGGGCAGCTCTCGCAGCGGCGCAGCTTGCGCTCGACCGCCTCGGTCAGCACCCGGTCGCAGACCCGGCACTTGACCGGCCCGCGGACCCGCCGACCGGCGGAGCGCTCGCCGGGCTCGACGCCCCCGCGCCCGCCGCGCCCGCCGGTGCGCGCGCCGGGGGCGCTGGAGCCGGGGCGCAGCCCGTCGAGGAAGCGGCTGGGCTTGCGGCTGGCCCGGCCGCCCGGGGAGCGGCTGAGGGCCCAGGAGAGCGAGAGGTGCCGACGGGCGCGGGTGACGCCGACGTAGAGGAGCCGGCGCTCCTCCTCGACCTGCTCGTCGGTCTTGGCGTAGATGATCGGCAGGGTGCCCTCGGTGAGCCCGACCAGGAAGACCGCGTCCCACTCGAGGCCCTTGGCGGCGTGCAGCGAGGCGAGGGTGACGCCCTCGACGGCGGGCGCGTGCTGGGCGGCGGCGCGGGCGTCGAGCTCGGCGACGTAGGCCGCGAGGTCGGCGTCCTGGCCGGCGGCGGCCCTGGTCCGCTCGAACTCCTCGGCGAGCCGGACGAGGGCGGCGAGGGACTCCCAGCGGTCGCGGACGGCGCCGGAGCCGGCCGGCGGCTCGGCGGTGAAGCCGCGGCTGGCCAGCACGGCGCGGACCTGCCCGGCGAGGTCGGGGGCGCCGGCGGTGAGCGGGTCGGCGGCGGCCCGGGCGGCGCCGCGCAGCAGGACGCCGGCGTCGCGGACCTCGGGGCGTTCGAAGAACCGCTCGGCGCCCTTGAGCTGGTAGGGGACGCCGAGGTCGGCGAGGGCCTGCTCGTAGACCTCGGACTGGCCGTTGGTGCGGAACAGGACGGCGACCTCGCTGGCCCGCACGCCGGCGGCGAGCAGGTCCTTGATCCGGCGGGCGGTGGTCTCGGCCTCGGTGGGCTCGTCCTCGTACTCGGTGTAGACCGGTTCGGGGCCGGCCTCGCGCTGGGAGACGAGTTCGAGCCGGTGCCGGGCGGCCTCCCCGCGGGCCTGGGAGAGCAGGCCGTTGGCGAGGTGGACGACCTGCGGGGTGGAGCGGTAGTCGCGGACGAGCTTCACGACGGTGGCCCCGGGGTGCCGGCCGCGGAAGCCGAGCAGGTAGTCGGGGGTGGCGCCGGTGAAGGAGTAGATGGTCTGGCTGGCGTCACCGACGACGCAGAGGCTGGCGCCGCCGCCGGGGCCGGTCCACTGGTCGAGCAGGCGCTGCTGGAGCGGGGAGACGTCCTGGTACTCGTCGACGGTGAAGTGCCGGTACTGGGCGCGGACCTGGTCGGCGATGTCGGGGCGGTCCTCCAGGATGGCCGCGGTGAGCAGCAGGACGTCCTCGAAGTCGATGACGCCGCGGCGGCTCTTGGCCTCCTCGTAGACGCGGTAGACCTGGGCGGTCTCGGCCGGGTCGCGCGGGGCCTCGCGGCCGGACTTCTGGACGGCGGCCGGGTAGTCGTCGGGGCCGGTCTGGGTGACCTTGGCCCATTCGATCTCGGCGGTGAGGTCGCGCAGTTCGGTGCGCTGGACGCGCAGTCCGCAGCGACCGGCGGACTCGGCGACGAGCTGGACCTTGCGTTCGAGCAGCTGGGGCACCGGCCCGCCGACGGCGCGCGGCCAGAAGTACTGGAGCTGGCGTAGGGCGGCGGCGTGGAAGGTGCGGGCCTGGACGCCGTCCGCTCCGAGCTCGCGCAGGCGGCCGCGCATCTCGCCGGCGGCGCGGGCGGTGAAGGTGACGGCGAGCACCTGCTGGGGCTGGTAGACGCCGCTGCGCACGCCGTAGGCGATCCGGTGGGTGATGGCCCGGGTCTTGCCGGTGCCGGCCCCGGCCAGCACGCAGACGGGGCCCTGCAGGGCGGTGGCGACGGCGCGCTGCTCGGGGTCGAGCCCGGCGAGCACGGCGTCGGGGCCCGTGGCGGCCCCGGGGTCGGCCCAGGGGGAGCCGTGGGGGCCGTCGGACGGGCTGCCGCTCAAGAGGTCTTCCTGCATGCGTTCCATCCTCTCAGCCCGGTGGGACAACGGTGGCGGGGTTGTCCACAGGGCCGGTGCGATCGGAGGATGATCGCTCCGCAGTGCGGTCGACAGGGTGTCGGAATGCCCGCCGCCCGGTGGACGTTCGGTCCAGAGACCGTACGCACCCCCCTCCCGAAGGAGTCCCCTCGATGTCCGGCACCGTGACGATGTACAGCACGACCTGGTGTGGTTACTGCAACCGGCTCAAGAGCCAGCTGGACCGTGAAGGCATCGGCTACACCGAGATCAACATCGAGGAGGACCCGGCGTCGGCGTCCTTCGTCGAGTCCGTGAACAACGGCAACCAGACGGTCCCGACGGTGCTGGTGAAGCCGGCCGGCGGCGGCGAGCAGGTCGTCATGACCAACCCGAGCCTGCTGCAGGTCAAGAAGGCCCTGGCGGCCTGAGCCGGCCCGGACGGCCGGGCCGGCGCGCGTCACGGCGCGTCGGCCCGGGCGGGGTCGACGGGTGCGGCGGGCGCCGGCAGGGTGACCCGCGCGCCGAGGTCGCCGACGCCGTAGACGAGCCGGCTGCGGTCGGCCGAGTACCGGGTCTCGATGACCCGGACGGGCCCGCGCCGGTCGTAGGTGACGCGGGTCTGCACCACCAGGGGCACGCCGGGGCCGCCCTGGAACCACTGGGCCTCCTCGGGGCCGGGCATCCGGGCGACCAGGTGGTCGACGGCCCCGATCTCGGTGCGGCCGAGCCCCTCGAGGACGGCCTCGTCGCCGCCCTCGACCGGGTCCGGCTCCATCAGCGGGGTGCCGGCGGCGAGCCCGGCGCGGTAGTGGCTCTCCTCGATCGAGTAGGGCTCGCGGTCGAGCAGCCGCAGCTGGCGGCGGACCACGATGGCCTCGCCGGGGCGCAGCCCGAGCCGCTCGGCGATGTCGACCCGGGCCCGGACGATCATCATCTCGAAGTCGGTGGTGAGCTCGCGGCCGGCCTCGGCGGCCTCGCCGAGGTAGACGGCGGAGGGCAGGGCCAGGCAGTCGCGGGCGGCCGGGGCGAGCGTCGGCCCGTACGCGCGGTGGTCCAGGACGGGGTGCTCCCGCAGGTAGGTGCCCTTGCCCTGGAGGCGGACCAGGCGGCCCTCGTTGACCAGGACGTCGACGGCGAGCCGGACGGTGTTGCGGGCGACTCCGTACTGGCGCTCCAGTTCGCTCTCGACCGGCAGGGCGGCGTCGGCGGTGAACTCGCCCTCGGCGATCCGGCGGCGCAGGTCGGCGGCGAGTCGCTGGTATTTGGGGGATTGGGCGGTGCCCCGGGGGATTGTCACCCGAGTGAATCTAGCGAGCGCGGTGACGCGTTTTCAGCCGTTTCCGGCAATGTCGTCCGCCCGGGTGGGGACCGCACGCCGGGCGGCACCGGGCGGTAGCAGAACTGGCCCGTCCGACTACGAACATCCGCTCGTGTCGGAATCGGGAAGGGATTGCAAAGACGAATGGGGGCGCGCGGCATAAGCCACGCGCCCCCATTCGGCCGGAATTACCAGCGCGCCGACGACGGCAGCGGTTCGCCGTACCAGAGTTCCACCAGGTGGCGGGCGATCGAGATCCCGGACGGCGGCAGGATCTCCCCCGCCGCCATCCCGGCCCGCAGCTCCTCGCGGGAGAACCAGCGCGCCTCGGCCAGCTCCTCGCCGTCCACGGTGATCGCCGTGCCGTCCGGCAGCGCCCGGCCGGTGAAGCCGAGCATCAGGCTGGACGGGAACGGCCAGGGCTGGCTGGCCACGTAGTGCACCTCGCCGACCCGGACGCCGGCCTCCTCCTGCACCTCGCGCACCACGGCCTGCTCGATCGACTCCCCCGGCTCGACGAACCCGGCCAGGGTCGACCAGCGGCCCTCCGGCCACAGCGCCTGGCGGCCGAGCAGGCAGCGGTCCTGCTCGTCGGTGATCACCATGATCACCGCCGGGTCGGTGCGCGGGTAGTGCTCGGCCGCGCAGGAGGTGCAGCGCCGCACGTGCCCGGCGCCGGCCTTCTCCGTCGGGTGCCCGCAGCGGGAGCAGAAGCTGTGCAGCCGGTGCCAGTGCTCCAGCGCCACGGCGTGCACCAGCAGTCCGGCGTCCCGGTCCGACAGCAGCGCGCCGACCTCGCGCAGCCCGGCCGGGCGGGCGTCGCCGTCCAGCCGGCCGGGCAGGCTCTCGCCGGCCAGTGCGAAGTAGGAGACGCCGTCCTCGTCGGTGCCGAGGAAGTACCGGTCCCCGGTCTGCGGCGCCTCGAAGGAGGGCAGCAGCACGAGTTCGGTGCCCTGCGCGGTGTCGACGACGAACGCCTCGCCGCCGGCGATGGGCAGCACCCGGGTCGCCGGGTGGCTCCAGGCCGCCGCCAGCCAGGGCTCGTCGAACCGGTGCTCGGCCGCCCGGTCCACTCCGGCCCGGGCCAGTGCCAGGGGCAGCCGGGGTTCGGTCTCAGGCACGGTGCTCACTTCGTTCCATCCCCACGTGGTGAATCATCCGGATGAGTGATCTGCCGGCCGTGGCGCGCCCGGAGGCCGCCCGCGCCGGGACCGGGCCGGCGTGCCCCGGCGTGACGGGCACGCCGGGTCGCCCGTCCCGCGGTGCGCTCACGCGCCGGGCCGGAAGTTCTCGGCCAGGTCGCCCCACAGGTACGCGGCGGTCTCCACGCCCTTGGCGAGCAGGTCCAGCTCGACCTTCTCGTTGATCGAGTGCCAGCCGTCCGAGGGCACCGAGATGCCGAGGAACAGCACCGGCGCACCGAGCACGTCCTGCAGGTCCGCGGCGGGGCCGGAGCCGCCCTCGCGGGTGAAGAGGATCCGCTGTCCGAAGGCCCGGCCCATCGCCCGGACGGTGGACTGCAGCGCCGGGTGGTCCAGCGGGGTCAGGCAGGCCCGGGTCGCGCCCGGGAAGACCAGCTCGTGGCGGATGCCCTCGGGCACCCGCTCGGCCACCCACGCGCGGACGGCCTCCCGGACCTTCTCCACCTCCTGCCCGGCGACCAGCCGGAAGGAGAGCTTGAGGTGCGCCGAGGACGGCACGATCGTCTTGCCGCCGGGGCCGGTGTAGCCGCCCCACAGGCCGTTGACCTCGGCGGTCGGACGGGCCCAGACCCGCTCCAGGGTGGTGTAGCCGGCCTCGCCGCGGGTGCCGTACGACTTCGCGACCCGCAGCCACTGCTCCTCGTCGAAGGGCAGCTCGGCGAAGAGCTCGCGCTCGCGCTCCGTCAGCTCGACCACACCGTCGTAGAAGCCCGGGACGGCCACCCGGCGGTCGGCGTCGTGCAGGCCGGCGGCCAGCTCCGCGGCGACCTCGGCCGGGTTGGGCACCGCACCGCCGAAGGAGCCGGAGTGGATGTCGGCGTCCGGACCGTACAGGTCGATCTGGGCGTCGGCCAGGCCGCGCATGCCGGTGCAGACGGTCGGCGTGGTCTCGGACCACATGCCGGTGTCCGAGATGACGACCACGTCGGCGGCCAGCCGCTCGGCCTCCCGCCGGACCAGGTCGGCGAAGTGCGGCGAGCCGGACTCCTCCTCGCCCTCGATCAGCAGCTTGAGGTTGACGGCCGGCGCGGTGCGGCCGGTGGCCTCCAGGTGGGCGCGCAGGCCCAGGGTGTGGAAGAACACCTGGCCCTTGTCGTCGGCCGCACCGCGGGCGAACAGCCGCCCGTCGACCACGGTCGGGGTGAACGGCTCGGTGTCCCAGCCGTCCTCCCTGGCGGCCGGCTGCACGTCGTGGTGCCCGTAGACCAGGACGGTCGGGGCGGAGTCGTCCCCGGAGGGCCACTCGGCGAACACCGCCGGCAGGCCGTCGGTCTCCCACACCTCGGCCACCGGGAAGCCGGTGTCGCGCAGCTTGGCGGCCAGCCACTCGGCGGAGCGCCGCACGTCGCCGGCCCGGGCCGGGTCGGCGGAGACCGAGGGGATGGTCAGCCACTCGGAGAGGTCCGCGAGGAATTCGGACCAGTGCTGGTCGATGAAGGAGCGGACGACGCTGTCCGGGGTTCTCGTCATACGGACGACTTTAGTTCGCCCGTGCGGGTGCCCGCCCCGGCCGTCCGGCTGCCGGGCGCCGCGGGAGCTGTAACATCCGTCACCCCCGGCCGCCGCCGAGGGCTGCCGGGGGTGACGGGGCGACGCGCGGGCCTCAGCCGGAGCGGCGCAGCAGCGAGATCCGCGAACGGGTGAGCAGCGCCGCCAGCCCGGCCGCGAGCAGCGGCAGCACCACCACGGTGACGGTGATGGTGGGCCACGGGAAGACCACGATCCCCTGGTTCGCGACCGCATCGGGGCTCATCCCGGGATAGCTGTGCGCGGCGGCCTCGACCTTGCGCAGGGCCACCCCGGGCACGACCCCGGAGACGATGCCCAGCAGGGTGCCCATCGCCGCGATGACCCCGCACTGGAAGCCCGACAGCGAGCGCCGGATCCGGGGCTCGGCGCCGACCGCCGCGAGGGTGGTCAGGTCGCGCTGGGAGTCGGCGGCGGCGAGACCGGTGGCGATGCCGGCCGCGCCCAGGGCGACGATGGCGGCGAAGACCGACAGGCCCAGGCCGATCAGCCCGGTCTTGGACTGGTAGCCGCGCTCGACCGTGAGGCCCTGCTGGTCGGTGAGCCTGGACAGCGCGCCGTTGGCCTTCTGCTCGGCGCCGTCCGAGGGGACGGCGTCGGGCAGCCAGACCGACCCGGCCGGGGAGGTGGTGAGGCCGAGGCGCGCGGCGGTCTGCGGACTGATCACGGCCTGGCCGGCGCCCGGGATCGCGGCCGGTGCGAGGACGGCGTCGACGGCGACCTCGGTGCGCTTGGGCCGGGTCCTGACCGAGCCGTCGGCGGCCTCGTCCGAGGGCTCGTTGAGCTCGACGACGACCTTGCCGTCCTTGATGTAGCGGGCGTCGAAGACCACCGCCCGCCCCGCGGCGAGGGCCTCGCCGGCGGCCGGGGCGGTGACGCCGTAGAGGTTGCGCAGCAGGGTGGCGTCGCCGGCGGAGAGGTCGCCGAAGTGGCTGGCGCGGCGGCCGCCCGTCTGGCAGCGCGGGTCGGAGCGGACGATGCGCTCGATCTCCTCCGGGTCGCGCTGGTCGTCGCCCTCGTAGGCGGGGCAGCGCAGGTCCTTGGGCAGTTCGATCCGGGCGTAGCCGCAGCTGTTCCCGTCGGAGCAGTCGCCCTTGTAGTTGATCCGCAGGACGTCGGCGCGCTGGCCGAGGCCGGGGATGTTGCGCTCGACGGCGTCGCGCATCTGCGGCAGCAGCTTCTCCTGGCCGTTGGAGGCGTACCCGCCGCCGAGCATGACGGCGCCCGAGGGGCCGGAGGCCACGTACTCGCGGCGGCCCTGCTCCTCGTAGCTGGCGAGGTAGACGCCGACCGCGACCGAGCCGGCGACGGCGGCCATCACGGCGGCGACGGCGGGAGCCGTCCGGCCGCGGTGACGCACCGAGTCGCGCAGGGCGAGCCGGGGGCCGAGCGAGAGCCAGCGTCCGAGCTTCCCGAACAGCCCGACCAGGTAGGGGGTGAGGGCGACCATGCCGAGCTCGGCGATCACGGAGCCGCCGAGGACGGCCAGGCTCCGGCTGGCGAAGCCGCTGGTGGCGCCGAGCAGGGCGAGCGCCGCACCGCCGGCGACCATCAGCAGGCCGAGGACGGCGAGCTTGCGGTTCGGCGGCTTGAGCGAGTCGCGCCCGGTGAGGGCGGCGACGACGTCCTGGCGGGAGGCCTGGACGGCGGGGACGACGGCGGCGAGCAGGCCGGTGACCAGGCCGACCAGGAGCACGCCGACGAGGTCGAGCGGCTGCAGGTCGAAGTGGCCGAAGCGGCTGCCCGAGTACTCCTCGGCCTGGGTGCGCAGCAGGGCGACCAGGCCGACGCCGAGGGCGAGGCCGACCACGGCGCCGGTGACGCCGAGGACGACGCCGCCGCCGAGCACGACGGCCCGGACCTGCGCCCGGTCACCGCCACCGGCGGCGAGCAGGCCGAGCTGCCGCCGGGAGCGCCTGGCCCCGACGGCGAAGGCGGGGCCCGCGAGCAGCACGATCTCCAGCAGGGCCATGCCGACCACGGTGGCCAGCATGACGACGGAGGTCCGGTCGAAGTAGGAGGTCTCGGTGACCCGCTGCTTGTCGGCCTGGGTGTAGTAGGGCACGTCGGCGCGGGCCGGCGGGTCGAGCAGGACGGCCCGCGAGGCGAGGGTGAAGCCGTAGCCGCCCAGCTCGGTGACCTTGGGCCAGTCGAGGACGGCCCCGGCCGGGAGCTCGACCAGCCAGCGGGTGGGCGCGCCGGTGCCGGCGCTGCGGCTCTGGACGGCGCCGGGGAGCTTGGCGAGCGGGTCGATCAGGGTGCCGGGCCGGGCGATGATCTCGGTGGCGGTGAGCTCGCCCGGGTACTCGTAGACGCCGGTGATGGTGAACGGCGTGGCCTCCAGGCCCCGGACGGTGGTCCGGTCGCCGACCTTGAGGCCGGAGCGGGCGAGGAACGCCGTGGTCACCGCGACCTCACCGTCCCGCTCGGGGGCGCGGCCCTTGACCCGGTCGAGCCGGCCGCGCCACACCGGGTCGGTCAGGTCGGCCTCGGTGGTCTGGGTGCTGAGCAGGCCCTCGGCGCTGCTGGCCGAGGTGTAGGGCCCCTGCCGCTCGGGCACGAGGGTGGCGCCGGCCGGGAGCAGCTGCTTCGCCAGGTCGGCCGGTTCGGTGTCCAGGCTGCGGCGCTGGGCCGGGGTGTACTGCGGGGGCGCGCCCTTCTTGGCGTCGTCCTTGGGGTTCTGGACGTACACGCCCGTGTCGGGGTCGGGCGCCTGCAGGACGGTGGAGCCGCGTTCGATCATCTGGAGCTCGCCGGCGGACTGCCCCATGATCCGCACGACGCGTTCGCCCGGGTCGAGCTCGGCGCTGCGGAACACCACGTCGGCGCCCGCGACGCCGAGGACCGGCAGCGCGACCATGGCGATGACGAGGGCGCTGCGGCCCTTGGCGCGCAGCGCGTCACGGCGGGCGATGCGCAGGGCGACCCGCCAGGCGCTGAGCTTCACTCGTCCACCTTCAGGCTGTTGGTGGCGGCGGTGACGAGCAGGCTGGCGGCGTCCTGGCTGGCGCTCTCGTCGACCATCCGGCCGTCCCGCAGGAAGACGACGCGGTCGGCCCAGGCCGCGTGCCGGGCCTCGTGGGTGACCATCATGGCGGCGGCGCCGGCGTCGCAACGGGCGCGCAGCACGGCGAGGACGGCCTCGCCGGTGGTGGAGTCGAGGGCGCCGGTGGGTTCGTCGGCGAGGACGAGGCGGCGGTCGCCGATCAGGGCGCGGGCGATGGCGACGCGCTGCTGCTGGCCGCCGGACATGTCGTCGGGGAAGCGGTCGGCGAGCTCGGGGATGCCGAGCTCCTCCAGGGCGGCGTGCGCCTCGCGGCGGGCGGCGCGGGCGGAGAGGCCGTCGAGTTCGCGGGGCAGCGAGATGTTCTCCGCGGCGGTGAGCGCCGGGATCAGGTTGTAGTCCTGGAAGACGTAGCCGACGGCGCGGCGACGGACCTGGGCGAGCCGCTTGCGGGTGAGTCCGCCGAGGGCGACGCCCTCGACGAGGACCTGGCCGCTGCTGGGGCTGTCCAGGCCGCCGGCCAGGGTGAGCAGGGTCGACTTGCCGGAGCCGGACGGGCCCATGACGGCGACGAACTCGCCGGGGTGGACCTTCAGGTCGATGCCGCGCAGCGCCTGCACCTCCGCGGCGCCCTGTCCGTGGACGCGGGTGACGTTCTCCAGGTGCAGCACCGGTGTGTGCCGGGTCGGGTCCGAGTGGGACACGATTCCCCCCTTGCTGGTCGTGGGCTCGGTGTCGGGGCCGAGCCGGTGGTTCCTTGTGGCCGGGCTCAGGTCCGTGAGCGGCGGCGGCCGGGTGCGGTGGCGGTGGCCCCGCCGTCGCGGGCGGCCTCGGCAGCGCGGGCCTGCAGGGTCTGCGCGTGCTGGGCGAGCCGGGTCTCGCAGTGGTCGAGCCAGCGGATCTCCGCCTCGGTCTGGAAGATCAGCTGGTCGAGGACGAGCAGCCAGGCGAGGTCGTTGCCCTCGGTGGGCACCGCACCCGGCCGGCCCTTCTCCCCCGGCGCGGCGCCGCCGGCCAGGGCGCGGCCCTTGAGCCGGGTGTAGTCCTGCAGCGCCTTGATGCTGTGCCGGCGCTGGCCCTGGACGACGGCGCCGACGTCCACGCCCGGGACGGTGACGGCCATGGCGAGCTTGATCGCCAGCTCGTCGCGCGGGGGGTTGGTCCGGGGCACCGGGGTGTCGAACCAGGCCCGCAGTTCGGCGCGTCCCGCATCGGTGACGGCGTAGAACTGGTGCCCCTCCTCGTCCTCCCCCGCGGACTCGACCAGGCCGTCGCGCTCCAGGCGGGACAGCGTGGTGTAGACCTGCCCGACGTTGAGGGGCCAGGTGGCGCCGGTGCGCGCCTCGAACTCGGTGCGCAGTTGGTAGCCGTAGCGCGGGCCCTGGTCGAGCAGGGCGAGCAGACCGTGACGGATGGACATACCGAGTATGTATACCCGGTATGCCCTACCGGCTCAAGCCGCCCCCTCCCCCGTCGAGCGGGTACCGTCGTGCGGTGTGAGCCAGTTGCGCATCGCCACCTTCAACCTGTTGCACGGTCAGCCGCTCGCCCCCGACGGCGCCCCGCGGCCCTACCCGGCCGACGCCGGCGGCCCGCTGGCGGACGCGGTGGCCGCCCTCGACGCCGACGTGCTCGCCCTGCAGGAGGTGGACCGCCACCAGTCCCGCTCCGGCGGGACCGACCAGACCGCGGTGGCCGCCAAGGCCATGGGCGCCGCCGACTGGCGCTTCGCCGCCGCCCTGCACGGCCGGCCCGCACCGGTGGCCGGCTGGGTGCCGGAGCCGTCCGTGCCCGGCGGCCTGCGGGTCTACGGCCCCGGCGACGTCGGCGACGGTGCCCCTCCGTCCTACGGCACCGCGCTGCTGACCCGGCTGCCGGTGCGGCACTGGCGGGCCCGCCGGTTCGCCCCGGCACCGTTCGGGCTGCCCCTGCGGGTGGCCGGCCGGCGCGGTCTCACCCCCGTGCCGGACGAACCGCGGGCGGCGCTGGCCGCGGTGCTCGAGGGCGACCGCGGGCCGTTCACCGTGGTCGCCGCGCACCTCTCCTTCGTCCCCGGGTGGAACATGGCGCAACTGGCCGGCATCCGGCGCTGGATCGCCGACCTGCCGCAGCCCTACCTGGTGCTCGGCGACTTCAACCTGGTCGGCGCGGTGCCGCGCACCGTCCTCGGCGGCGCGACCGCGCTGGAGCGCACCGCGCCGCGCGCCCGGGTGCGCGAACTGCGGGCGGCCCGGCGGGCGCGGCCCGCCCTGGCCGAGCCGCGCCGACGCCGGGTGCGCGAACCCCGGGCCCGGCTGCAGGGCTGGTACGACCTGGCCCGCACGCCCACCTACCCATCGCACCGGCCGGCGGTGCAGTTCGACCACGTGCTGGCGATCGGCGTGCCGCGCACGGCCGTCGGCCCGGCCGCGGCACCGCGCGCGGCCGTCTCCGACCACCGGCCGCTGCTGGTGGAGGTCTCGCTCTAGGAAGTGGACGGGCCCTACGTCCGGTGGGCCAGGACTCCGTTCTGGTGGGGCAGTCGGGCGCCCTGGACGGACGGGGGCTCGTACTGGAGGAGCAGCATCGCCGCGTCGTCGCCGAGCTGGCGGCCGACGTGGCGGACCACGTCCTCGTGCAGGCGCTGCAGGACCTCGGCCGGGCGGCCGTCGGCGCAGCGCGGGAGGCGCTCGGCGAGCGGGTAGAAGGCGCCCGAGCGGTCCCGGGCCTCGATCACCCCGTCGGTGAACAGCAGTACGCGGTCGCCGGAACGCAGCGGCACCCGGTGCACCGGCGGCCGGACGTCGGCGGGGTCGAGGACCCCCAGCGGCGGGACGGTCTCGGCGAGTTCGAGCGGCCTGACCTCCCCGCCGCGCAGCAGCAGCGGGGCGGGGTGGCCGCAGTTGACGAGCTCCGCGGTGCCGTCCGGCCCGACGCCGATCAGCACCAGGGTGACGAACTCCTCCTCCACGCCCGGGTGGTCGTTCTCGTGCAGGGCCCGGTCGAGGCTGACGGCCAGCCAGCCGGCCACCCGGTCCAGCGCGCCCTCCTGGTGGGCGGCCTCACGGAAGGCGCCCAGCACCGCGGCGGCCGTCTCGACCGCGCCGAGGCCCTTGCCGCGGACGTCGCCGACCACGGCCCGCACGCCGTGGCGGGTGTTGACCACCTCGTACAGGTCGCCGCCGATCCTGGCGTGCGCGGCGGCGGCCTCGTAGTGGACGGCCGCCCGGACGGTGCCGACCCGCTCGGGGACGGGCCGCAGCAGCACCCGGCGGGCGATCGAGGCGACGAGCTGGGCGTCGGCCAGCGCCCGCTCCTGGCGCAGCCGCAGGGTCGCGCTGACCCAGCCGATGGTGGCGACCAGCAGGATCGCGAAGACGCTGGCGGCGTGCACGGACTGGTCGAGCGCGTCGCTGCGCAGGGCCATCAGGAAGGCCACGGTCTCGGTGCACAGACCGATGGCGAGCGGGTACCAGGTGCGGCGGCTGACCACGGCGGCCAGCGCGGGGACGGCGGTGAGGGCCGGTTCGACCGTCACCTCGGTGTTGCTGACGTAGTCGAGGGCGACGATCAGCGCCATGCCGAGGAAGGGCAGCGCGAGCGCCGTCCTCGGCCAGGTGCCGGTCGCGCCCGGAGCGGGTCCCGGGGTCGGCCCGGTGAACCGCTCTCTGATCCATCCGGTCGCGCTCAACGTCGATCTCTCCAGCAGAAGACGCCGATGCCCTGGGGCACCTGCGGTGATGACTGAGGGTTAGCGAATGCGGGCCTCGCTGGCGGCCGGAGCACGGGGGTTGACCGGTTACCGACCCCACAATAGGCACGAAACGTGCATGACGCACAGGTTTCGGGCGTTGCCGTGATGACTTGGATGCTCTGCGTGACTCATTATTCACTGTTCCCGATCAGGAGCCGTTCCAACTCTTTTCGGTCGGGAAGTCCTGTCGGGCGGACGATCCGCCCGCTGCGGACGTACAGGAACGAAGCCGTGACCTGCTCGGGCGGAACGCCCGCCTGCTCCGCCCAGGCGATCCGGTACACCGCGAGCTGCAACGGATCGGCGGTCTCCTCGCGGTGGGTCTTCCAGTCCACCACTTCGTAGCGTGACGCACCACCGGATTCCGACTCCCCGTCACCGTCCCGGTAGACCGCGTCGATCCGGCCGCGCACCACCCGCCCCCCGAGCACCAGGTGGAACGGCGCCTCCACCCGGTGCGGCCGGCGCTGGGCGTACGGGGTGCGCAGGAACGCCTCCTTGAGCCGCTCCAGGTCCTGCTCGTCCTCGATCCCGTCGTCGTCCGCACCGGGCAGCGCGCCCGGCTCGATCAGCATCAGCGGCTCGATCCGGGACTGCAGCCAGGCGTGGAAGCGGGTGCCGCGCCGGGCGGCCGGCTGCGGCGGGCGCGGCATCGGCCGCGCCAGGTCGCGGGCGAAGCCGTCCGGGTCGGCGGCCAGCCGCAGGAGCTGGGTGGCCGACAGCGCGGCGGGCAGCGGAACGTCGCGGGCGGTGCGCCGGGAGCGCTCCAACTCGCCCAGCAGGGAGGTGAGGTCGCGGTCCCAGGAGGCCAACTGGCGCTGGTCCTCGACGGCCATCGGCTCGACGGGCACCGGCTCGGCCCCCAGCCCGGCCACCCGGGCGCGGACCACCGCGGCGACCCGGCGGCGGGCGTGCTGGGCGGCCGGGTCCAGCGGCAGCGGCCACGGGCGGTCCACCACCGCGGCCAGCGCCGGGTTCTCGGCGCCCTTCTCCGGCTGCTCGGCCCAGCACTCCACCTCGCCGGCGCCGGGCAGCTCGCAGTGCTCGCGCAGCTTCTCCAGGAAGGCGGACGGACCGCGGACGGTCTTCTGGCTCGGGCCCCACCAGTGCCCGGAGGCCAGCAGCAGGGCGCGCGGGCGGGTGAAAGCGACGTAGCCCAGGCGCAGTTCCTCGATCCCGGCGTGCTCGGCCAGCTGCTGCCGGAAGGCCGTCATCGACTTGCCGTTCCAGCCGCCGCGCACGTCCGGCAGGGTGGCCGCGTCGCCGCGCAGGGCGTGCGGGAGCACCCGCTTGGTGCTGGTCCAGCGCTCGCGCGGGCTGCCGGAGGGGAACGCGCCCTTCACCAGCCCGGGGACGGCGACCACGTCCCACTCCAGGCCCTTGGACTTGTGCGCGGTGAGCACCTTCACGGTGTCCTCGCCGCCGGGCAGGCTGCTGTCCAGGCCGCGCTCGTACTCCTGGGCGGCGCGCAGGAAGGCGAGGAAGGCGGCCAGGCCCGGGTCCCCGTCGAGGTCGGCGAAGGAGGCGGCGACGTCCAGGAAGGCGTGCAGGGTCTCCCGCCGCCGGGCGGCCAGCGCCAGCGGGGAGGCGGCGAGTTCGACCTCCAGGCCGGTGACGGTCAGCACCCGGTGCAGCACGTCCATCAGCGGGTCGGCGAGCGAGCGGCGCAGGTCGCGCAGCTCCTGGGCGAGGCGGGCCAGGCGGACCCGGGCCTCGGCGGAGAAGGGGAGCTCGTCGGGCTGGTCCGCGTCGAGGAAGGTCTCCACCGCGTCGGCCAGCGACACCACCTCGGTGGGGTCGGCCTCGGCGACGGCCGCCGTCAGCGCCTCCACGCCCTCCGGCCGGTCGGTGCGCACCAGCTCGGCGGCGCGGCGCCCGAGCAGCGCGAGGTCGCGCGGGCCGATCCGCCAGCGCGGACCGATCAGCAGCCGCACCAGCGCGGCGTTGGCGGTCGGGTCCTGGAGCACCTCGCAGACCGCCACCAGGTCGGCCACCTCGGGCAGTTGCAGCAGTCCGCCCAGGCCCACCACCTCGACCGGGACCTCCCGGGCGACCAGCGCCGCGTGGATGTCCGGGAAGGCCGCGCCGCCCCGGCAGAGCACCGCGATCCGGCCCGGCGCGGTGCCGGTGCGCACCAGGTGGGCGATCGAGTCGGCGAGCCAGTCGACCTCCTCGGCGTGCGTGGGCAGCAGCGCGGCCCGCACGTAGCCCTCCTGCTCGGCGCCGGGCGCCGGGCGCAGCGCCTCGACGCCCTCGTGCATGGCCCGCAGCGGGGCGGCGAGCTCGTTGGCGAAGGCGAGCAGGCGCCCGCCGCTGCGGCGGTTCTCGCTGAGCGCGTAGCGGGCGGCGGGCCCGCCGGTGGCCCGCGGGAAGTGCCGGGGGAACTCGTCGAGGTTGGCGACCGAGGCACCGCGCCAGCCGTAGATCGCCTGGCAGGGGTCGCCGACGGCGGTGACGGGGTGCCCGCCGCCCCGGCCGTCGGGGCCCGCGCCGAAGAGGCCGGCGAGCATCAGCCGCTGGGCGACCGAGGTGTCCTGGTACTCGTCGAGCAGCACGACCCGGAACTGGCCGCGCAGCAGCTCGCCGACCTCGGCCCGGTCCTGGGCGAGCCGGGCGGCGGCGGCTATCTGGTCGCCGAAGTCCATCAGCCCGGCGGCCCGCTTGCGCCGCCGGTACTCCTCGACCAGGCGCAACAGCTCCAGCCGGGCCCGTGCGGTGGCCGGGACGGCCCGCAGGTCGTCGTTGGTCAGCTTGACGGTGGCGAGGGCGTCCAGCAGCTCCTCGTCGTGGGTGCGCAGGGCGGCCGGCTCGACCAGGTGCTCGGCGAGCTCGCCGTCCAGCGCGATCAGGTCGGCGACCAGGTTGGCGAAGGTGCCGGTCAGTGCGGGGAACGGGCCGCGGGCGGTGCGCAGCACCTTGGCGGCGAGCTGGAAGCGGGTGGCGTCGGCCAGCAGCCGCACGTCCGGCTCGATGCCGATGCGCAGGCCGTGCTCCTTGAGCAATCGGCCGGCGAAGGCGTGGTAGGTCGAGATCTCCGGCTCGCCGAGCGACTCGGCGTCGTCCTGGTCGGCGCCCCTCCCCCAGCCCTCGGCCGGGGGGAGCCCGAGCCCGCAGACCCGCAGCGCGGTGCGCACGCGTTCGGCGAGCTCCCCGGCGGCCTTGTTGGTGAAGGTGAGGCCGAGGACCTCCTCGGGCCGCACGGCGCCGGAGCCGACCAGCCAGACCACCCGGGCGGCCATCACCGTGGTCTTGCCGGAGCCGGCGCCGGCCACGATCACGGCCGGCTCCAGGGGTGCGCCGATGGCCGCCATCTGCTCCCGGTTGAACGGGATGCCCAACAGCTCCTTGAGCTGGTCGGGATGGCTGAGCACGGCTGTCACCCCGCAACGTTAACGGGCCGGACCGACACTCCGGACGCCCGGCCGGAGTGACCCTGGCTACTCCGGCCCCCCGCACCCGGGCCCGGCGCCCGGCCCGACGGACGGGCTCGCCGGGCAGGCCCTACAGCAGCTGCGCCCCGTCGCGCTGGGCGGAGCAGCTGCGGCGGAACGAGCAGCGGTCGCAGCCGCCGCCGGTCTGCGGGACGAAGCGCTCCGCGAGGACCTTGCCGGCCGCGTCGGCGAGCAGGTTCTCGATCCACGGCTCGCCCTCCGGCGGCTCCTGCCGCTGCACCCTGGGGACGTCCTGGACGGCCTTGGCCGCGGGTTCGCGCAGGTGGACGAGTTCGGCGCCGCCGGCGGCCGGGGGCCGCTCGTCGAACCCGGGCAGGGCGTTGAGCGCCCCGGCCCGGACGGCGAGCTGGTAGACGGCGAGCTGCTTGTGCTCGGGCAGCGACTTCTCGGTGGGGATCTGCTTGCCGGTCTTGAAGTCGACCACGTAGGCGCGTCCGGCCCGGTCCTTCTCGACCCGGTCCATCGAGCCGCGGATGCGCACCGAGACGCCGCCGACGTCGAGGGTGACGTCGAAGCCGTGCTCGGTGGCGACGACGTCGCGCCCCCGCTCCAGCACGTGCCAGTTGAGGAAGCGCTCCAGGGCGGCCCGGGCCTCGGTCTTCTCCTGGTGGGACTTCCAGGGCGCGTCGAAGGCCAGCGCGTCCCAGACCGTGTCCAGGCGTTCCATCAGGACGGCGAGGTCGGCGGGCGCGCGCCCGGAGCCGACCTCGTCGGCGAGGGCGTGCACGACGTTGCCGAAGCCCTGGGCGGCGGAGCCGGGGCCCTGGGCCTTGACCTCCTTCTCCAGGAACCACTGCAGCGAGCAGCTCTCCAGCTGCTCCAGGCCGCTGCCGGACAGCCGCACCGGCAGGTCGGGGCTGCGCAGCGGGTCGGGGGCGGCGGTGGCGTCGTCCAGCCCCCACCAGCGGTCGGGGTGGGCGACGGGCACCAGCGGCAGGCCCTCGTCGTCGGTGGCGGCGGCCAGGCGGGCGAGCCGTTCGGCGGCTGCCCGGCGCAGCTCGGGCGAGCGGGACGGGTCGACGGTGACCGCGCGCAGTTCGGCGACCAGCGCGGGGACGGACAGCGGGCGGCGCGGGCGGTGGGTGATGTCCTCGACGGTGACGGGCGGGGTGCGGCGCACCACCTTGCCGGTCCGGGGGTCGACGTCCTCGCGGTAGAGCTCGCGCAGGAAGCGGGAGGGTTCGTCGCCGTCGTCGGCGGGCGCCTTGACGGCGGTGACGATCAGCCGCTCCCTGGCGCGGGTGGCGGCGACGTAGAAGAGGCGGCGCTCCTCGCCGAGCAGGGCGGCCGGGGAGAGCGGCTCGGCGAGGCCGTCGCGGCCGATCCGGTCGGCCTCCAGCAGGGAGCCGCGGCGGCGCAGGTCGGGCCAGAGGCCGTCCTGGACCCCGGCGACGACGACGAGGCGCCACTCCAGGCCCTTGGAGCGGTGGGCGGTCATCAGGCGGACGGCCTCGGGGCGCACGGCGCGGACGGTGAGGGTGTCGGCGGCGATGTCCTGGGCGTCGAGCTCGGCGAGCAGGTCGAGGGCGCCGCGGTGGCCGGTGACCTGTTCCTCGGCGCGGGCCGCGGTCTCGAACAGGGCGCACAGCGCGTCGAGGTCGCGGTCGGCGTTGCGGCCGGCGGCGCCGCCGCGCAGGGCGGCCCGTTCGAGGCGTTCGCGCCAGCGGCGGCTGCCGTCCCACAGCTCCCAGAGCGCGTCCTCGGCCGTGCAGCCGCCGGCCAGGGCCTCGCGGACCTTGCGCAGCAGGGTGCCGAGGTCGCGCGCCCGGCGGGCGTGGCCGGGGTCCAGGGCGACCAGCCGCTCGGGCTCGGCGAGCGCCTCCCGGATGAGCTCGTCGGCCGGGCGGGGGGCGCTCGGGTCGCCGTCGGCGCGCAGGGCGGCGCGCTCCTCCTCGCGCAGGGCGCGGCCGAGGCGGCGCAGGTCGGAGCCGTCGAGGCCGCCGAGCGGGCCGGTGAGCAGGGTGCGGGCGAGGTCGGTGGTGAGCGGGTCGGGCCGGTCGGCGTCGCCGTGCCGGTCGCGGTCGGCCTGCTCGGCGCAGAGCCGCAGGGCGAGCAGCAGCTGGGCGACGGCGGGCTCCTCGCGCAGCGGCAGGTCGTCGCCGTCGATCTCCAGCGGGACGCCGGCGGCGCTGAGCGCCCGCCGCACGCCGGGGATGGAGCGGCCGCCGGCCCGGACCAGGACGGCCATCTCGCCCCAGGGGACACCGTCCTCCAGGTGGGCGCGGCGCAGCAGGTCGGCGATCGAGTCGAGTTCGGCGCCGGGGGTGGGGTAGGTGTACACCTCGACCCGGCCGCCCTCGCGGGAGGGCAGCAGGGCGCGGTGCTGGGCGAGCTTGTCGGCGGGCAGCCGGCCCATCGGCATCCGGCGGGCGATCTCCCGGGAGGCGGCGAGCAGCAGGGCGCCGGAGCGGCGGGAGACCCGCAGCACCCTGACCTCGGCGGGGCTGCCGTCGGCCCGGCGGAACGCCTGCGGGAAGTCGAGGATGCCGTTGATGTCGGCGCCGCGGAAGGCGTAGATCGACTGGTCGGGGTCGCCGACGGCGACGAGGTCCCCGCCGCCGCCGGCGAGCCGGTGCAGCAGCCGGACCTGGGAGGGGTCGGTGTCCTGGTACTCGTCGACGAAGACCACCTCGTAGCGGCGGCGCAGTTCCTCGCCGACCTCGGGGCGTTCGGCGAGCAGCACGGCGCGGTGGACGAGCTCGGCGTAGTCGAGGACGCCCCGCAGGTCGAGCACGTCGAGGTAGTCGGCGAGGAAGTGCGCCGCGGCGGCCCAGTCGGGCCGCTGGACGCCCTGGGCGAAGCGCTCCAGTTCGGCCTCGCCGAGTCCGAGCTCGCGACTGCGGGCGAGGACGGCACGGACCTCGTTGGCGAAGCCGCGGGTGGTCAGGCAGGCCCGCAGGTCGAGCGGCCAGTGGATGCGGGAGCTGCCGAGCCGGGCGTCCTCGGCGCCGCCGGCGAGC
The DNA here is from genome assembly GCF_044453265.1 of Kitasatospora sp. NPDC051705. Taxonomy (NCBI): domain Bacteria; kingdom Bacillati; phylum Actinomycetota; class Actinomycetes; order Kitasatosporales; family Streptomycetaceae; genus Kitasatospora; species Kitasatospora sp. NPDC051705. Next base: position 160,641 of record NZ_JBITCO010000008.1, on the reverse strand, counting down.
AGCTCGCGGACCATGACGTCCTGCTCCGGTCCGGAGAGCAGCCGCAGCGGCTCGGCGTAGTCCCCGGGGTCCTGGTGGGCGCGCAGCAGGGCGTAGCAGAACGAGTGGAAGGTGGTGGCCTGCGGGGCGGCGGCGGAGGCGCCGAGGCGGCCGGACATCCGGTCGCGCAGCTCCATGGCGGCCTTGCGGCTGAAGGTGAGGACGAGGATCCGCTCCGGGTCGGTGCCGTCCTCGATCCGCCGGGCGACGGCCTCGACGAGGGTGGTGGTCTTGCCCGTGCCCGGGCCGGCGAGCACCAGCAGCGGTCCGCCGGCGTGCTCGACCACCGCGCGCTGGTACGCGTCCAGCACGGGCGGGTCGGGCTGGACGAGCGGGCTGCGCACGAGCCGGTAGGGGGAGCTCAAGGGGCGGGTCCTGGGAGTTGTGCGGGAGACGTGGCCGGGCGGGCCCGCCGGGGCCCGCCCGTATCGAGCCTACGATCCTGCCCCGTCATTCCCGCCGGCGCGGCCGTTTCGCGGGATCTCCGCCGGGCCGGCCGCCTCCCGGCCGTCCCAGCGGGCGCGGCGCAGGTCGACCCGGGGCGGGTCGGCGAGTTCGCGCAGCGGGGTGCCCTCCTCGCCGTAGTGGGCGAGGGCGCGGTGCTCGTGCCCCGGCAGGAAGCGGCCGTCGGCGCGGATCACCCGCCACCAGGGGACCGAGCCGCCGTAGAGTGCCATCACCCGGCCGACCTGCCGGGGGCCGCCCTGGCCGAGGTACTCGGCAACGTCCCCGTAGGTCATCACCCTGCCGGGTGGAATCCGCTCGGTGAGGTCGAGCACCAGTTCGGCGAAGGGCGGCAGGTCGTCCGGGAGGCCGTCGTCTGTTACGTCCGTCACCTGCGGCATTCTTCCGCACGGGGGCGCACCCGCGGTCCCGTACGAACGATCCGCCGCGCCCGATCCGCCCCCTGTCCAGCACGGGGCGCCGGGGCATGCCACCATCTTCGGGGCGGTGAGTGGTGATACGAGGACAAGACCAGATGACCGGGACGGCTGACGTGGGCGTGGACGAGGACTCCGACGAGTCCACCGCCGCCGTGCCCCCGGCTCCCGGTGGCGGGCCCGCGGAAGGGCCGACTCCGGAAGTCTCCCTGATCAAGGACCTGACGATCAAGACCCCCGCGCAGGCGCGCCCCGTCGAACCCGTCGAGCCCGTCGAACCCGGGCCCACCGAGCCCGCCCGACCGGCACCCGCCGGACCGCGGCCCGCCGAACCCGGACCTCCGGCCCGGCGGCCGCTGCCCGAGCAGCACGACCCGCTGGACGACACCCCGTACCTGGACGTCGACGAGCCCCTGCTCGCCGCCCGGGCGCACCGCCCGTCCGACCTGATCCGCTTCCTGGCCGGCGTCCTCGGCATAGTCGCCGTCTTCGTCCTGGCCGGCATCGCCACCTCGACCACCACCGGCATCGAGAAGGACATCTCCGACAACGCGCCGCACTTCTCCGCGGTGCTGTCCACCGTCACCGGGCTGCTCTCCAGCGTCGCGGTGCTCGCCGTGCCGCTGGCGTTCGCGGTCGAGCGGCTGATCAAACGCGACGGCCTGCGGGTCGCCGACGGGGTGCTCGCCTCGGTCCTCGCCTACGGCGTCTCGCTGGGCATCGACTGGTGGGTGGCCGAAGGCGCCTCCGAGCAGATCCGGGACGCGCTGACCCGGCTGCCGATGAACAGCAACGGCACCCTCACCGACCCGGTGCACGGCTACCTGGCCCCGGTGATCGCCTACATGACCGCGGTCGGCATGTCGAGCCGCCCCCGGTGGCGGGTCGCCCTCTGGGTGGTGGTGGTCTTCAGCGGGGTCACCGAGCTGCTCGGCGGCTACACCACCCCGCTGTCCCTGCTCCTCACCGTGCTGATCGGCTGGTCCGTCGCCTACGGCACGCTGTACGCGATCGGCTCCCCGAACATCCGGCCCACCGGCCAGCACCTGATGATCGGCCTGCGCAAGGTCGGCTTCACCCCGCGCAGCGCCCACCGCGCCCCGGACGCGCCCGGCGGCACCCGCCGCTACTACGTGACCCAGCAGAGCGGCCCGCCGCTGGACGTCCACATCATCGACCGCGAGCAGCAGGCCTCCGGCTTCTTCTACCGCGCCTGGCGGCGGCTGCGGCTGCGCTCGGTGGCGGTGCGCCGCAGCCCGCAGTCGCTGCGCCAGGCGCTGGAGCAGGAGGCCCTGATCGCCTACGCGGCGGCCGCCTCGGGCGCCCGCGCACCGCAGCTGGTCGCCACCTCCGAGCTGGGCCCGGACGCCGCGATCCTGGTCTACGGCAAGGTCGAGGGGCGGACCCTGGACGAGCTCGCCGACGAGGAGGTCACCGACCTGGTGATGGCCTCGCTCTGGGAGTCGGTGGCCGCGCTGCACGAGCGCCGGATCGCCCACCGCCGGCTCACCGGCGAGTCGCTGCTCGTCGTGGACGAGAAGACGGCCTGCCTGGTCAACCTCTCCGGCGGCGACATCGCCGCCACCGACCTGACCCTGCGCATCGACGTCGCCCAGCTGGTCACCACCTTCGCCCTGCGGATCGGCCCGGAGCGCGCCGTCGCCACCGCCAACGCCGTGCTCGGCGCCGACCGGGTGGCGCAGGCCCTGCCGCTGCTCCAGCCGGTCGGGATGAGCCGCTCGACCAGGATCGACCTCAACAAGCTGAGCAAGGAGCGCAAGGCCGCCGCCCGCGCGAAGGCCCTGGAGCAGGTCGCCGCCGGCGAGCGCACCCAGCAGCAGGCCGAGGAGGACATCGCGACGGCCGGCGAGGACCTGCTCAGCCGCATCCGCGGACAGATCCTGCAGATCGCCCCCGAGGCGCCGATGGAGCCGGCCAAGCTGGAACGGCTGAAGCCGAAGAGCCTGATCATGGTGATCGCGCTCACCTTCGCCGCCTACCTGGCGCTGACCACCATCAAGCCGGCCCAGCTCAAGCTCTCCCAGATGGACTGGGCCTGGGCGGCGGCGGCGCTGGCCGCGGCGGCCTTCAGCTACGTGGCCGCCGCGATGAGCCTGACCGGCTTCGTGCCGGAGAAGCTCCCGTTCCGGCGCACCGTCGCCGCACAGCTGGCCGGCTCCTTCGTGAAGCTGGTCGCCCCCGCCGCGATCGGCGGCATCGCGCTCAACACCCGGTACCTGCAGAAGGCCGGGATCCGCTCCGGCCAGGCGGTGGCCTCGGTCGGCGCCTCCCAGCTGGCCGGCCTGGCCGGGCACCTGCTGCTGCTGTTCAGCTTCGGCCTGATCACCGGCAGCCAGACCAACGGCGACCTCTCGGCCTCCCGCGCGGTGATCATCGGCGTGCTGACCGCCGCCGTGCTCGCCCTGGTGGTGGCGGCCGTCGCACCGCTGCGCCGGTTCGTGCTGGGCCGGCTGCGCTCGCTGTTCTTCGGCGTCGTGCCGCGGATGCTCGACCTGATGCAGACGCCCAGCAAGCTGGTCACCGGCTTCGGCGGCATCCTGCTGCTCACCCTGTCGTTCACCGCCTGCCTGGACGCCTCGGTGCAGGCCTTCGGCGGCAACGTCAGCTTCTCGGCGGTCGCGGTGGTCTTCCTGACCGCCAACGCGGCCGGCTCGGCGATCCCGACCCCCGGTGGCATCGGCCCGGTCGAGGTCGCGCTGATCGGCGCCCTGACGGTCGCGGACGTCTCACCGGCGGTCGCCACCCCGGCGGTCTTCCTCTACCGGGCGCTCACCTTCTGGCTGCCGGTGCTGCCGGGCTGGATCTCCTACAACGTGCTGCAGCGCCGGGGCGCGCTCTGACCCCTGCGCAGCCGCGCCGCCCGGGCCCCGCGGCGGGGCCCGGACACGCGGAAGGGCCCGCCGGGGCGGGCCCTTCGCAGACGTGGTCGCTCCTGCCGGAGCCCGGGTCTAGTAGACCGGCTTGTGCGGCTCGACCTGGTTGACCCAGCCGAGCACGCCGCCGCCCAGGTGGACGGCGTTGGCGAAGCCGGCCGCCTTCACCACGGCCAGCACCTCGGCCGAGCGCACGCCCGACTTGCAGTGCAGCACGATCTTGCGGTCCTGCGGCAGCTTCTCCAGGGCGTCGCCCATGAGGAACTCGTTCTTCGGGATCAGCACCGCGCCGGGGATGTTGACGATCTCGTACTCGCCGGGCTCGCGGACGTCGATCAGGAAGATGTCCTCCTTCTCGTCCTGCCACTGCTTCAGCTGGTGCGAGGTGATGGTCGAACCGGCGGCGGCGGCCTGCGCCTCCTCCGACACGACGCCGCAGAAGGCCTCGTAGTCGATCAGTTCGGTGACCGTCGGGTTCTCGCTGCAGACGGCGCAGTTCGGGTCCTTGCGGACCTTCACCTGGCGGTAGTTCATCTCCAGGGCGTCGTAGATCATCAGCCGGCCGACCAGCGGGTCGCCCACGCCGGCCAGCAGCTTGATTGCCTCGGTGACCTGGATCGAGCCGATGGACGCGCACAGCACGCCCAGCACGCCGCCCTCGGCGCAGGAGGGGACCATGCCCGGCGGCGGGGCCTCCGGGTAGAGGCAGCGGTAGCAGGGGCCGTGCTCGGCCCAGAACACGCTCGCCTGGCCGTCGAAGCGGTAGATCGAGCCCCACACGTACGGCTTGCCCAGCAGCACCGCGGCGTCGTTCACCAGGTAGCGGGTGGCGAAGTTGTCCGTGCCGTCCACGATCAGGTCGTAGCCGGAGAAGATCTCCATGACGTTGGAGTTGTCGAGGCGCTCCTCGTGGAGGATCACGTCGACGTAGGGGTTGATCTCCTTGACCGAGTCCCGCGCCGACTCCGCCTTGGAGCGGCCCACGTCCGACTGGCCGTGGATGATCTGGCGCTGCAGGTTGGACTCGTCCACCACGTCGAACTCGACGATGCCCAGCGTCCCGACACCGGCGGCGGCCAGGTACATCAGCGCGGGCGAGCCGAGGCCGCCGGCGCCGACGCACAGCACCTTGGCGTTCTTCAGCCGCTTCTGCCCGGCCATGCCCACGTCGGGGATGATCAGGTGGCGGGAGTACCTGCGGACCTCGTCAACGGTGAGCTCGTCGGCCGGCTCGACCAGGGGTGGCAACGACACGGGGACTCCGATGGGTGTCTGGTTCAGGTGGCCAGGGCCAGCCTCTTGGTGGGGTTTCTGCTCCGCCACGCGGGTGGCTGCTTACGCCAACAGTGTCACGTCCCTCCGGTATTCCGAGACAGCCCGTCCGATGGGCGAGACGGGTGGCGTCGGATCGTGGAACCGGCCGCCGCCGCCCGCAGGGCGCTCCGGGCCTGCGGTGACAGGCCCGGAGCGCCCCGGGGCACCGGTCAGACCCGGCAGGCCGTCTCCAGCCACACGTCGCCGAGCGACTCCTCCAGCGGCACCTGTGTCCGCCAGCCGAGACGGTCCCGGGCCGTCCGCACGTCCGCCTGCCGCCACGGCACCGGCTCCCCCGCGGCGGCCCGGCCCTCCGGACGGTGGCCCTCCGGGCGGTGGCCCGGGAGATGGTGGCCGGGCAGGTGGTCGCCGACCGGCCCGCCGGCCTGCGCGGGCAGCAGGACCTGCCGGTTCTCCTCCACGATCGACCCCTCGAAGCCGGACGCCCGGACCAGCAGCTGGGCCGCGTCCCGGGCCCGGACGGCGTGCCCGCTGCCGATGTTGACCACCCCGGTGGCGGCCGACACCGCGGCCGCCTGGATCGCCCGCGCGACGTCCCGCACGTCCACGAAATCCCGGTATCCGGACAGGTCCGGCATCCGGACCTGCGCCTCGTCCCGCTCCAGCGCCCGCCGCAGCCCCTCCGCGAGCCGCCCGAACAGCGAGGCGGTCGGGGCGCCCGGGCCCACCACGTCGAACACCCGCAGCACCGCCGCGTCCAGGCCGGAGGCCAGCACCAGCTCCGTCCCGGCCAGCTTGGACACCCCGTACGGGCCGACCGGCCGCGGTTCGGCCTGCTCCGACACCGGCACCCCGCCGGGCACCGGGCCGTACTCGGCGGCGGAGCCGACGTGCACCAGCCGGGCCGGCTCCCGGCTGCGCCGGATCGCCTCGCAGACGGTGGCGACGGCCAGCGTGTTCGACCGGATCAGCGTGCGCGAGCTGCCGTAGGTGGCGCCCGCGCAGTTGATCACCACCTGCGGCGCGACCGCGTCCAGGAACCGGGCCAGGGCACCCGGGCTCCCGGTGGTCAGGTCGAAGCGGATGTCGGCCGAGTCGCGCCGGCCGAGCACCGTCACCTGCAACTCGTGGTCCATCAGCAGACGATCGGTGACCCGGCGGCCGATGAAGCCGTCGGCGCCCAGCAGCAGCACCCTCATCGGGGGCGTCCTTCCACGAAGCGAGGTCGGGGACGACCTGGCGGACTGAAACCAACAGACGGAACGGGGGAGACGGCGGGCCGGGCTCAACGGTGCGACCCCGCACGGCCGAGCACCGCCCAGGCGTGCACCAGCAGCACCGCGGCGACCGCACCGCCCCCGAGCAGGACGGCCACCGGGACGGCCCGGCCCGACACGAGCAGGACGAGCGTCGCCGCGGGGCCGGCCGCCGCCCCCAGCGCGGCGGCCCGCTCCCGGCCGCAGCGCGCGAGCAGCGCGGGCAGCACCAGCAGAAGTCCCAGCACGCCCTGCGCCGCCCACTGCGCGGCGCCGGCCCGCTCGGCCGCCAGGTGGAGCAGCCCTCCGCCGTGGCTGGGGCCCGGGCGCGGCGCGACGACGGTCAGCACGGCCAGCGCGGCGAAGGTCAGCACCGCGAGCACCGCCAGGTGCAGGGCGACCGCCACCGGGAGCACCGGCCGCATCCGGGCCCGGAACTCGGCGAGCGTGCCCGCCGCCCCGAGGTGCCCGCGGCCGACCTGCCGGTACCAGCGGGCGGCCCGCTCGGCCGACCCGGCGGACAGCGCCGCCGCGAGCACCAGGGCGGCCGCGAGCCGCCGGTCCCCGTCCGCCGCGGCCAGCGGCAGCAGCAGCAGCCCGGCCAGGCCCAGCCCGTACCCGAACGCGGCCGGGCTCCGGCGCGAGCCCGCCGGGCGGCGCACCGGCCGGGCCGGGCCGAGCGCCCCCACCGGGCCGCCGGACGGCGGTGCCGGCTCGACCGCGGGGTCCGCGGTCAGCGCGGGCAGGAGCAGCAGCGGGACGGCGGCCGGCAGCAGCACCGGCCAGCGGCCGCCGAGCGCGGCGGCCGCCGCACAGGGCAGCGCGGCCAGCCCGGCGGCGGTCAGGCTCGCCCGGGCGGCGCCGCGTTGCCGGCCGCCGCACGGCGGCTCGGGTGCCGGGGGCCGCCGGGGCACCCGGGCGTACAGCTCCTCGGCGAGCGAGAACAGGTCGGCGTGCCGGCAGCGCGCGGCGGCGTCCGGGCCGAACCCGGCCTCCTCCAGCCCGGCGGCGATCTCCAGCGGGTCGACGGCCCGTTCGCACAGCGTCCGGTGCTCGGCCATCACCTCGCGGACCGGGTCGCCCACCGGGCGGCCGGTGCCGCCGACCGCCGCGCCGCCGGCCATCAGACGGCCTCCGCGAGGGCGCCGGGGCGCTCCTGCGCGCCGGCGTCACCGCTCTCCTCGACCGGGCCGGCCGGGCCGGGCCGGCCGGCCCTCGGGTCGGCGGGGCGGTGCGGGCCGCCGTCCGGGGCGTCCGCGCCGCGCCGTCCGTCGGCCAGCCAGTACTCGGCGGGCCGGGCGAACGGGCGCGGCGGCTCCCCGGCCGTGCCGCCGCCGGCGCCGTCCGGGAAGGCCGGGTACTGCGAGACCAGCTCCAGGTAGATCTCCCGGAAGGCACCTATCACCGGCTCGACGGCGAAGCGTTCCTGCGCCCGAAGCCGCCCGGCCAGCCCGAGCCTGGCCCGCCGCTCCTCGTCGCGCAGCAGCGCCAGGCAGGCGCCGGCCAGGGCGCGCGGGTCCCGGGCCGGCACCAGCAGTCCGGTTGGCCCGACCACCTCCCGGGCCACCCCTACGTCGGTGGACACCACCGCGCGGCCGCTGAGCATCGCGTCGGCGAGCAGCCGCGGGCTGCGCTGGGAAAGCCCGGAGAAGACCGCCACCGTGCCGCCCTCCCAGACCTCGGCGAGCGAGCCGGGCCGGCCGGCGAAGTCGACCGCCGCCGACACCCCGAGCCGCTCGGCGACGGCCGCGCAGTGCGCCCGGTAGCCGGGCGCCGCCTCCTCGCCGTGGACCACCAGCCGGGCCCGCGGCACCTCGGCCCGCACCTGCGCGAAGGCGTGCAGCATCAGTTCGGCGTCCCGCCCGGGCTCCAGCGCGCCCGCCCAGACCAGGGTCGGCTCGTCCGGCTCGGGCCCGGCCGCCGGTCGGGACACCGCGGACGTGCCCTCGTACACCACCCGGGTGCGCGCCGGATCGGCCCCGCAGCGGCGCTGCCACTGCTGGTCGTGGACGCTGCCGGGGGTCAGTACGGCGGCCTGCCGGTAGGTCTCCTCGGTGAGCGCCCGGAAGAACGCCAGCAGCAGCGCCCGGACCGGCCAGCGGTACGGCGCCTCGCGGTAGCCGAGGTACTGCTCGCGCAGGTGCAGGCCGTGCTCGGTGACCACGAACGGCACCCCGTGCAGCTGCCGGGCGACCAGCGCGGGCAGCGCCGCCGGGCCGCCGCCGACCACGTGGCAGAGGTCGGCACCGCCCAGGCCGCCGGGCCCGGTGCCGTACCACGGCGCGGAGAGCGGCCGCAGGCACTGCTCCAGCAGGTCCGCCGCGACCAGCACGTCGCAGACCAGAGGCTGCCCGGCGGAGGTGTCCGCGCCCGGCAGCCGCCAGACCCGTTCCAGGGTGCGCCGGGCGTGCACCGAGGAGAGGAAGGCGGGCAGCGCGCCGTCCTCCCGGGCGAGCGCGGCCAGCCGGTACAGCCCGGCGCCGAAGCCCGCCCGCTCCCCCGGCATCACCAGCGCCCGGACGAGCTGCTCGTACGCCCCGGCGTAGCGGCGTCTGCGCAGCGCGCCGGGGGCTCTGCCGCCCCGCCGGCGCCCCCACAGCGCCAGCTCGTGCACCCCGCGCCAGACGGACGACGGACGCCCCGCGGCGGCCCGGCCCCCGGGCGGTGCGAGCAGGTAGAGCTCGAACCCGTGCTCCGGGAGGCCCTCGGCCAGCCGGTCGCACCAGCCGCCGGCGGCACGCTGGGGATGCGGACGGGCACCCTCGGTGAGCAGGGCAACGCGCACGGGAGACCTCCAGGACAGAGCGGATCACGGGCGGATCACGGGCGGATCGACGGATGGGCCGGGCGGCCCGGGCGGTCGCCGGGGCGGCCCCGCGCGGCGGCGGGACGGCCGGGGCGAAGGGCCCGGTCGGCCGGGTGCGACGGCACCGGGACGCTCCCCGGCCGCACGGCCGGGTGGTGTCGGGGCGGCGGCCCGGCCGCGGTCCTCCCGCGATCCGTTCCCCGGGCCCGCGCCCGTTCCGGCGGTCGGTCCCGACCCGCCGGGACGACGGGTGCGGCCGTCCTCCGGCTCCTCCGGCGACCGCGCCTCCCCCACACCTGTTCGGTCCGACAGCAGAAAGGTAGGACCGGGCCCGGGCAATCCATCGGTCACATGCCTGGTTGCCACCTGAACGAGTGAACCGGCGTGACCTCGCCCGGAACGGGGCCGTTACCGGGCGGCCTCCGCGATCAGCTCGCGCACGGCCCTGGCCACCTGGTCGGGGTGCTCCATCATCGCGACGTGGCCGGACTCCGGAAGGACCAGCAGCCGGGCGTCGGCGAACGCCGCGCAGGCCCGCCGGGCCGAGCGGTAGCCGACCAGCTTGTCGCGCAGCCCGTACACCAGCAGCACCGGCGCCGGCACGTTCTCGGCCTGGCGCCACAGCGCCTGGTCGCCGCGCTCGGTGTAGGCGGAGACGATCCCGCGGGCCGAGCCGGTCAGCGCCTGCATCGCGTGCGGCACCTCCAGCCGGCGGCGGTACTCGGCCACCGCCTCGGCACGGGCCGCCGCGGACAGTCCGGCCGGGTCCCCGTAGACCAGCCGCAGCAGGTCCTCGGTGGCCTGCTCGGGGCCGCGCGCGTTCACCGGCAGGCGGCGCAGCAGCACGGGCAGCCCGGGCAGCGCGAGCAGGCCGGTCGACCAGGCGGAGCGCTGCGGCGGCAGCTCGGGCAGGGCCGGCGAGACCAGGGTGAGGCTGCGCACGAGGTCCGGGCGCAGTGCCGCCAGCCGGACGGCGACCGCGCCCCCGAGGGAGTTGCCGAACAGGTGGACCGGCCCGCGGCCGGCGGCCTCCAGGTAGCCGATCACCGCGCGGACGTGGCCGGAGACGCTGAGGTTGCCGTCGGCGGGCGGGCCGGAGCGCCCGAAGCCGGGCAGGTCCACCGCCTCGCCGTCGACCACGTCGCCGAGCCGGTCCATCAGGGCCGTCCAGTTGGCCGCGGAGCCTCCGAGGCCGTGCACGAACAGGCCCGGCTCCCGGCCGTCCGCCCCGTCGCCCGCGGCCGGGCGGTGCACCGCGAGCACCGCGCCGGGAACCTCGACCGTCCGCACCTGCTGCTCAGCGCCGCTCATGGTGGACGATGGTAGTGAGCCCCGGCCGGGGCCGCGGGGGCGGTCCGGCCGTTCCCTCCCCCGTCGCACCCCTGCCGATGCCGAGGTCAGCGCCGTATTGTGGGCTCCTGACAAGGAGGCCGAGGCCTTTTCTCGTTCCCGCCGAACGCGGAAGCGGTTACCGAAAAGTAGAATCGGCCCTCTTGCCAGCCCGGAACAACCCGAAGTGAGGAGCGCCGTGACGGCCATCCAGGAGGCGCAGGAGCGCCCGCGCGGTGCCCGCCTGCCGCGAAGCGCCCGCCGCGAACAACTGCTCGGTGCCGCCCAGGAGGTGTTCGTCGCCCAGGGCTACCACGCGGCCGCCATGGACGACATCGCCGACCGCGCCGGGGTCAGCAAGCCGGTGCTGTACCAGCACTTCCCCGGGAAGCTGGAGCTCTACCTGGCGCTGCTGGACAAGCACTGCGACGCCCTCGTCGAGTCGACCCGGGACGCGCTGTCGACGACCACCGACAACAAGCTCCGGGTCGCCGCGACGATGGAGGCGTACTTCAACTACGTCTCCAGCGAGTCCGGCGCGTTCCGACTGGTCTTCGAGTCGGACCTGACCAACGAGCCGGCCGTGCGCGAGCGCGTCGAGCGGGCCTCCGAGGCGAGCGCGACGCTGGTCAGCAAGGTGATCCAGGAGGACACCGACCTGCCGGAGTCGGAGTCCAAGCTGCTCGCCGCCGGCGTCTGCGGCCTGGCCCAGATCACCGCCCGCTACTGGCTCTCGCAGGGCCTGGAGATCCCCCGCGACGAGGCGGTGCGGCTGGTCGCCAGCCTGGCCTGGCGCGGCCTGAAGGGCTTCCCGATGCACCCGACCGGCGAGGGCGAGGCACCCTCCCAGCAGGGGTGATCCGGCGACCTTCGCCGCCGCGGTGATCCCGTGCTCTATGGTGAAGCCGTACGGCGCGGTCGCCGCGAACGCTTGTTCCAGGCGGGCGTCGTCCGCGCGTGGAGGCTGCAACCCCGGAGGGACGGAAGTCGTGGAGGTCAAGATCGGCGTGCAGAACGCGCCGCGCGAGATCGTGATCGAGAGCTCGCAGACTGCCGATGAGGTCGAGAGCGCGGTCGCGAAGGCGCTGGAGGGCTCCACCAAGCTCTTCGCGCTGACCGACGAGCACGGCCGCCGCGTCATCGTCCCGGCCGAGCGCCTGGCGTACGTGGAGATCGGCGAGCAGGCCGTCCGCAAGGTCGGTTTCGGCACCGCCTGAGGCGACGTCCGAGCAGCGCACCCGGTGCCCCGTTCCCCCCGTGGGAGCGGGGCACCGCTGCGTGTACCGCCCGGTGGGCCTGGGTACGGCGTCAGTGCGGCCGGCGGCGCCGCGCACCCGTCCCCGGGGAGGCAGTCTTGCTGGTCGAGTCGATCGCCTTCGCCCTGGTCGGCCTGGTCACGGGCCTGACCGCGCTGCTGGCCCGGCCCGCGTACTTCCCGGCGGCCCGTTCGCTCACCATGGGCACCGCGCTGGCGGCGGCCCTGCTGGGCGGGGTGGTCGCGCACTTCTGTCTGGACGGGCGGTACCCGGTCGGCGCGGTGGCGGCCGCGGTGCTGGCCTCGGCGGTGCTCACCTCGGCCCTGGCCCGGCCGGACCTGGCCGCCGGGCGGGCCCCGGCGCACCGGCACCACCCGCACCGGGCCGGCGCCCACCGCGCGCCGCGGCGGCACCGGCCCGCGTAGGTCCTGTCCGGTGGGTCAGGAGGCCAGGCCCAGGGCGGCCATCCGCCGGGTGTGCGCCTCGGTGATGCGGTTGAACATCTTGCCGACCTCGACCAGGTCGAAGCCCTGCACCCGGACGCCGCCGACCAGCAGGTTGGACAGCGCGTCCCGCTCGGCCACCACCCGCTGGGCCTGGCTGAGCGCCTCGCCCATCAGCCGCCGGCCCCACAGGGCGAGCCGGCCGCCGGCCCGCGGGTCGGCCTCGATGGCCTGGCGCACCTTGTCCACGGCGAACTGGGCGTGGCCCGTGTCGGACATCACGCCGAGCACCAGCTCGCGGGTGTCGTCGTCGAGCCGGACGGCGACCTCGCGGTAGAAGTCGGTCGCGATGGCGTCGCCCACGTAGGCCTTGACCAGGCCCTCCAGCCAGTCCGAGGGCGCCGTCATCCGGTGGAACAGCTCCAGCGGCTCGACGAAGGGGCGCATCGCCTCCTGCGGGTCGGCACCGACCTCGGCGAGGCGGTCGTGCAGCCGCTGGTAGTGCTGGAACTCCGCGGAGGCCATCCGGGCCAGGGCAGCCTTGTCCGCGAGGTCCGGCGCCAGCTTGGCGTCCTCGGCGAGGCGCTCGAAGGCGCTCAGCTCGCCGTACGCGAGCGCGCCGAGCAGATCCAGCACCGCCGCCCGGTACCCCGGGTCGGCCGAGCACGCGGCCCAGTCCCCGATCGAGCCGGCCGCGGCGTCCTGCGTCTCACCATGGGTCTCCATGACCCGTCACCTTAGTCCCGACGGCCCGGCTCCCCCACCACCGGACGCACCCGGGTGACCGGCCGGAATCCCGGTTCCGGCCGTGGTCGCCCGGGGCAATGTCAGACGCGTCACGTGTTCGAGTCGTCGCCTGACTGTATGGTGGTACGGAGCCCCGTCGTGCTCGCACGGTGTCACCGCCGTCTCGGTGCCCCGCGCAAGCCCGCTCCCTAGCGGCGACGTCCACCCGGACGCGTCCGCACCGGAGGCACGGGTACTCACGTACGCGGATGCCCGGTCGGAGAGCCGATCGGCTCCGACCATGGCTTGGACTTCAAGCCTTGGCACCGCATCAGTGGCCGAGCGAGGGCCGCCGAGACCGCGCCCCCTGGCGCATGGTCCCGCGCAGGTCCCTCACGGGAATCCTCCCCGACGCCGCCGGCGACGCGCCCCGCACCGGGCCGCGCGCACCGGCCGGCCGCAGGGACCGGCGCGGTTGTGCGTCCGCGCAGCTGTATCAGGGCCGTCCCGGCCCGTACGCAGCCGCGCGGCTGCCCGCCCGCCGCTCGCTCTCGGCCCCTCCACACGGAAGAGGCAGCACCCTGTCCACCACCGCTGAACCCATCAAGACGACCTTCCGGGACCTGGGAATCCTCCCGGAGACCGCCGAGGCCCTGGAGGCCGTCGGCATCGTCCATCCCTTCCCCATCCAGGAGATGACCCTCCCGGTCGCGCTGACCGGCCACGACGTCATCGGCCAGGCCAAGACCGGCACCGGCAAGACCCTCGGTTTCGGCCTCCCGCTGATCGAGCGGGTCATCGTGCGCGCCGACGTGGACGCCGGCCGGGCCACCGAGGAGCAGCTCTCCGAGTCCCCGCAGGCGCTGATCGTCGTCCCGACCCGCGAGCTCTGCACCCAGGTCACCAACGACCTGCAGACCGCCGGCAAGGTCCGTGACGTCCGCGTCCTGGCCGTCTACGGCGGCCGCGCCTACGAGCCGCAGGTCGAGGCGCTCGCCAAGGGCGTCGACATCGTGGTCGGCACCCCGGGCCGTCTGCTGGACCTCGCCGGCCAGAAGAAGCTGAACCTGTCCAAGGTCCGCTCGCTGGTCCTGGACGAGGCCGACGAGATGCTCGACCTGGGCTTCCTGCCCGACGTCGAGAAGATCATCACCATGCTGCCGGCCAAGCGGCAGACCCTGCTGTTCTCGGCCACCATGCCGGGCCAGGTCATCAGCCTCGCCCGCCGGTACATGAGCCAGCCGACCCACATCCGGGCCGCCGCCCCGGACGACACCGGCACCACCGTCGCCAACATCGAGCAGCACATCTTCCGTGCCCACTCGCTGGACAAGGTCGAGGTCGTCTCGCGCATCCTGCAGGCCGACGGCCGCGGGCTGGCGATGATCTTCTGCCGGACCAAGCGCACCGCCGCCGACGTCTCCGACCAGCTGACCCAGCGCGGCTTCGCGGCCGGCGCGGTCCACGGCGACCTCGGCCAGGGCGCCCGCGAGCAGGCGCTGCGCGCCTTCCGCAACGGCAAGGTCGACGTCCTGGTCTGCACCGACGTCGCCGCCCGCGGCATCGACGTCGAGGGCGTCACCCACGTCGTCAACTACCAGTGCCCCGAGGACGAGAAGACCTACCTGCACCGGATCGGCCGCACCGGCCGGGCCGGCGCCTCGGGCACCGCGGTCACGCTGGTCGACTGGGACGACATCCCGCGCTGGCAGCTGATCAACAAGGCGCTCGAGCTGCCGTTCAACGACCCGGAGGAGACCTACTCCACCTCCGCGCACCTGTACGAGCTGCTCAAGATCGCGCCGGGCACCAAGGGCGTCCTGCCGCGCTCGGAGCGGACCCGCGCCGGGCTGAACGCGGAGGAGGTCGAGGACCTCGGCGAGACCGGCGGACGCGGTGCGCGCGCCGCCCGCGGCCGCGGCGGGCGCAGTGGCCCGGCCCGCGAGGCCGTCGAGGCCGCCGTGGCGACCGAGGAGCAGCCGCGCCGCACCCGTGAGCGCCGCCGCACCCGGCGGGGCTCGGTGGTCGGCGAGGGCGAGGCCGGTACGGCCGTCGAGACCGCGTCGGCCGTGGCCGTCGAGGGCACCGAGGGCGAGGCGGCTCCGCGCCGCCGTCGCCGCCGTTCGCGCGGCGCCGCCGGTGAGGCCGCCGTCGCCGTGACCGAGACCGTCGAGGCCGTCGTGGCGGCTCCGGTGGCGGAGGCTCCGGCCGCCGAGGCCGTCGCCGAGGAGAAGCCGGCCGCGCGCCGCACCCGGACCCGCAAGCCGAAGGCGGAGGCCGTCGAGGCCGCCACCGAGGCCCCGGCCGCCGAGGCCGTCGCCGCGGAGGCCCCGGCCACCGCGGAGAAGAAGCCCGCCCGCACCCGGACCCGCAAGCCGAAGGCGGAGGCCGTCGAGGCCGCCACCGAGGCCCCGGCCGCCGAGGCCGTCGCTGCGGAGGCCCCGGCCACCGCGGAGAAGAAGCCCGCCCGCACCCGGACCCGCAAGCCGAAGGCCCAGGCCGAGACCGCCCCGGCGGCGGCCGAGGCCCCGGCCGCCGAGGCCGTCGCCGAGGTTCCGGCCCCGCGCAAGCGCACCCGCACCCGCAAGGCCGCCGCCGCCCCGGAGGCGACCCCGGAGAGCTGACGCACCCCGCCCCGGAGGGGGCGGGCCCGGCCGATCGCGGCCCGGCCCGCCCCCTCCGGCGTTCCCGGGTTCCCCGATACGCTCGGGTTACCGGCCAGTCGCCCGCAGGAGAGCAGCCCATGAGCACCCCGCCGTTCCTCACCCTCCCCCGCTGCGCCCGGGCGCTGCGGCTGTCGACCGCGCGCGGGGAGTTCGCCGCGCTGCGGGCCGAGCCGGACGGGCCGGTGCGCGGCTCGGCGCTGCTGGTACCGGGCTTCACCGGCAGCAAGGAGGACTTCATCGCCCTGCTGGAGCCGCTGGCGGCCGCGGGCTACCGGGTGACGGCGGTGGACCAGCGCGGCCAGTACGAGACCGGCGGCCCGGACGACCCGGCCGCCTACGCGGTCGGCGCGCTGGGGGCGGACGTCCGGGCCCTCACCGCGGCCGTCGCCGCGGAGGGCGTCCCGACGCACCTGCTGGGCCACTCCTTCGGCGGGCAGGTGGTCCGGGAGGCGGTGCTGGCCGCCGCGGCGGACGGCCCGTCGCCGTGGCGCTCGCTGACCCTGATGTCCACCGGCCCGGGGGCGATCGACCCGGCCGAGGCGGCCCGCACCAAGCTGCTGCTGGACGCCCTCCCGGCGCTGAGCCTGGAGGAGATCTGGCAGGTCATGCAGCAGATGGAGGAGGGCTCCGGGGACCAGCGGCAGCGCCCGGACCAGGCGGTCGCGCAGTTCCTGCACCGCCGCTGGCTGGCCAACGTCCCGCTGGCGCTGACCGTCACCGGGGGCCATCTGGTCGCCGCCCCGGACCGGGTGGCGGAGCTGGCCGCGGCCACCGCCGGCCTGCCGGTGCTGGTGCTGTCCGGGGTGCGGGACTACGCCTGGCCGGTGCCGGAGCAGTCCGCGATGGCCCGGCGGCTGGGCGCCCGCCGGGTGGTCGTCGAGGACGCCGGTCACTCCCCCAACGCCGAGCGTCCGGCCGCCACGGCCGCGGCGCTGGCCGACTTCTGGGGCTGACCGCCCCGACCCCCGGGAGTGGTCTGAACCACTTTTCGAAGTTCGACCGTCCTCAACACGGGACAAAATTCGTTAGTTACGGTAATCTTTGATTCTGTCCGGGAATCATCACCGGCCTCCAGGTCATCGCGAACCATCCGAAACCTGGACTTTACGGACGGGCAACGGCCCGGTAGCACCGCCACGACACCGTGGTTCACGAGGCACCAGACGCACCGGGCAAGAGGGGGACCCTTGCCGCAGCAGGCAGCCGAACGCACGAACCGAACGGTCCGGACTCACCGCCGGACCCGCACGACCCCGAAAGGGCTGATACCGACTCAGCCGCGACCGCCCCGCCCCGCGGGGCCAGGAAAGGAGACGCCCATGACGAAGACCATGCGCTTCGAGATCGTCCGACTGGACGACGCCAACGGCTCCGCCACCGACCGCGTGATCGCCGACGCCGACACCGTCCGCGAGCTCGTCCAGGCCGCCGCCAGCACCGGCGAGCGACTGCTCATCCGCCCGTGCCCGACCGTCTGACCACGCGCGGCGCCTCCGGCCCGGAGACCTCACCCGCCGCCGACGAGCCCGGAGCGTCCGATCCGGACGTACCGATACCCGACTGACGCCCCGTCACCGCGATCGCCGATGACGGGGCGTCAGTGCGTTCGGACCCGTCGCCCCCGACGTTTGCCGCCGCCCCCCACGGGACATCCCCCAACGGGAACCGCCCGCACCGCGCCCACCGCGCGCGCCGGACGGGCCCGCCACCGACAGGTACCGCCGAGCCCTCCGTACGGGTGATCGTCCTTGACGCGGCGGTCCGGAGGGAGGAGCGTTGTCGGCTATGAGGGGCGAGCCCAGCTGCCCGAGGTGCGCCGGTCGGGTCCGCGCCCCCGGTCTGTTCTCAGACACCTGGCAGTGCGACCGGCACGGAGCCGTGCACCCGATGCAGCCGGTGCTGCCGCCGAGCGTGGAGGCCCTCGGCGTGGCCGTCGCCCGTTCCCAGGTCCCCGTCTGGCTGCCCTGGCCGCTCCCGGTCGGCTGGCTCTACACCGGCATCTCGCACGTCGGCGACGACGTCTCCGGCGCCCGGGCCACCGCCGTGGCCTGCGCCGGCCCGGCACCGCTCGGCGGCTTCGGCGAACTGGTGCTGGTCGCCGAGGAGCTGGGCGTCGGCCTCGGCGCCCGCTACGCCGGGATGCCCGGGCCCGACCCGGGCGACTCCGTCGGCCTCTACAAGCCCGCCGACGCCAAGCTGATGGCCGCCGGCCGGCCCACCCCGATGTTCCACGTCCCGGACGCCCCGGCCGACCGCGCCGTGTTCGTCGGCGAGGCCAGGGGGCTCTGGCTCTGGGCGATCGCCTGGCCCGAGCAGTCCGCCCTGGTGATGTACGACGAACTGGTGCTCACCGACCTGCGCGAGGCCGGCGCCGAGCTGGACCTGCTCCCCTGCGGCGCCCTCTCCCCCCGGCTCCTCGGTTGAACGGCTTATCCTGGGCCGCACCCACGAGCCCCCAGGAGCCCGCCCCGTGCGCATCGACCTGCACGCCCACAGCAACGCCTCCGACGGCACCGACAGCCCGGCCGAGCTGGTCGCCGCGGCGGTGGCCGCGCGGCTCGACGTCGTGGCGCTCACCGACCACGACACCGTCGCGGGCCACCGGGAGGCCGAGGAGGCCGTCCGGGCGCTGCCGGCCGGCACCCGGCTGACCGTCGTCCCCGGCGCCGAACTGTCCTGCGTCGTGGGCGACGTCAGCATGCACCTGCTCGCGTACCTCTTCGACCCGGACGAGCCGGCCTTCGCCGGCGAGCGGGAGCTGGTGCGCACCGACCGGTTCCGGCGCGGGCGGGCGATCGTCGAACGCTGCCGGGAGCTCGGCGCCGACATCAGCTGGGAGCAGGTGCAGCGGATCGCCGGGGCCGGTTCGGTCGGGCGGCCGCACATCGCCAGCGCGCTGGTCGAGGCCGGGGTGGTGGCCACCGTCTCCGACGCCTTCACCGCCGACTGGCTGGCCAACGGCGGCCGGGCGGACGTCCGCAAGCACGAGACCGACCCGGTCGAGGCGGTCCGACTGGTCCGGGCGGCCGGGGGCGTCCCGGTCTTCGCCCACCCCGGAGCGGTCAAGCGCGGGCGGACCGTCTCGGACGAGGTGATCGCCGACCTCGCGGCCGCCGGGCTGGCCGGGCTGGAGGTCGACCACACCGACCACGACGAGGAGACCAGGCTGCGGCTGCGCGGACTGGCCGGCGAGCTCGGACTGCTGGTCACCGGCTCCAGCGACTACCACGGCAGCCGCAAGACCGTCCGGCTCGGCGAGCACACCACCGACCCGGACGTGTACGAGGCGCTGCTGGCGCAGGCCACCGGCGCGAAGCCGATCACGGGCTGACGCCCCGCCCGGCCGGCGTCGCTGCCGGCCGGGCCCGTCGGCCGGGCTGGCCGGCCCGGCCGGTCAGTCCAGCCGGACGCCGCGCCGCTGCGGGTCGCGCAGGTCGGTGCCCTGGTTCAGCCAGCGCTCCTGGAGCGCGGCCGCACCGTGCACCCGCTTCCAGCCGGCCTCGTTGGGCGTCATCGGCAGCAGCGGCAGGAAGCGCACCGGATCGGCCGGTTCGTCCAGTTCCAGGTCCGGCACCAGACCGCCCGGTTCGGCGGCCAGCACCGAGGTGAAGGGCGCGCCCTCCCAGAGCGGGGCACCCAGGTCCAGCGAGCCGCCCGGGGCCACCACCAGGCCCTCGACCTGCGGCGTCGCGGCCAGCGTCGCCAGGCTGCGCAGCACGCTGTCGCGCCCGCCGCGGACGGTCAGCACCAGCTCGGCGCGCGGGCCGCGCAGCTGGTCGGCGACCATCGCCGTCGGGTCGGCCATCGGCGCGGCGGACATGCCGAGCGTCGCGTAGCGGACCAGTCCGTCGGCGTCGGGGCCGAAGCGCAGCACCTCGATCCGGTCGGTGCCGAGGAAGGTGACCGCGGCGCGGCCGCTCGGCTCGCCGAAGGTGGCGATCAGCCGGGCCTCGACGGCCGCCAGCACCGCCTCCCGGGAGAGCGCCGGGGAGCTGCCGCCGTGGGGATCGCCGAAGAGCGGGAAGTCGTGCGCCATGCCGGTGAGCGTAACCCGCGGGGGCCGGCCGACCGCGTGCGGGCGGGCCAGGGCAAAGACTCGGGAAACCCCGCGGCACCGATGACCGGTCAGATGTTAGGGTGAGCGACTGGCCACCGGAAACGCTGCGTTTCCCGGGGCGGCGGCGCGAAGGAGGTGGTTGCGGTGGATACCGGCCGACCATGCAGTACCGGCAGCTCTACCCGGCCCCGAACTCCCCGTACCCCTCGCCACGCAGGCTGAACCGGCTGAACCAGCCGAAGTAGCCCGGGCAAGGCCGGACGCGGGACGGACCGGCCGGGAGAGCACCCCTCATCCCCTTCACCGGTGTTCTTCGCCGTCGCACCACGGCCACCCGTTCCTCCCCCGGCCCAGGCCCGGGGGGATCCCGCGCCGCCGTGCGGCGGCTCCTGTCCCAGGGAGCCTGCCATGTCGATGATCAACAGCCTGCGCGCCGCCGTCCGCACCAACCGCCGTCGTTCCGCGGCCGGCGTGTACGACGCCGTCCCGGTGGGCGCCGGCTCGGCGGTCGTCGACTGCGCGGTCTACCAGCACGGCAAGCGCAACGGCGAGACCTGCAGCCCGCGCGAGGCCGCCCGCCGGGTCAAGGCGTCACACCAACTCGCCGAGGGCAAGGGGTCGTTCAGCTGGATCGGGCTGCACGAGCCGACCGAGGACGAGTTCGAGGGCATCGCCCAGCGCTTCGGCCTGCACCCGCTCGCGGTCGAGGACGCGGTGCACGCGCACCAGCGCCCCAAGGTCGAGCGCTACGACGACGTGCTGTTCGCCGTCTTCAAGACCATCCGCTACGTCGAGCACGACCAACTCACGCCCACCAGCGAGGTGGTGGAGACCGGCGAGCTGATGGTCTTCGCCGGGCGGGACTTCGTCATCACCGTCCGGCACGGCGGCCACGGTTCGCTGCAGGAGCTGCGGCACCGGCTGGAGGCCGATGCGGACGAGTCCGGACTGCTCGCCAAGGGCCCGTCCGCGGTGCTGCACGCGATCGCCGACCACGTCGTGGACAACTACCTGCTGGTCGCCGAGCGGCTGCAGAACGACGTCGACGAGATCGAGTACGGCGTCTTCTCGGCCAAGGGCGGGCGCAGCTCCGACGTCGGCCGCGTCTACCAACTCAAGCGCGAGGTACTGGAGTTCAAGCGCGCCGTGGTACCGCTGCTGCGCCCCATGCAGCAGCTGTCGGAGCCCCTGCAGCGCCTCGTCGACCCGGAGATCCAGAAGTACTTCCGGGACGTCGCCGACCACCTGGCCCGGGTCACCGAGCAGGTGCACGGCTTCGACGAGCTGCTGAACTCCCTGCTGCAGGCCAATCTGGCCCAGGTCTCGGTGGCGCAGAACGAGGACATGCGCAAGATCACCGCCTGGGCGGCGATCTTCGCGGTGCCCACCATGATCACCGGCGTGTACGGCATGAACTTCGACTACATGCCCGAGCTGCACCACGAGTACGGCTACCCGATGGTGCTCGGCGCGATCGTCCTGATCTGCATCGGCATGTACCGGGGCTTCCGCCGCAACGGCTGGCTCTAGGACCTGTCTTCGAACCCGCGTCTGCGGGGCGACCCCGGGGGTTTGAAGACAGGCCGTAGGCCCTACCCCTCGGCCCGGCGCCGGCCGCCCCGGGCGACCAGCACCAGGCCGAGCAGGATCAGCACCACCGCCGGGTAGGCCGCCACCGGCGGCCACTGGCCGAGCCAGAGGGCGGCGATCAGGGCCGCGCCCGGGGTCTCCAGCAGGATCGCCGTGGAGGTGATCGAGGGGCCGAGGGTGCGCACCACGCGGTTGCTCAGCGAGTGGCCCAGCAGCTGCGCGGCGACCATCAGCAGCACGATCTGCCACCACACCCCGGCCGGCCAGCCGGCCAGCGGGGTCCCGGCGACCAGGCAGATCACCAGCAGGCCCACCGCCGTGGTGGCGTAGCAGACCAGCGTGTACGCCGTGGTGCTGACGGTCCTGCGGACCTCGGCGCCCAGCAGCATGTACCCCGCCGCGGCCAGGCCCGCGCCGAGCGCGAGGGCGTCGCCGAGCAGGGCGCGCGAGGAGAGCGAGAGGTCGACGCCGGTCAGCACCAGCACACCGGCGAAGGCCACGCACATCCCGAGCCACACCAGCCGCGGCGCCCGGACGCCGAACAGCCGCATCAGCAGGATCGTCCACAGCGGGGTGGTGGTGACCAGCGCCGTCGCCGAGGCCACCGAGGTCATCCGCAGGCTGGGCATCCAGAGCGCGAAGTGCACGGCGAGCAGAGCGCCTGCGGCCGTCGCGAGCAGCAGCGCCCGGCGGCCGATCCCGCGCAGCTCGGCGCGGTGGCGCAGCAGCGCGTAGGGGCCGAGCACGCCGACCGACATGACGTTGCGCCAGAACGCGATGGCCAGCGCGGGCGCGGCGGTGGCGCTGATCAGCGGGCCGGACAGCGAGATGCCGGCGATCGAGACGGCGAGCAGCACCAGGTCGAGGGTGGGGAGGGGGTGGCCCGGCCGGACGGTGTCGGCGGCGGGTGCGGGGGCGGTCGCGGGCCGGGCGGCGGGCACGGCGCTCCTCTGCTGGGTGACGTGGACGAGGGGCTCCTACGGTAAGGCCCGTGAGTCGGGCACGGAGCTGTCGCCCGGGGGCTGAGACACTCCGTGGACGGCAGGCGAGCCCGAGGCCGTACGCTGTCCGCCATGGACCGTACGCCTGCCGCCGCGACCTCCGACGACTTCCTCGACCAGGCCCTGCTGGAGGAGGCCGCGAAGAAGTCCGGCCTCCTCTGGGTCCGCGCGGAGGGCCAGGAACAGGCCCGCCCGCTCTGGCACGCCTGGCACGACGGCGCGGTGGTGGTGGTCGGCGACGGCGGCGAGCAGCCGCTGCACGGCCTGGTGGCCGGCTCCGACGCGGTGGTGACCGTCCGCAGCAAGGACAAGGGCGGCCGACTGACCGGCTGGAACGCCCGGGTGTCCGAGCTCGCCCCGAACGGCGAGGCCTGGCTGGGCGCCGTCGAGGAGCTCAAGGGCAAGCGGCTGAACGCGCCCGACACCGACACCATCGGCGACCGCTGGGCCCGCGAGTGCCGGGTGCTGCGGCTGGAGCCGGCCGGCGCCCTCACCGAACGCCCGGACGCCATGCCGGACGGCTCGCACGCCGCCCGGCCGATGGACACCCCGGCCACCACCCGCCGGCCGATCCCGGCCGGTCTGCCCAAACTGCTGTTCAAGCGCCGCTAAAGGTTCACGCCCGGGCCTCCGCGGCTGTGTACGGTGCCTCGTCGGGCCGGGGCACCGACGCGCGGGTAGCCTAGGCCCCGGGTGCGCCCCGGCGTGCCAGGCACCGGCGTCGAGCGAGTCGAGGGAGTTCATGGCAGGGCCAGGTACCCGGGTCTTCATCTCCCACCTCTCGGCGCTCGCCGTGTTCGACCCGAACGGCGACCAGGTGGGCCGGGTCCGGGACGTGGTCGTCTCGCTGCGGCTCGGCGGCCGCCCCCCGCGGGTCCTCGGCCTGGTGGTCGAGGTGGTCGGCCGGCGCCGGATCTTCCTGCCGATGACCAGGGTCACCAGCATGGAGTCCGGTCAGGTGCTCACCACCGGCGTGATCAACCTGCGGCGCTTCGAGCAGCGCCCGTCCGAGACGATGGTGCTCGCCGAGCTGCTGGACCGCACCGTCACCTGGTCCAAGACCGGCGAGGAGGTCACCGTCCTGGACGTCGGGATGGTGCAGACCCGGCTGCGCGAGTGGGAGATCAGCAAGGTCTTCGTCCAGATCGGCCGGGCCGGCCGGCTGCGCAAGGGCAAGGGCGAGCGGCTCACCCTGGACTGGCAGGACGTCACCGGCTTCGCGTTGCCCGAACAGGACCAGGGCGCCGCCAACCTGCTGGCCACCTTCGAGCAGCTGCGCGCCGCCGACCTCGCCAGCGTGATGCACCACCTGTCCGCCAAGCGCCGGGCCGAGGTGGCCGCCGCCCTCGACGACGAGCGGCTCGCCGACGTCCTGGAGGAGCTGCCCGAGGACGACCAGATCGAGATCATCGGCAAGCTCCAGGACGAACGCGCCGCCGACGTCCTCGAGGCGATGGACCCGGACGACGCCGCCGACCTGCTCTCCGAACTGCCCGGCGACGAGGCCGAGCGCCTGCTCCAGCTGATGGAGCCGGACGAGGCCGAGCCCGTCCGCCGCCTGCTGTCGTACGAGGAGAACACCGCCGGCGGTCTGATGACCACCGAACCGGTCGTCCTGGAGCCGGACGCCACGGTGGCCGAGGCCCTCGCCCGGATCCGGGTCCGCGACCACAAGCCCGCGCTGGCCGCGCAGGTGTACGTGTGCCGGCCGCCGAACGAGACCCCGACCGGCAAGTACCTGGGCACCGTGCACTTCCAGCGGCTGCTGCGCGAACCCCCGTACGTCCTGGTCGGCTCCCTCGTCGACGACGACCTGGACCCGCTGCCGCCGGACACCCCGCTGTCGCTGATCACCAGCTACCTGGCGACCTACAACCTGGTCTCGGCGCCGGTCGTCGACGAGGCGGACCACCTGCTCGGCGCGGTCACCGTCGACGACGTGCTCGACCACCTGCTGCCCGAGGACTGGCGCGAGGCCGCCCTGCACGGCCACGACGATGCACAGGGCGACGACACGAGGGAAGAGGTGCGTGGTGGACGCTGACCGCAAGGGACGGCGGGAGGAGTCCCCCCGCCAGCGCCTCCAGAGCGAGCTGCGCCAGCTCCGGGAGCTGCGCAACCGCGAGGGCGGCCGGGAGCGGCGCACCGAGACCTCCTCCACCGGCCCGTCGCGCAGCCGGCTCGACCAGCCGCGCACCGCCCGGCCCGGCCTGATCAGCCTGCCCTCGTACGACCCGGAGGCGTTCGGCAAGCTCTCCGAGCGGATCGCGCGCTTCCTGGGCACCGGCCGGTTCATCGTCTGGATGACGGTGGTGATCATCATCTGGGTGGCCTGGAACACCCTGCTGCCCGAGGACGTGCGGTTCGACAGCTACCCGTTCATCTTCCTGACCCTGGTCCTGTCCCTCCAGGCCTCCTACGCGGCCCCGCTGATCCTGCTCGCGCAGAACCGCCAGGACAACCGGGACCGCGTCAACATGGAGCAGGACCGCGCCCGCAGCGACCGCAACATCGCCGACACCGAGTACCTGACCCGCGAGGTCGCGGCCCTGCGCCACGGGCTCGGGGAGGTCGCCACCCGCGCCTTTATCTCCTCCGAGCTGGGCAGCATCCGCACCGAACTCCAGTCGCTCCTCAAGGAGATCGACGAGCGCCGGGAGTCCGCCGAGGCGCTGTGACCGGCGGCACGCTACCGACTGGTTAAGGGGCACCCCCCGCGCCGTACCATCAAGGCATGGCCAACGAGACAGAGGTCGCGGCCGGCGTCACGGAGGATTCCGTACGCCAGGCGCTGGCGACCGTCAACGACCCGGAGATCAACCGCCCGATCACCGAGATCGGGATGGTGAAATCGGTCGCGATCGCCGAGGACGGCGCCGTGCACGTCGCGGTCTACCTGACCGTCTCCGGCTGCCCGATGCGCGACACCATCGTCACCCGGGTCCGCGAGGCGGTCGGCAAGGTCCCGGGCGTGACCGGTGTCGAGGTCGAGCTCGACGTGATGAGCGACGAGCAGCGCAAGGAGCTCTCCCAGCTGCTGCGCGGCGGCGCCCCCGAGCGGGAGATCCCGTTCGCCAAGCCGGGCACGCTGACCCGCGTCTACGCCGTCGCCTCCGGCAAGGGCGGCGTCGGCAAGTCCTCGGTGACCGTCAACCTGGCCGCCGCGATGGCCGCCGACGGGCTGAAGGTCGCCGTCGTGGACGCCGACATCTACGGCCACAGCGTGCCGCGCATGCTCGGCGTCGAGGGCCGGCCCACCCAGGTCCAGGACATGATCATGCCGCCGCAGGCGAACGGCGTGAAGGTCATCTCGATCGGCATGTTCACCCCGGGCAACGCCCCGGTCGTCTGGCGCGGCCCGATGCTGCACCGCGCGCTGCAGCAGTTCCTCGCCGACGTGTACTGGGGCGACCTGGACGTGCTGCTGCTGGACCTGCCGCCCGGCACCGGCGACATCGCGATCTCGGTGGCGCAGCTGGTCCCCAACGCGGAGATCCTGATCGTCACCACCCCGCAGATGGCCGCCGCCGAGGTGGCCGAGCGGGCCGGCACCATCGCGGTGCAGACCCACCAGAAGATCGTCGGCGTGATCGAGAACATGTCCGGCATGCCGTGCCCGCACTGCGACGAGATGATCGACGTCTTCGGCACCGGCGGCGGCCAGGTCGTCGCGGAGGCGCTCACCCGCACCGTCGGCGCGACCGTCCCGGTGCTCGGCTCGATCCCGATCGACGTCCGCCTGCGCGAGGGCGGCGACGACGGCCGCCCGGTCGTGCTCGCCGCGCCCGACTCCCCCGCCGGCGCCGCGCTGCGCGCCGTCGCCGGCAAGCTCGGCGGCCGCCAGCGCGGCCTGTCCGGCCTCTCCCTGGGCCTGACGCCCAAGAACAAGTTCTGACCCCGGGCCCACGGGGCGGAACTGACGGACCGACGGGCCGGAGGCCGGGTGGTGCCCACCACCCGGCCTCCGGCGTCCGCGGCGGCGGGGCGGACCGGCGCGGGCCCCGGAACGGCCGGCAGGACCGGCCCGACGGGGCCTGCGGGGCCTACGGGCGGGTGTAGGCCGCCAGGTCCGGGACGGTGGCGAAGCCGGCGCCGTAGGCGCTCACTCCACGGCCGTACGCACCGAGCAGGACGCCGGGGGCCTCGCCCGCGAGCACCCAGCCGTACTCCGACTCGCGGTAGCGGAAGGGCTGCGGGAGGCCGTTGACCGGCAGGCTCAGGGTGGACCAGCCGGGGCCGGCCAGGTCGTCGGCGAGGTCCCAGGCGAGGCTGCTCTGCTGGTCCAGCCAGTCCTGGCGCAGCGCCCGGTCGAGCTGGCCGGGCCAGGTCGAGGCGAGCAGGCCGGAGCCGGCCAGCCAGGCCGCCGAGGAGGCGGAGGTCGCCTCCAGGGTGCCGGTGTTGTCGGCGCTGCGGCGGCTGTCCCGGCGGGCTACCGTGACCACGACGGCGAAGCGGCGCACGTCCCGCGGCTCGTACTGTCTGGCCGGCTCCTCGCCGTGGCCGAGGGTGCCGTAGTCGACGCCGCCGGCCGCCCCGGCGCGGGGGCCGCCCGCACCGGCCTGCATCAGGTAGCGGCGGCCGGTCCAGCCGTCGTCCAGGCCGTACCAGGGGAAGTCGGCGGACAGGTAGGGCACCAGGGGGTCCGCCGGACCGGCCTGCCCGCCGACCACCGGGCCGCCGGCCGTGGCCGTCGTCCCCACCGACTGACTCGTCGCGTCCATCCCCGGACCTCCTCAACCGCACGTTTGCCTGCCGTGGCGCGCTCCCATCGTGGCGTACCGCGGCGCTCCCGGGGGCCGTTCCTGGCCCGCGACCGGGCGGAATGTGACGGACGGCTCATCGGGAGCAATCAGCACAATAGCGGCGCACACGCCGGCGCCCCGCTCAGCCGGGCGGCCGGGCGGGGCGCGGTCGGTACGTGCTCAGGTGGCGTCGGGGTCGAACGGGGGCCGCTCGCCGGGCTGCAGCGGGGCGCCCGCGGCGGCCGCGGCCGGGGCCGCGGGCTTGTCGAAGCTGACGCTGCCGCTGCGGCCGTTCACCGGCGCCGCGGGCTTGTCGTCCAGGACGGAACGGATGTCGAGCGAGTCCTTCATGTCCTTGAGGCCCAGCGGGTCCTCGTTGCCGCCCAGCAGCTGCTTGCGCACGAAGGTCTTGGGGTGCAGGTCCTCGAAGTCGAAGTCCTTGAAGTCCGGGCCGAGCTCGCTGCGGATGTCCTCCTTCGCGTTGTCCGCGAAGGACCGGACCTTCCGGATGAAGCCCATGGTGTCCTGGATCAGCTTCGGGAGCTTGTCGGGGCCGAAGATGATGATCGCCATCACGATCAGGGTCAGGATCTCCAGCCCGCCTACATCGCTGAACACCTAAGCTCCCTAGCTCGTCGGACGACGGTTCCTACAGGGTAATGGCCACCGGCGGGTCCCTGGTCCACGCTGTGATGAAGCCGTGGTAAAGACCTGCCGGTGGCCGGGGCCGTCGCGCCGGAGTCCGGACGATGGGCGGGCTCTCGGGGTCCGGGCCTAGTAGCCCGTCTCCTGGTGCAGGGCGACGAGGCCGCCCGGGGGGCGTTCCGGGGCCGGGGGCGGGGTCGCGTTGCGGGTCGCCGCGACGGGGCGGCCGGGGAAGTCCACCGGGACCTGCCCGGTCATCGGGACCAGCCCGCCGCTGCGGCCGGTGCTCCCGTTGCTGCCCGCCGGGCTGACCGAGGTGCCGTGCTGGTCCTCGCCCTGGGTGCTGAGGCCGCCGACACCGCCGAGCGTGACCGCGGCGACCGAGAAGGCCCCCGCGGCGGCGAAGACGAAGCGGCGCCCGCGCGGGGCGGCGGCGCGCACCTGGGCGGCGGCCGCCCGTGCCGGGACGGGGCTCGCGGGGTGGCCGGCGGCGTCGGGGCGGGCCGAGCGCCGGCCCATCAGCGGACGCAGCACCGCGCCGCCGCGCCCGAACGCCCGCGGGTCGACCCCGGGCACCGGGGCTCCGGCGCCGAGCGCGCCCGCGCCGAAGGAGGCACCGGCGCCGCGGCCGAAGGTCCCGCCGTTGAGCCGGCTGCCGCCGAGCGTGCCGGGGGCCGTGGTACCGCCGCCGGGCAGGTCGTCGTCGTCCCCGCGGCCGGCCGGCCAGTCGGTGTCCGCCGGGTCGCCGTCCGGCAGGGCGCCGACGGCCATCAGCCGGGCCATCAGCCCGGTGGACGGCCCGGGCGTACCGGTGCGGGTCAGCAGGTGCTTGACGGCGCGGCCCTCGTCGGCCTCGGCGAGGCACTGGGGGCAGGTCGCCAGGTGGGCCTGGACGCGCTCGCGCGAGTCGTGGCCGAGCTCGCCGTCCAGGAACGAGGAGAGGCGCTCACCGAGGTGGTGTTCCTCGGCGGGGGGCTCGGTGGGGCGCACCGGCACGGCGCGCAGCGCCGTCTCGCCCGGCAGCGCGACCGCGGGGGGTACCGGCTCGGCGGGCTCGTCGTGGCCGCGACGGCCCGGCAGGGCCCAGCTCCGCCGGGTGGCGGACCGGCCGGACGCGTCCGACTGGCCCGGCCCGGACCGGCCGGTTCCGCTCACGATCGCCTCCGTCCGCGCGCACCGGGCGCGACCGCGCCCTCGACGGCGGCGGCGCCGACCGGCACCGGCTCCTCCGAGCCGCCGCGGCGCTCCCGCCCGGGGGCGGAGCCGGGGGCCCGGTGCTTGAGCGCGGCGCGCAGGTGGGAGCGGCCGCGGTGGATGCGGCTGCGGACGGTGCCGAGCTTGACGCCCAGCGTGGCGGCGATCTCCTCGTAGGAGAGGCCCTCGATGTCGCAGAGCACCACGGCGGCCCGGAACTCCGGGGCGAGGGTGTCCAGGGCCTGCTGCACGTCGGCGTCGAAGTGGGTGTCGCTGAAGTGCTGGGCCGGGCTGGGCTCGCGGGAGGCGAGCCGCTCGGCCGCGTCCTCGCCGAGCGCGTCGAAGCGGATGCGCTGGCGTCGGCGGACCATGTCCAGGAACAGGTTGGTGGTGATCCGGTGCAGCCAGCCCTCGAAGGTGCCGGGGGTGTAGGTCGACAGCGAGCGGAACACCCGGACGAAGACCTCCTGGGTGAGGTCCTCGGCGTCGTGCTGGTTGCCCGTCAGGCGGTAGGCCAGGCGGTAGACGCGGGCGCTGTGCGCCTCGACGATCTCCTCCCACGTGGGCGGAGTCCAGGTCTGCGCGTCGGGGCCCTCGGTGAAGGTCGCGAGGGCGGGGGCCTCGGTGGTCCCGGCGGCCGGCGTTTCGGCGGCCGGCTGGTCCAGGTCGGAGTGCGCAGGCTGGTTCATCACGGGCTTCGGCGTACGGGCCGACGCGGTGCCGCGGGAGTGCCGCCGCACGGGGACGTCGCCCTCGGCCACACCTCCTCGGTCGGCTCTTCTGCCCAGCAGGGCCACCACCATATCCACCTCACCCGTCAAGCCCGGATAAAAGTGCCCGGGAGGTCTCCCGTACCCGGTCCTCCCTGACAACGGCCCGCCGCCGTACGCGGTTCCCGGTCGGCCAGTAATCTGTGGCAGGAAATATCGACTTCCCCCGGCGCCGGGCCGTCACCCGGGGCTCCGAAAGAGGCAGCCATCAGCGACTTCGGGCCCGCGCGCGTGGCCCTCGCCGACACCTACGTCGGCGAGGACGCGGTGCTGACCTACGCCCGGGCGCAGTCCGCGCGCACCGGGATACGGTCGATCGGCCCCAGCGGCGGGGCCTGCCTGCGGCTGCTGGCGGCCGCGCTGGACGCCAAGGCGGTGGCCGAGATCGGCACCGGGACGGGCGTCTCCGGCGTCTACCTGCTGCGCGGGATGCGGCCGGACGGCGTGCTCACCACGGTGGACTCGGAGCCGGTCCACCAGCAGCTGGCCCGCGAGGCCTACCAGGCGGCCGGGTTCGCCGCCAACCGCTCGCGGTTCATACCGGGGCGGGCGCTGGACGTCCTGCCGAGGCTCGCCGACGGCCAGTACGACCTGGTGTTCTGCGACGGCGACCCGGCCGAGTCCCGGGAGTACCTGGCGGAGGCGCTGCGGCTGCTGCGGCCGGGCGGGATGGTCTGCTTCGAGGGGGTCTTCCAGGAGGGCCGGCTGGCCGAGCCGGAGCTGCAGGACCCGCAGACGCACGCGGTGCGCGAACTGGTCCGGGACGTCCGGGAGAGCGACGCGCTGCTGCCGGCGCTGCTACCGGTCTCGGACGGGCTGCTCTGCGCCGTCAAACGCTAGGGCCGTCGAAGGCGCCGGGGCCGTCGAACGCCAGGGCCGTCGAACGCGCCGACCCCGTCGGACGCCGGGGACCGGACCGCGCCCCGCCGCCGGTCGCGGCGGGGAAACGCGCGGGCCCGGGCGACATGACGTCGTACCCGGGCCCGGCGGCACATCTCCAGGAGATGGCGAGCACCTGCTGCGGTCAGCCGCAGGCCTTCTTCAGGGCCTCGCCGAGGGCGTCGGCCTCGTCAGGCGTGAGCTCCACCACCAGGCGTCCGCCGCCTTCGAGCGGAACGCGCATGATGATGCCCCGTCCCTCTTTGGTGACTTCGAGCGGGCCGTCACCCGTCCGCGGCTTCATGGCCGCCATGCTCGTTCCCCTTCCTGCAACCGCTCAGCTACGCACCGGCAGTCCGTCCACCGCCGGTATCGAACGCATTGATCGGAAGCCATTATCCCGCATGCCACGGCCTGATGACCAACATCACTCTCGGTGCAACCTCGGCCGGACCGCCCCCAAGCACCGCAATTGCCGTCATAAGCCCCGGCGTGGCGGCCGTGCGCACGCCACCGGAAGGTGCGATACCTCACACTCCCCAGCCGGACGGGTGCTCCGGCATCCTGGCACACGACCGACACCGAGACGATCACAAGGGAGCCCCTCGCCCATGTCCGATTCCGTGCTGTACGAGCTCGAGGGCGGCCTGGCCGTCATCACCATCAACCGCCCGGAGGCCATGAACGCCCTGGACGTCGCGACCAAGGTCGCGCTGCGGGACACCGTGACCGCCGCGGCCGCCGACCCGGCGGTGCGGGCGGTGCTGCTGACCGGCGCCGGCGAGCGCGCGTTCTGCGTCGGGCAGGACCTGAACGAGCACCTGACGATGCTGAAGCGCGCCGACGAGACCGGCGAGGGCGCGCTGCGCACCGTCGCCGAGCACTACAACCCGCTGGTGCGGGCGCTGGCCGGGATGCGCAAGCCGACCGTCGCCGCGGTGGGCGGGGTGGCGGCGGGCGCGGGCGCCTCGCTGGCCTTCGCCTGCGACTTCCGGATCCTGTCCGACCGGGCCGGCTTCAACACCGCCTTCACCGGGATCGGCCTGACCGCCGACTCGGGCGCCTCCTGGACGCTGCCCCGGCTGGTCGGGCACGCCAAGGCCACCGAGCTGCTGATGCTGCCGCGGACGGTCAAGGCCACCGAGGCGATGGAGCTGGGCCTGGCCACCAAGGTCGTCCCCGCCGAGGAACTCGCCGCCACCGCCCGGGTGTTCGCCCGGGAGCTGGCCGAGGGCCCGACGGTGGCCTACGGCGCCGTCAAGGAGTCGCTGGCGTACGGCGCCGCGCACTCGCTGGACGAGCTGCTGGACAAGGAGGACGAGCTGCAGACCCTGGCGGGCGAGAGCGAGGACCACCGGATCGCGGTCCGCGCCTTCATCGCCAAGGAGAAGCCGACCTACCTGGGCCGCTAGGGGGTGTCTTGTGGATCTTGTCGGTTAGGTTGCGGCGTCAGGGTGCGTGCATCGCAAGGCGGAGGATGGGGGCACCTCCCGGCCGAAGGCTGGGGGAGAGTCCATGCGGTGGGGGCACCTCCCGGCCGCCAGGCTGGGGGCCATCGGCGACCGACGACAACGCGGCGTGGGGGTACCCCTGGCCGAAGGCTGGGGGAGTGCGTGCCCTGGCGTCGCGGCCCCGGCAGTGATCCACAAGACACCCCCCTAGGACCCGCCGGGTCCCGCCGCCGCTCCGGCGGCGGCCCCGGTGCGGACGTGGCAGTCCGCCAGGTGGTCGTCGACCAGGCCGCAGGCCTGCATCAGGGCGTAGGCGGTGGTCGGGCCGACGAAGCGGAAGCCCGTCCGCTTCAGCTCCTTCGCGAGCGCCGTCGACTCGGGCGTGACGGCCGGCACCTCCCCCAGGGTGCGGGGGGCCGGCCGGTCCGGGGCGGCGGCGAACCGCCAGATCAGCGCGTCCAGGCCGCCGTCCAGGTCGCGGGCGACCCGGGCGTTGGCGATGGCCGCCTCGATCTTGGCGCGGTTGCGGATGATGCCGGCGTCGGCGAGCAGCCGCTCCACGTCGGCCTCCCCGAACCCGGCGACCTCGGCGATGGAGAAGCCCGCGAACGCCGCGCGGAAGCCCTCCCGGCGGCGCAGGATGGTCAGCCAGGAGAGCCCGGACTGGAAGGCCTCCAGGCAGACGCGTTCGAACAGGGCGTCGTCCCCGTGCACCGGGCGGCCCCACTCGGTGTCGTGGTAGACCCGGTAGTCGTCGGTGGAGTCGCCCCAGCCGCAGCGGAGCAGGCCGTCCGCACCGAGCACCGCCCCCTGCGCGGGGGTGGTCACTGGTCCTTCACCGGCTTCGCGTCCTCGGGCTCGTCCTTGGTGAGCACGACGACCGGTTCGACGACCTTCGCGAACTCCTCCAGGCCGGGCAGCGGCTCGGCGCCGGCGTCCGGGCCGTTGGTCGCCTCGACCGCGCCGCGCAGGTGGGCGGCGGCCTCCAGTTCGGCGATCCGCGAGTCGCGGTAGGCGAGTTCGGCGCCGAGGCGGTCCAGGACGTCGTCCACCTCGTCCATCCGGTAGCCGCGGACGGCCATCGGCAGCCGCAGGTCGTCGACGTCCGCCTTGCTCAGCGGACGGTCCTGCGGCAGGCGGGCCGCGAGGCGGTCGGGCACCGCCTCCGGCATCGAGCCGCCCCCGCCGAGCGCCACCAGCGCGGCGCCACCCACCACCACGGCCATGGCGACCACGATCACCCAGAACACGAGCTGTCCTCCCGAACTTCCGGCCGCTCCTCGTCAGGGTGCCGATTACCAAACTGATCATGACAGCATGGTCCCTAGTGAGGCCGGGGGCCATCATCGCACCCGCAGGAGCTGTGGAGGAGACATCGGTGGCACTGCGCCTGGGACCGCGGGAATTCGGCGACGACGAGCTGGTGATCATGGCGATCGTCAACCGGACGCCGGACTCGTTCTTCGACAAGGGCGCCACCTTCGCGGACGAGGCCGCGTTCGCCGCCGCCGACCGTGCGATGGCCGAGGGCGCGGCGATCCTGGACATCGGCGGGGTGAAGGCCGGGCCCGGTGACGAGGTCACGGTGGAGGAGGAGCTGCGGCGCACCGTCCCGTTCGTGGCCGAGCTGCGCAAGCGCCACCCCGGGGCCGTGATCAGCGTGGACACCTGGCGGCACGAGGTCGGCGACGCGGTCTGCGAGGTCGGCGCCGACCTGCTGAACGACGCCTGGGGCGGGGTCGACCCGAAGCTCGCCGAGGTGGCCGCGCGCCACGACGTCGGGCTGGTCTGCACCCACGCGGGCGGCGCGGAGCCGCGCACCCGCCCGCACCGGGTCGGGTACGAGGACGTGATGGCGGACATCCTGCGGGTGACGGTCGGGCTGGCCGAGCGCGCGGTGGAGCTGGGCGTGCGGCGGGACGCCGTGGTCATCGACCCCGGGCACGACTTCGGCAAGAACACCCGGCACTCGCTGGAGGCGACCCGGCGGCTGCCGGAGATGACCGCCACCGGCTTCCCGGTGCTGGTCTCGCTGTCCAACAAGGACTTCGTGGGCGAGACGCTGGACCGGCCGGTGAACGAGCGGCTGCTCGGCACCCTGGCGACCACGGCGGTCTCGGCCTGGCTGGGCGCCCGGATCTACCGGGTGCACCAGGTCGCCGAGACCCGCCAGGTGCTGGACATGGTCGCCTCGATCCGGGGCACCCGCCCCCCGGCGGTCGCCCGCCGGGGCCTGGCGTGAGCCCTCGCCCCGGGGGGCGCGGCCCGCGCGGGCGGGGTGCCGCCCGGGGCCCGACGGGCACCGCCCGCCGGGCGGGGGCTGGATGTGCAGCTGCTAGATCTCGTTCACCGGCCGGCGGGCGTCGGCGAGGATCTTCATGACCTCGTCGATCTCGTCGGTGATGTGGAAGAGCTCCAGGTCGTGCGGGGCCGCCTTGCCCTGGGCGACCAGGGTGTTCTTCAGCCACTCGTAGAGGCCGCCCCAGTACGCGCTGCCGAAGAGGATCACCGGGAAGCGGGTGACCTTCTTGGTCTGCACCAGGGTGAGCGCCTCGAACAGCTCGTCCAGCGTGCCGAGCCCGCCGGGCAGCACCACGAAGCCCTGGGCGTACTTCACGAACATCGTCTTGCGGACGAAGAAGTAACGGAAGTTCAGCCCGAGGTCGACGAACTCGTTGAGGCCCTGCTCGAAGGGCAGCTCGATGCCGAGGCCGACGCTCAGCCCGCCGGCCTCGGAGGCACCGCGGTTGGCGGCCTCCATGGCGCCCGGGCCGCCGCCGGTGATCACCGCGTAGCCGGCCTCGGCGAGGGCCCGGCCGATGGCCACGCCGGCCTCGTACTCGGGCGAGTCGGCCGGGGTCCGGGCCGAGCCGAAGACGCTGATCGCGGGCGGGAGTTCGGCGAGGGCGCCGAAGCCCTCGACGAACTCGGAGGTGATCCGCAGCACCCGCCACGGATCGGTGTGCAGCCAGTCGGTCGGACCGGTGGTGTCCAGCAGGCGCTGGTCCGTGGTGCTCGTGCCGACCTGGTCCCGGCGCACCAGCACCGGACCCTTCTGCTTCTCGGGCCAGGCCTTCTTCTTCCGCGGCGCGCCGACCTGCTCGGGGCCGTGTCCGTAGCTCTTCTCGTCTCCTGTGCCTGTCATGACGAAACCCTACGCCCGGAGATCCCCGTTTTCAGGCAACGGGGGAAGGTCGGTTGGACGACCGGAAGATGGCGTCCGACCGATGAGCGGCCGGTCCGACCAGCCGCTCGTCGGTCCGTCCGTTCAGCTGGTCAGCCAGGCCCGCAGCCGGTCCTCGACCTCGGCGATGGCGCTCAGCGAGCAGTGCTCCTCCCGCTTGTGCGCGAGGTTCGGGTCGCCGGGGCCGTAGTTCACCGCCGGGACGCCGAGCGCACTGAACCGGGCGACGTCCGTCCAGCCGAACTTGGCCCGGGCCTGGCCGCCGGTGGCCGCCAGGAAGGCCCGCGCGGCGGGCTGGGACAGCCCGGGCAGGGCGCCCGGGGCGAAGTCGGTCACGGTCAGCTCGAAGCCGTCGAAGACCTCGCGCACGTGCTTCTCCGCGTCCGCCTCGCTGCGGTCCGGCGCGTAGCGGAAGTTGACCGTCACCACGCACTCGTCCGGGATGACGTTGCCGGCCACGCCGCCGTCGATCCGCACCGCGTTCAGGCCCTCGCGGTACTCCAGGCCGTCGATCTCCACCCGGCGGGGCCGGTACTGCGCGAGCCGGGTGAGCACCTCGGCGGCGTGGTGGATGGCGTTGTCGCCGAGCCAGCTGCGGGCCGCGTGGGCGCGCACCCCGGTGAGCCGGACCTGCGCCCGCAGCGTGCCCTGGCAGCCGCCCTCGACGACCGCGCCGCTGGGCTCCATCAGCACCGCGAAGTCGGCCGCCAGCCAGTCCGGGTGCTCCTTGGCGAGGTGGCCCAGGCCGTTGCGGTGGGCCTCCACCTCCTCGCAGTCGTAGAACACGTAGGTCAGGTCGCGGTTGGGG
The DNA here is from genome assembly GCF_044453265.1 of Kitasatospora sp. NPDC051705. Classification (NCBI taxonomy): domain Bacteria; kingdom Bacillati; phylum Actinomycetota; class Actinomycetes; order Kitasatosporales; family Streptomycetaceae; genus Kitasatospora; species Kitasatospora sp. NPDC051705. The sequence goes on along the minus strand of NZ_JBITCO010000008.1, from coordinate 124,749 downwards.
TCAGTCAGGGTCGCGGCGAGGCGCAGCTGGACGGCCACGCCGGACTTCATGTCCGAGGTGCCGCAGCCGTAGAGCAGGTCGCCCTCGACGTACGAGGGCACGTTGTCGGCGATCGGCACGGTGTCCAGGTGGCCGGCGAGCAGGACGCGCTCCGACCGGCCGAGGGTGGTGCGGGCCACCACGTTGTTGCCGTACCGGTCCACGGTGAGGTGCGGGTGACCGCGCAGGGCGGCCTCCACGGCGTCGGCGAGCGCCTGCTCGTCGCCGCTCACCGACGGGAAGTCGACGAGCCGGGCGGTCAGCGCACCGCCGTCGAGGGTGAGGTCCAGGGGGGTCGGGTTCGAGCTGCTCATGCCGCCAGCCTAGGCCGTACCGCGCGGCGGCCCCGTGCCCGTCCGTGGCCGTCCGTGGTCGTTCCGTGGTGGTTCCGTGACGCGCAACCGGGGCGGAACGGCAACCGGGGGCGCCGCACACCCGTCCGAGTGGGTACGGTGTCGGATCAAGGTGCAGGCGCGAGAGGGGCGACGGTGGCCAGGAAGAGGAGCAGCGAGGAGCCGGGCGACGAGGCGGCGCCCGCCCGCCGCGGGCCGCTGCGCGCGCTGCTGTTGGTGATCGTCGGACTGCTCGGCCTGGCGCTGGTCGCGGGCCTGGCCGTGGTCGGCATCTGGTGGTTCGGCTTCAAGCCGGGCGAGTCCGAGGGCTGCACGGTGAAGACCGCGGCCGGCAGCGGCACCCTGGAGCTGCCGCAGGCCGCCAACGCCGCGACGATCGCCGCGGTGTCGCGCTCGCGCGGGCTGCCGGACCGGGCCACCGCGATCTCGCTGGCGACCGCCATGCAGGAGTCCAAGCTGCGCAACCTCGCGGGCGGCGACCGGGACTCGATCGGCCTGTTCCAGCAGCGGCCGTCGATGGGCTGGGGCACCCCGGCGCAGATCGCAGACCCGGTGTACGCGACCAACAAGTTCCTGGACGGCCTGGTGAAGGTCCCCGGCTACACCCGGCTGCCGCTGACCGACGCCGCGCAGGCGGTGCAGAAGAGCGGCTACCCGCAGGCGTACGCCAAGCACGAGACCAAGGCGACCCTGCTCACCTCGGCGCTGGCCGGCCGGGAGCCCGCGTCGTTCTCCTGCATCGTGCACGACTACACCAAGCCCGACCCGGAGGACTCCGCCTCCCCCACGGCGGGCGCCTCCGCCACCCCGGCCGCGGCGCCGGACCGGGCCCAGGTGCTGTCCGACCGGGTGCGCCGGGAGTTCGGCCGCACCGTCACCCCGGCCACCGGCTACACCTCGACCATCAAGGGCGCCGAGAACGCCGTCTCGCTGACGCCGGACCCGGCCACCGCCGCGCTGACCTCCTCGGCGGACGCCGTGACGGACGGCGGGGTGAGCGCCGAGCGGGCGAGCGGCTGGGAGGTCGCCCACTGGGCGGTGGCCCAGGCCCAGCAGCTGGGCGTGGCGACGGTCGCCTACGACGGGAAGATCTGGCGCAAGAGCAAGTCGGCGGACGGCTGGCAGCCGCAGACCTCCGGGACGTCGACCAAGCTCGTTCAGGTCACCCTCGCCGCGCCGGACAAGGGTTGACGCACTGACGTACGGGTTGCCGCCGGACGGGTGAAGTTGGTCAACCCCGGTGGACCGGCTCCGCCCCCGGCGCGCCCCGGTGGAGAACCGTCACTCCCCTTGCCCCGCGCCGGGTCCACGGCCCCGCGGGGGCTCCGCCAGGCCCGACCCGCGCAGTCCTACGATCCGATGGTCAGCCAGAAACTTTCCTCACCCGGGCCGAAACCTTCCGGCTCCTCGAGCGGTAACACCGTCGTCCGCCCGGCGGACGGGACGGACCCAGACCCTTCGAGGAGCCCCATGTCTCACCCCCTCACGCGCCGGATCGCCCAGGCCGCGCTGCTCGTGGCGGCCGGCGCGACCCCGCTGGTCGCGGCCGGCTCCGCGTCCGCCCTGGGCGGCGACGCCCTGCTGCCCAAGAGCGACCTCGCCGCCCCGCTGGGCCAGCTGACCAACACCGACACCGGTTCCACGCTCCAGCACACCACCCACCAGCTGGGCCAGGCCGCGGGCACCACCGGCGCCGCCACCGTCGCCGCGGGCGTACCGGCCTCCGCCGACGCGGCCGGCAACATCGTCGCCCACCAGCTCCCCGAGGCGAACGAGAAGGCCAGCTCGCTGACCGCCCCGGTCGACCAGACCGCGGCCACCACCGGCCAGCTGTCCGCCGTCACCCCGAAGGTCGCCTCCGCGCTGGCCGGCAAGCTCGGCGAGGCCGTCACCGGCAAGGGTGCGGGCACCCGCAGCGCCGCCGCCAGCCCGGTCGGCGGGCTCGCCCAGTCCGGCTCCGTCGCCCAGGGCCTGCCCGGCGCCGGCCAGCTCACCCAGGCCGTCCCGAGCACCAACGCCGTCACCGACGCGCTGCCGCTCGGCTCCGTCGAGCGCGCGCTGCCCGCCCTGCCCGCCACGGACGTCCTGGGGCTGGCCGAGCACGGCTCGGCGAACCGCCTGGGCGGCGCCGACCTCGGCCCGAACAACCCGCTCTCCGGCCTCACCAACGCCCTCGGCCCGGTCGGCGGCCTGCTCGGCGGCGTCAACGGCGGCAGCATCAGCGGCCTGCCGCTGTAGTCCGTCCCCCCGCACCGCGGGGGAAGCGCAGAGGGGGCCGGTGTCGGATCGACACCGGCCCCCTCCCGCGTCGGATCAGCGCGCCGCGTCCAGGCGCGCCACCGCGGCGGTGACCCGCTCGTCGGTCGCGGTGAACGCGACCCGGACGAAGCGCTCACCGGCCGGCCCGTAGAAGTCACCGGGCGCCACCAGGATGCCCAGCGCGGCCAGTTCGGCCACCGTCTCCCAGCACGGGCGGTCCTGCGTCGCCCACAGGTAGAGGCTCGCCTCCGAGTGCTCGATCCGGAAGCCGTAGGCCTCCAGTGCCGTCCGCAGCGCCGAGCGCCGGGCCGCGTACCGCTCGCGCTGCTCGGCCACGTGCGCGTCGTCCGCCAGCGCCGCGACGGTCGCCGCCTGGACGGGGGCGGGCACGATCATGCCGCCGTGCTTGCGCACCTCCAGCAGCTCCCTGACCACCACCGGGTCGCCCGCCACGAAGGAGGCGCGGTAGCCGGCCAGGTTGGAGCGCTTGGAGAGCGAGTGGACGGCCAGCAGGCCCTCGTGGTCCGCGCCGCAGACGTCCGGGCGCAGCACCGAGACCGGGTCGGCGGACCAGCCCAGCTCCAGGTAGCACTCGTCGCTGACCAGCAGCGCCCGGTGCTCCCGGGCCCACTCCACCGTGCGGCGCAGCTCGTCCGCGGACAGCACCCGGCCGGTCGGGTTGGACGGCGAGTTCACCCAGATCAGGCGTACCCGGGAGCCGTCCAGCTCGTCCACCGAGTCGTACTCGACGGGCTCCGCGCCGCACAGCCGCGCGCCGACCTCGTAGGTCGGGTAGGCCAGCCGCGGGTAGGCGACCTGGTCGCCGGGGCCGAGGCCGAGCTGGGTCGGCAGCCAGGCCACCAGCTCCTTGGAGCCGACGGTCGGCAGGACGGCCTGCGGGCCGATCTCGGCGCCGCAGCGGCGGTGCAGCCAGCCGGCGATCGCCTCGCGCAGCTCCACCGGGCCCCAGACCGTCGGGTAGCCGGGCGTGTCCGTGGCGGCGGCCAGTGCCTTCTGGACCACCTCGGGGACCGGGTCCACCGGGGTGCCCACGGAGAAGTCGCAGAGGCCGTCCGGGTGGGCCAGGGCGGTCGCCTTGTACGGCTCCAGCTTGTCCCAGGGGAAGACCGGGAGGAGGTCTGAAACGCGGCGCGCCGCCCCCGGGTGGCCCGGGAACGGCGCGCGCGTGCTGTTGGTGCTCACAGCTCAGTTGCCACCGATCGTCAGTGGTCGGCGTTCTGCGGCGGCAGAGCGGCGATGAACGGGTGGTCTCGCTCGATCAGGCCCAGCTTCGAGGCGCCACCGGGCGAACCCAGGTCGTCGAAGAACTCGACGTTCGCCTTGTAGTAGTCCTTCCACTCCTCGGGAGTGTCGTCCTCGTAGAAGATCGCCTCGACCGGGCAGACCGGCTCGCAAGCGCCACAGTCGACACACTCATCCGGGTGGATGTAGAGCGATCGTTCGCCCTCGTAGATGCAGTCAACCGGGCACTCTTCGATGCACGCCTTGTCCTTCACGTCGACACAAGGCTGCGCGATGACGTAGGTCACGCTGTCGTTCCTCCTCGGAAGAGCCGCCGTGGCGGCCCGTTCTGTTCTGCTCGCGTGCGCGGTGAGCGCGGCGTCGTCGATGCCCGCCCCTAGTATCGCGGGTCGGAGACGGCAAATGCACAGGAGGTGCCCAGATGACGGCAGGCGGCCCGGTCCAGGACCGTCCGGAGGTCCGGATAGACCGCTCTGACGTGGGACGACGCGTGTCCGTCCGGCGCCTCTCGGAGTTCGTCGACGGCCGCCCGGTGTTCCGGGATTCGATCGGCGTGCTCACATCGTGGGACGATCATGGACTGACGGTCGTTCCGCGCACCGGCGAGCCGGTCGCCTTCGCCGAGAAACTGCTGGTCGCGGGCAAGGTCGTGCCCCTCTTCCCGGCCCGCCGCGCCCCGCTGCCCGCCGCCGGCCCCATCGAACTCCAGCGGACCGCCGCGCGCGGCTGGCCCGCCGTCGAACAGGAGCCGCTCGGCGAGTGGACGCTGCGCGCCTCGGCCGGGTTCACCCGCAGGGCCAACTCCGTCCAGGCCCTCGGCGACCCGGGGCTGCCCACCGCGGACGCGCTCGCGGCCGTCCGCGACTGGTACGCGGCGCGCGGGCTGCCCGCCCACGTCGAGGTGGTCGAACCCGGCGCACCGCAGGACCTGCGCGCCGAACTCGACCGGCTGGGCGCCGGGCACGCGCCCACCCTGGTCCGCACCGTCCCGCTGGCCGGCCTCGCCCGGGCCGGGTCCGGGCACGACCGGGTGCGGCTCTCCCGGACCGCCGACGCGGCGTGGCTCTCGCTGTACCGGCGGGTGACCGGGGACCAGGCCCTGGAGGAGGCCGCGTCGCGGGTGCTGCACGGCGGCCCGTCGGTCTGGTTCGCCACCGTGCCCGGCGCCCCCGGGCAGCCGCCGCTGGCGATCGGGCGCTGCGTCGTCGACGGACCCTGGGCGGGCTTCGGCGCGGTCGAGGTCGCGCCCCGCGCCCGGCGGGCCGGGCTGGCCACGGCCGTGATGGCGGTGCTCGCCTCCCGGGCCGCGGAGGAGGGGGCCGCCGGCGGGTACCTGCAGGTCGAGGCCGACAACACCGGGGCGATCGCGCTCTATGACGGACTCGGCTTCACGACCAGTCACACTTACCACTACACCCTGCTCCCCGAGGGCCGGCACCACCCGTCCGAGTAGCCCGCGCCGTTCGACCCGCCCGTCCGTCCGCTTGCCCGCCCGCCGTACGAAAGCCGTCGCCGTCACCGTGACCGAGCAGAGCAGAGACCGCTTCCGGACCGTCGCCCGCTCCGAGCACCCCGACCCGGTGCTGCTCTGCCTGTTGGCCGCGGCCGAACACGGCCCGGTCCTCGACCCGGACGACCCCGGCGAACCGCCGAGCGTGGACGCCCTGCTCGCCGCCTGCGAGGCCGCGCTCGACCGGCACGCGAGCGCCGTCCGGCTCGCCGTCGCCCAGCGCGCCCCCACCGGGCCCGAGGAGACCGCCGCCCTGCTCGCCGCCGTCCTCGGCGGGCGGGAGCGGTTCCACGGACGGCAGTCCGACTACCGGCGGCTGGAGTCCTCCCTGCTGCCCGACGTGCTGCGGCGGCGGCGCGGACTGCCGATCATGCTGTCGCTGGTGTGGACGGCGGTCGGGCGGCGGGCCGGGCTCGCCGTCCACGGCATCGCCCTGCCCGGCCACTTCATCGTCGCCGTCGGCTCCCCCGGCGGCGGCGAGGAGTACGTGCTCGCCGACCCCTTCCACGGCGGGCGGCTGCTCGATCCCGACGACGCCGAACGGCTGGTCGCCGCCGCCGGGCAGGACTTCAGCCCCGCCCTGCTCACCCCGGCCCAGCCGCTCGACATCGTGCTGCGGGTGCTCGGCAACATCCGCGCCTGGGCCGCCGACCGCCCCGAACACGCCCGTACCCAGCTCTGGGCCACCGAACTCGCCCTGCTGCTGCCCCGCCACCCCGCCCAACTGCGCCTCGAACGCGCCGAACTGCTGGTGCGGACCGGCGACTTCCTCGGCGGCTCGGCCGAGATGGACGCCTACGCGCAGATCCTGGACGCCTTCGACCCGGACACCGCCGTCAAGGTCCGCCAGGAGGCCCGGGCGGCCCGCCACCGGCTCAACTGACGCGGCCGGCCGGGGCCGGGCCCTACAGCCAGCCCTTCTCGCGGGCGATCCGGACCGCCTCGGTGCGGTTGCGGGCCGCGGTCTTCTGGATCGCCATCGAGAGGTAGTTGCGGACCGTCCCCTCCGACAGGTGCAGCCGCTGCGCGATGTCCGCGTTCACCGCGCCGTCCGCGGCCGCGCCCAGCACGTCGCGCTCCCGTGCGGTCAACGGGTTCGCCCCCTCGGCGAGCGCGGCCGCGGCCAGCACCGGATCGATCACCCGCTCCCCGCGCAGCACCCGGCGGATCGCCTCCGCCAGCTCCGAGGCCGGCGCGTCCTTCACCAGGAAGGCGTCCGCGCCCGACTCCATCGCCCGCCGCAGGTACCCGGGCCGGCCGAAGGTCGTCGCGATCACCACCCGCGTCCCCGGCGCCGCCCGGCGCAGCTCGGCGGCCGCCTCGATGCCCGTCAGCCCCGGCATCTCGATGTCCAGCACGGCGACCTGCACGTCGTTCGCCAGCGCCGCCGCCACCACCTCGTCCCCGCGGCCGACCTGCGCGACGACGTCGATGTCCCCCTCGAGGCCGAGCAGGGCCGCCAGCGCCTCCCGGACCATCCCCTGGTCCTCGGCCAGCAGCACCCGGATCGGGGCCCCGTTCTGAATGTCACTCATGCCCCGACCTTAGGGCTTGCGCGGCCCCGCCCGTAGGGGCGGTTCCGGGCCCGCGCTACGCCCTCTCGGAGGCCTCGGGGACGACGGCGACGGTGCGCAGCGGCACCGAGGCCCGCAGCCGGAACCCCCTGCCGCGCGGCCCCGGGCCGGTCCGCAGACGGCCGCCGACCAGGGCCAGCCGCTCCTCCAGCCCGGAGAGCCCGTTCCCGGCCTGGGACTTGCCCGGTCCGCGCCCGTCGTCGGCGATCTCCAGGACGGCGTAGCGCTCGCCGCCGCCCTCCCAGCTCTCGTCGGCGGTGACGGTGCAGACGGTGGCGCCCTCGCCGTGCCGGACGATGTTGGTGACGGCCTCGCGCAGCGCCCAGGCCAGCGCGCCGGCCTCCTCGTCGGCCAGCCCGGGCCAGGCGTCGACGAGCTCCGGCGCGGCCTCCAGCCGGACCTGCGCGGCGGCCAGCGCCGTGCGCGCGGCGGCGAGTTCGACCGGCATGGTGGGGCGGCGGAAGCCGGTGACCGCCTCCCGGACGTCGATCAGCGACTGCCGGGCGACCTGCTCGATGTCGGCGACCTGCGTCCGCGCCGCCTCGTCCTTGCCGGCGTCCAGGAAGCGCCCGGCCAGCTCGCTCTTCAGCGTGATCAGCGACAGCGAGTGCCCGAGGAGGTCGTGCAGGTCGCGGGCCAGGCGCAGCCGTTCCTCGGAGGCGGCCAGGTGCGCGACCGCGGCCCGCGCCTCGCGCAGCTCCTTCATGGTGGCGACCAGCCGCTGCAGGCCGGTCATCGCGGCGCCGGAGAGGAAGGCGCTGAGGGTGAAGGTCGAGACGTTGTCGACGCCCGCGTGGATCAGCAGTCCGACCACGGCGGTGAGGCCGGCCATGCCGCCGAGCGCGGGCAGCGCGTAGCGCGGCGGGGTGACGATCGCGACGCACACCGAGGCGTAGATGAAGAGGGTGAGGAACGCTCCGCCGAGCACGAAGGAGGAGGCGGTCGCGAGCGCCACCATGACCGCGACGATCGCCCGGCAGGCCCGCGGCCGCATCCCGGCCGTCGAGCGGAAGATCACCAGCAGGACGTAGCCCGCCACGAAGAACGCCAGGCAGCCCCAGCCGAGCACCTTGCCGGCCGGGCCGTGGCCGCCGTGCAGCAGGTCGCCCACCGGGTAGGCGAGGTAGATCATCCACAGCAGCATCCAGGCGACCTTGACCAGCAGCTGCCGGCGGGTCTCGACCGGGGAGCCGGGGACGTTCATGAACGACGCGCGCGCCGGGCCCGCGTCCGGGGTCTCGTCGGACGGGTGGGCCTGGCGCGTGTCGTTCATGGCGGTCATCATGCCTGTCGGGTGTCGCGGCGGTACAGGGCCGCCGCGGCCGCGACGAACACCGCGAGGAAGGCGAGCAGCCCGGCGACCGCGGCGGTGTCCAGGGAGTGCCCGGGCTGGGTGAAGGTGGCCAGCTTGTTGTACAGGTAGACCGGGTTGAACCGGGCGAACCTCTCCAGCGAGCCGCTCACCGGGAACCACGTCCCGCCGAACAGCGCCATCACCATGTAGGTGATCATCACGATGGTCTGCACCGAGTCCGGCGCCGCGGCGTACCCGAGCGCCACCCCGAGCGCCGCGAACACGAAGCTGCCCAGCCACAGCGCGGCCGCCAGGCCGACCCACTGCGCCGCGCCCAGCGACACGCCCTGGCTCGCGCCGACCGCGAAGACCACCAGGATCGCCGGCAGCGTGGTCACCGAGCTCGCAGCGATCTTGCCGAGGGTGTACGCCCGGCCGGGCAGCGCGGTCAGTCGCAGCTGGCGCACCCAGCCGCTCTTGCGCTCCAGCGAGATCCGCTGCGCGCTGCCGGTCAGCACCGCCCCGACGGCGCCGAAGGTGGCCATCGAGACCATGAAGTAGGTCTTCACCGGCAGGCCGCCGGCCTGCGCGGTGGAGCCGTAGGCGTGGATGAAGAAGAAGTACATCAGCGCCGGGTAGGCGATCGTGAAGAGCAGGTAGCGCCGGTTGCGGAGGGTCCGCAGGATCTCCAGCCGGATCAGGGTGGTCATCGCGCGTTCTCCTTCGCGGCCTCGTGCTGGTCCTGCTCGCCGGTGATGGTCAGGAAGGCCTGTTCCAGGCCGAGGCCGGTGACCTCCAGCCCGCGCGGGTACAGGCCCGCCCGGTAGAGCCCGGCGACGCTGGCGTCGGCGTCCGCGGTCCGGATCCGGACGGTCCGCACCCCCGGGACCCGGGCGGTGACGTCCAGCGACCGGACGCCCGGCAGGGTGCGCAGCACGCCCTCGTCGAAGCGGGCGGCGGCCTCCGTCAGGTCCGCGTCGTGGAGCTCGAAGGCGATCCGGCGGGCCCCGGCGCGCGCCTTGATCTCGGCGGAGCTGCCGTCGGCGATCAGCCGGCCGCGGTGCAGCACGAGGACGCGGTCGGCGATCGAGTCCGCCTCCTCCAGGTAGTGGGTGGCGAACAGCACCGTGCGCCCGGCGTCGGCCTGCGCCCGCATGCTCGCCCAGAACGCCTGCCGGACGGTCACGTCCATGCCGGTGGTGGGTTCGTCCAGGACGATCAGGTCGTTGTCCCCGGCGATCGCGAGGGCGAAGCGGACCCGCTGCTCCTGGCCGCCGGACAGCTTGTCGACCCGCCGTTCCGCGATGTCCGCGATCCCGGCGTCGGTCAGCACCTCGGTGACCGACCGGCCGCGCGGGTGGACGTCGCAGGCGAGCCGGACCAGCTCGCGGACCTTGACGTCGGCCATCAGCCCGCCGCTCTGCAGCATCGCGCCGACCCGGCCGGCCGTGACGGCCTCCCGCGGCGTGCCGCCGAACAGCGTGACGCTGCCCTGGTCGGGGTCGCGCAGGCCGAGCAGCAGGTCCAGGCTGCTGGACTTGCCGGCGCCGTTCGGGCCGAGCAGGGCGACGGTCTCGCCCGCCCTCAGCACGAGGTCGAGGTCGTCCACGGCGCGTACCCGGCCGTAGCTCTTCCCGACGCCGCGGAAGGCTGCCACCTCGGTGCCCATCGCCCGGCTCCTCTCCCCTGGTGGTGTCACTGTCGTTCGCACCGCTTCAGAGTCCCGCGCGGGCGGGGGTGGTCGGCAGTGTGCGCCGTCCCGGCTTCGACATGACGGATGTCATGCCGGTGGCCGGCACCCCGGGCGGGGTGCCGGCCACCGTTGCGCCGTTCGGCGGCCCCCTGTCGGTACCGGGGGCTAGCGTGTGGTCACGTCGAGGCCGGACTGGTCGCCCGTCCGGGCACACGCGGCCAGGGGGGAGCGGCAGGGCCCCGCGGCACCGTACGCGAAGGGCCCCGGCGCCCTGTTCCGACCCCGCTCCCCCTCATCCGCTCACAGCCCCAGCGAGCGCTTCACGAAGTCGACCTGGAGCAGCAGCAGGTTCTCCGCGACCTTCTCCTGCGGCGTCATGTGGGTGACGCCGGACAGCGGCAGCACGGTGTGCGGGCGGCCGGCCGCGAGCAGTGCGGAGGAGAGCCGCAGGGTGTGCGCGGCCACCACGTTGTCGTCCGCCAGACCGTGGATGATCATCAGCGGCCGCTCCAGCGCGGCGGCGTACCCGGTGAGCGAGTTGGCGGCGTACACCTCGGGCCGCTCGGCGGGGTGGCCGAGGTAGCGCTCGGTGTAGTGGGTGTCGTACAGCTCCCAGTCGGTCACGGGCGCGCCGGCGACGGCCGCGTGGAAGACGTCCGGGCGGCGCAGCACGGCGAGCGCGGAGAGGTAGCCGCCGTAGGACCAGCCGCGGATCGCGACCCGTCCGAGGTCCAGCGGGAACTCCCCGGCGAGCGAATGGAGCGCGTCCACCTGGTCGTCCAGGGTGGCTCCGGCGAAGTCGAAGGCGATCGACTTCTCCCAGGCCGGGCCGCGCCCGGGGGTGCCGCGCCCGTCGGCGACGACCACGGCGAAGCCCTGGTCGGCGAACCACTGCGAGTTGAGGTGCGGGTTGTGCGCCTGGACGACGCGCTGGCCGTGCGGGCCGCCGTACGGGTCCATCAGGACGGGCAGCAGGCCGTCCCGCTCGCGGTCGTAGCCGGTGGGCAGGAAGACGGCGGCCGGGATGCGGCGCTCGCCCGCGAAGCGGAAGACCGGGCGGGCGGTGATGACCGGGGTCTCGGCGTACGAGGCGATGACGGCGACCTCGTCGACGACCACGCCCTCGGGCAGGTCCCGGGCGACGGTGACCAGGCTGCCGGGCAGGTCGGGCTCGGCGGTGGCGCGCACGGTGATCCCGCCGGCGTGCACGGCGCTGGTGACGGAGGTGAACGGCCGGCCGTTGGAGGACTCCCAGCCGAGCCGCTTGCCGTCGTGGCTGATCCGGCCGACGGCGATCCAGCCGGGCTCCGGGTCGGTCTCCGCGGCGCCGCCGGAGGCGGTGAAGAACACCTCGTCGTCGGTGACCGCGACGACCGACCGCAGGTGCAGGTCGGCCCCGGTGACGGTCTCCTCGCCGATCACCAGCGCACGGGCCTCACCGACGTCGGCGATCCGGACCAGCTTGCCGTCCGGCGTCCAGGCCGGGACGCCCGGGAACAGCTCCAGCCAGGCGTCGTCGCGCTCCTCCAGCAGCACCTCGGTGGCACCGGTGGCCGGGTCCAGGCCGAGCAGCAGCTGGCTGCGCTGGTCACGGGCCTGGACGAGCAGCAGCGGCGCGCCGCCCGCGGACCAGTGCACCCGGGCCAGGTACGGGAAGGCCGCGCGGTCCCAGCGCACCTCGGTGCGGTCGCCGTCCAGGTCGACCAGCCAGAGGCCGACCTCGGCGTCGGCGGTGCCGGCGGCCGGGTAGGCGACCTCGGCGGGCTCGCGCTCGGGGTTGGCCGGGTCGGCGATCCACCAGCGGCGCACCGGGGAGTCGTCGGCGCGCTCGACCAGCAGCCGGTCGCCGTCCGGGGACCACCAGAAGCCGCGGTCGCGGTCCATCTCCTCCTGGGCGATGAACTCGGCCTGGCCCCAGGTGATGTTCGGGCCGTCGGGCTCGGCGAGCACCCGGTCGCCGGTGCCGTCGGTGCGGGTGATCCGCAGTTCGCCGGCGGTGTTGGCGTAGGCGACGTGGACGCCGTCCGGGGAGACCCGCGGGTCCAGCAGCGGGCCGGCGGCGGGCAGTTCGGCGGTGTCGCCGGTGGTCAGGTCGGCGGTGAACAGCCGGCCGGAGAGCGCGAAGGCGGCCAGCCGGCCGGCCGCGTCCAGCGCGTACCCGACGATGCCGGCCGATCCCTCGCGGCTGCGCTCGCGGCGGGCCTTCTCGGCGGGCGAGAGGTCCTCCTCGCCGCCGCCGAGCAGCGCGGCCGGGTCGGCGGCGATCCGCTCCTCGCCGGTGCCGGTGTCGAGGCTCCAGAGCAGGTTGGCCCGGTCGCCGCCTGCGCGGGAGCGCAGGAAGACGACCCGTGAGCCGTCGGGTGCGACGGAGAAGGAGCGGGGCGCGCCGACGGTATAGCGCAGGGTGCGCGCGTACTGCCGGGGGAAGGTGTCCGCAGGGGTGTGGGTGGTCATGGCACCAGACCCTACGACGGCGGACTCCCGCCCGCCGGAAGCCCGGTGATCACTCGTTCGGAGCATCCTCGCCGAGGACGCCCCGGAGGGCCCCGCACCCCCTCCGACCGGCCCGTGCGCCCCACCGGTGCCACCGTGCCCCGGCGCGCGGGGACTCACTGAATGTAATGCTCCCCTTACCCATCGGGTAAGACTGGCTCAGGCGAGTGATCGTCGGGCCCCGTCCCGGGCCCCGGTCACCCGACCGCAAGTCCCGCACGGTCCCACCGCCGCCCTCCCCGGGGGCGGCGCACCCGAGAAGGGGTGTGAGCCGACATGGCTTTGTCCGTCTCCGCAGCCATGCTGATGCTGGTCATCGTGGTGGTGCTGATCCGCCGCTCCGGGCTGAAGCTCGCGCACGCGATCGTCTGCGCGCTGCTCGGCTTCTACCTGGCGTCCAGCTCGATCGCGCCGTCGATCAGCCAGTTCACCAGCAACCTCGCCGGGATGATCAACGGCCTGAAGCTCTGACCCCCGCCCGGCCCGACCCGCGACCGGCCGGTCGTTAGGCTTCCTCCCATGACCGCGACTACCGGCCGCCGCCTGCTCCTGGTGCACGCCCACCCCGACGACGAGTCGATCGGCAACGGCGCCACCATGGCCCGGTACGCCGCCGAGGGCGCCCACGTCACCCTGGTGACCTGCACCCTCGGCGAGGGCGGCGAGGTGATCCCCCCCGAGCTGGCCCACCTGACGGCCGATCGGGACGACACCCTCGGTACGTACCGGATCGGCGAGCTCACCGAGGCGATGCGCGCCCTCGGCGTCACCGACTTCCGCTTCCTCGGCGGACCGGGGCGCTACCGCGACTCCGGGATGATGGGCGTGCCCGACAACGACGTGCCCGGCTGCTTCTGGCAGGCCGACGTGGACGAGGCGGCCGGCCACCTCGTCGCGGTGATCCGCGAGGTCAGGCCGCAGGTGCTGGTCACCTACGACGAGGACGGCGGCTACGGGCACCCGGACCACGTCCAGGCGCACCGGGTCGCGATGCGCGGGTACGAGCTGGCGGCCGACCCGGCCCACCGCCCGGAGCTGGGCCCGGCCTGGCGGATCGCCAAGGTGTACTGGAACCGGATGCCCCGCTCGGTGATCGAGGCCGGGCTCGCCGAGACGGCCGCCCGGGCGCCGTTCCCCGGCGTGGCCGCCCCGGCCGACGTCCCGGGGGTGGTGGCCGACGAGCTGGTCACCACCGTCCTGGACGGCGCCGCGCACGCCGGGCGCAAGGCGGCCGCGATGGCCGCCCACGCCACCCAGATCACCGTGGCCGGCCCCTTCTTCGCGCTCTCCAACGACCTCGGCCAGCCGCTGGTCGCCACCGAGTACTACCAGCTGGTGCGCGGCCAGGCCGGCCCCGGGCGACCCGAGGACGACCTGTTCGCGGGCCTGGCGCCCGACCCCGAGCCGCTGCACACCACCGCCGAGGAGAGCACCCGATGACCGAGCCCGCCACCGCCCGGGCGCCGCGCCGCTCGATCCCGGCGATCGTCCTCGGCACCCGCGACGAGCGGCTGGCCGAGCCTCAGCCCCCGCGCGCCGCCCGCATCGCGGCCTACCTGCTGTTCTTCCTGCTGGGCATCGCGGTGTCGGTCTGCGGATCCTTTGTGCAGGCCTTGTGGCCGCCCGTGGGAGTCCTGTTGGCACTCGCCGCGACCGGCGCCACCTTCTACGCGGGCCTGCGGGTCACCGGCACCCGGCTCGGCGCCGCGATGCCCGCGGCCGGCTGGTTCCTGGCGATGCTGCTGCTGATCGTGCCCCGGCCGGAGGGCGACAACGTGCTGTGGTCCAACGCCACCTCGCTGGCCTGGCTGTTCGCCGGCTCCGTCCTCGGCGTGATCTGCGCCACCCTGCCCACCCGCACGAGCTGGTTCCCGGGCGTGCCGGCGCCACCGCGCTGACCCCGCCCACGGGGCGCGAACGGGGCTGCGCACGACGCGCAGTCAGGACCACACGGCCGTACTCTCATAACGGAGGAACCGGACGTATCAGGATCTGTCCGAAGCCGTTCGCCGCTCAGTTCTTCCCAGTATGGTGGTCCCGCAGAACGCCGTACCCGACCGCCGCCCGCCCAGGCCCGGCGACCACGAACCGCGGTCGCGCCGCACGGCCCGCCCGCGAACCCGGAGCAGAGCAGCATTGAGCAGCCGCGAATCTGACAACGCCCACCCGACGCCGCGGCGTACGGGGCCGGACGCCTACCCGTCGGGCACCCCGCCCTACGGCACACCGGGGCTCCCCGGCGGCGACCGGGCCGCGGCCGCCCAGGGCGCCGCGTCGGGCGCCGAGGACGACGGCCCCAAGACCGAGACCACGCTGACCACCCGGGTCCGGATCAACATCCCGGGCTCGCGCCCGATCCCGCCGGTCGTGGTCCGCAGCACCGTCAAGAACGAGGACGGCGGCTCCGGCGAGGACGCCCCGGCGGCCGCCGAGCCGGGCGGCCCGCGGCACCGTTCCGCGCCCGCCTCCCCCGTCCTCGGGGTGATGGAGGGTGACACCCGCACGGCCACCCCGCCGAACCTGCCGCCGGAGTGGCAGATCCCGCCGATCCCGCCGGCGACCTCCGAGTCCGAGTCCACCGGTGCCTGGTTCCGGCCGCGGCAGAAGAAGGCCGGCGAGCCGGCCCCGGCCGCCGTCGCCGCCGGCGCCCCGGGCACCGCGGAGGCCCCGGCCGCGCCCGCCGGCGCCGAGCCGCGCGCGAAGGCCGCCCCGGCCGCCGCCGCCCGGCCGGGCGGCTCCCGCCCCGCGGCCGCCCAGGGCGCGGCCCGCCCGAACGGCCGTCCGGTGCCCGCGCAGGCGTCGAACCCGGCCGGTCCGCAGGCCCCCGCGGAGGAGCCCGGCGTCTACGAGGCCGCCGCCCCCGTCGCCGACCCGTTCGCCCCGGCGGCACCCGAGGCCGGTGCCCGCGGCCAGCGCGGCGCCCGCCCGCAGAACGGCGCGCAGCCCAACGGCGCGCGGCCCAACGGCGCCCCTCGGGGCGGCCGACCGGCCGGCGGCCCGCAGCAGGGCCCGCGCCCCGGCGCCCACCCGCAGGGCCCGGCGGCCGGCGAGGCCAACCCGGAGGACACCTCGGTCGACGGCTTCCGGCCGGTCCGCGAGAACACTCCGCCGCCCGGCGCCATATCCGGCCTGCCGCAGAACGGCGCCGCGCACGGCGGCGAGACCCGCCCGCAGCCCGGCCTGTTCGCCTCGGCCCCGGCCGGCGCCGACCCGTTCGCCACCAAGCGCCCGGGCCAGGACGCCTTCGCCCCGCAGCACCCCGGCCAGGACGCCTTCGCCGCCCCGGCCCCCGGCGGACTCTTCCCGGGAGCGCCCGGCGCGGCCCCGGGCCGCCCGCAGCAGGCCGGCCAGGACCCGGAGGCCACCGAGTTCACCCCGCTGCCGACTCCCGGCCCGCGCCCCGACGGCGCCCAGCCGCACCCGGCCCAGGGCAGGCCCGCGCCGGCCGGTCCGGCGGCGGCCAAGCCGGCGCCGCAGCCGGCGAAGGCCGAGCCTGCCAAGGGCAAGCGCGGCGGTTCCGGCAAGAAGCTCGTCAAGCTGGCCGTCTACGGCGTCGGCGGGGTGCTGTTCCTCGGCGCCGCCGCGTACGGCACCGGCCTGATGCTCAACCAGTCCGACATCCCCAAGGGCACCGTCGTGCTCGGCACCGACATCGGCGGCAGCAGCCGCGACCAGGCCATCCACCAGCTCGACGAGACCGTCGGCAAGGCCGGTCAGCAGCCGCTCAAGCTGAAGGTCGGCGACCAGGTGCTGGACCTCGACCCGACCGTGGCCGGGCTCGCCTTCGACACCACCGGCACCGTGGACGGCCTCGCCCAGCACAGCTACAACCCGGTGGACGTCATCAAGTCCCTCCAGGGCGGCACCAAGGCCGTCGCCCCGGAGGTCAAGGTCGACCGGGCCAAGCTGAAGGCCGCCCTGGACACCCTGGCCGCCGGCTCGGGCTCCGGGCTGCAGGAGGGCTACGTCAAGTTCGCCGACAACGGCGACCCGGTCGTCGTGCCCGGCCGGGCCGGCCAGGCCGTGGACTCGGCGAGCGCCCTCGACGTGGTCGAGCAGGCCTACCGCGACCGCGCGGCCGGCAAGCCCGACCAGCCGGTCGCCCTCGCGGTGACGGCCGCCCAGCCCAAGACCTCCGCCCAGGCGCTGCAGGCCGCCGCCGACAGCCTCGGCAAGTCCGCGGTCAACGGCAACATCCACGTCCTGGTCGGCGTCAAGAAGTGGGACTTCGGGCCGAAGAGCGCCGCCAAGGCGCTGACGCTCGTCCCGGACGCCTCCGGCAAGATCGTGCCCAAGTGGGACCTCGACGCGCTGAAGGCCCAGCTGGACGGCGTGTTCGACAAGGTGAAGGTCAAGAAGAACGGCCAGACCGCCGTGCTCACCCCGCAGGACGTCGCGGACGCCCTCACCCCGCTGCTCGACAAGAGCGGCGACAAGGACCGCACCTTCAAGTTCACCGCCGCCTGACGCCGCGCGGCACCCGTCCAGGGGCGGGGGGGGGGGCCCCCCCCCCCCCCCCGCCCCGCCCCCCCCCCCCCCCCCCCCCCCCCCCCCCCCCCCCCCCCCCCCCCACGT